>JBIOWO010000295.1:0-10718 GCA_044868555.1 Lacipirellulaceae bacterium | reverse complement strand
CGATATACCATTCCACGCGACTGCTGCGACGCTCTTTCAACAAATCTAACACAGTATTCGCCGTGCGAGAGATCAGGTCCAGTTTGCGGTCCAAGATTGCGGCCCGCCGTAGGGTGCAAGAATTAGATCGCGAGCCAAAGTGAACTGCACTTTTGGATGTCTGAATTAGGTTAAACGGCGAGCGCCATGAGGCGTTCAGTCAGTTGAATGATTTTTCGAGGGAGCCGCCAGACGGCGGTAATGGTCCGTAATTCGTGTTGGATGATTTGTTGGCGCAAGGCGTTGCGCCGGTTGGCATGCGAAGGCCGGCGCTGCGGATCGTCCCAGGGCGATGGGCTGCGATCGACCAACTCGTCGTGACTGCGGTTCCAGGCCCATAATTCCACCAGGGTATGCATCCACAGGCAGAGTTGAAACACGGCGACGTTGGTCCAGATGTTGCGGACCTGCTGCTGGCCCGCGCCCCACACTTCCTTCACATCGTGAAAGTCCTGTTCGATCGTAGCTCGGTCGGCAAAGGCCTCCAGAATCTCGACGACGCTGGCATGGGGATCGGTGCAAAACAAAGCGAACCAACCATGCTTTTCCTTCACCAGCACGACTCGGATCAGACCTCGGACCGGACGATAGGTGGCCCAGAATGTCTTCGTGGTCTTGGTGACCCGCTGGCCGTACAACGTACACTCGACGGTTTGCCAACCACGCTTCTGCCCGGCCCGCTTGGCCAGGCTGATCTTGTTCTGGCCGTACTTGCGCGGGCGTCCACGACGGCGCTGGTGGCCTCTCGCGCAGACCGGCGGCAGATCCCGCAGCGCCGCATCTTTTCGCAAGCGACCAACCACCACGACGCTCGCCGAGAGGGCGCGCTTCAAGAAGGGCCATTTCGTGTAGAAGCCATCGACGACGATCCACAGGGTTTTTCCAGCCTCTTTTACGATCGGCGCGATCCACTCCACCAACTTCGCCGCCAGCTCGAACTTGGTGTGAAATCGCCAACCGCGATGCGGGGGAATCTTGGTCATCGTCCGCTGGCGGACATAGAGCATCGCTCGCAGCGGCAACGCCAATGCGCCGTAGAGCGGATGCCGCACGGCCAACGACAGCGTGACCCAGATATGGCCGTAGACGTATTTCTGGTCCGCCGGACCGGGCGTCGGGTTGCGATGGATGTCGGCCCCTTCGACCTGGGGCCCATAACGCTTGGTGGGCGAATCGTCGATCACTGCCAGCAGCCGCTCGGGCAACGGCACATTCGCCAGCATCAACAGGAGCAGTTGGGTGGCCACCGATTCGCTCTTGCGTCCAACGCTGGCCAGGAAGTAATAATAGTCGTCGAAGTCGTCGCTGATCCCCACCGAGCGCAGCCAGGTGGTCACCGTGCGGCGTCCGTGGGCAAACAGGATGCCTACGAGCAGCACGGGCAACCGCCAACGATGCGCACCGTGCAGCCCGACTGCCAGCCATTCGCTCCACTCCGACCACTGCTGAGGGCACTGCCAACGACATCTCGACTCGGCCATCCTTGGCTCCTCCATCGTGCAGCTTGTTTAGCAACCGCAGCATGATGGAAGAGCCTTTTTTATTGGATATCAATTACCGAAACTTTCTCCGAAAGTGCAGATCTGGTATGTCCGTGTTCAATCAGAACGGTCTTCTTCTGGTATACGGGACGGACACATTCGGAAACGCCACCCTATCGTTGGCCAACACGACCAACAATGGCACGATTCTTGTGGGATCCGATACGCTCGGCTCGCCGCACAATGCGTCCCTTGTTGCATCGAGTACATTAGCGAATCGCGGTCTCATTCAGTTTGTCACGGATAATGGAGGAACCCGCACGCTGAACGGCACCGTCGACAATGACATGGGGATCATCACGGTTGAGTCGGTCGGTCTGTCACTTATCAGCGCGACGATCGCGGGCGGCACGATCAATGGGTCAGGGACAGTATCTCCCGTGGAGAGCACGAGCACGTTGGACGGCGTGACGCTGGCCGGCACAGTGACCGCGCGTATTGATACCAGTGCCGCGCTGGTGTTGAAGAACACGGTCACGAACAACGCCACGATCTCGCTCAACGATACTGCGGCAGGCGATGCTCGCTTGTCTATTGCTGGCAACGTCACGCTCGGCGGGACCGGCCAGGTGTTGTTCGCCACGAATAGTCCCACTGGGAATGTGATCAACATCAACAGTGGTATTAACCCGGTGCTGACCATCGGGCCGGGGCAAACGCTGAGAGCACCAGTGAATACTGGCGGAACAATCTCAGCGAACACGGTAAACCAGGGCAAACTCGCCGTGGACGGTACGCTTCAAGTCTCCAGTGCAAGCTTCGTTAACGCTCTCAGTGGCGTAATTAGTGGCAGCGGCACACTAAACCTCGGCGGCACGAACCTGTCAAATCGAGGGACCGTCGCTCCGGGGAACTCGACCGGTACGCTTACGATGAACGGCAACTACACGCAAGATACTAGCGGCAAATTGGCCGTGGAGTTGGGCGGAACCGCCGCCGGCGCGTTTGACAAGCTCGTCGTCAATGGCACGGCCTTCCTCGATGGCGAAGTCAACGTGTCGCTGCTCGGCGGTTTCGTCCCGAACATCAACGACACATTCACGATCCTTGCAGCCACCACGGTCAACAACACGAACGGATTACTAATGACGGCGGCCGATGACCCGTATTATGACCTGATTTTCAATCCCGCAAGCGTCGTTCTAAAGGTCGTCGCAGTTCCGCCCGCCCCAGGCGTCCCGGGCGACTACAACAACAACGGCACCGTCGATGCAGCCGACTACACGGTGTGACGCGACACGCTCGGACAAGCAGGCACCGGTCTCGCCGCAGACGGCAACGGCAACGATGTTGTCGACGCCGGCGACTACAACTTCTGGCGAGCGCATTTCGGCCAAACCGCCGGCAGCGGCACAGCGAGCAGCTCGGCCGCGACAGCCGCCGGCGTTCCCGAACCAGCGACCAGTTTGCTGGCGATACTGGCGGCTCTAGCGATGGTCGTGCGACGCGTTGACGCTTTTTCGTGCAAAGGAATCCGTATATGATTAGCCGCACCGGATTGTTTGTCGTCACGCTGTGCGTCTGCGCGCCTCCGTCAATCGCCGTTACGGTACCGTAGTACCAAATCACCGCTACTCTTGATTGGCTGTGTCGCGGCCGGCTTCGCCAGAGAGAACGGACAAATGACTGAGTAGCTTTGCAATCATATTAACGCAAGTGTTTATTGGGATTTTCAAGTATTGAGCCTTCTTCGCACACCTGGGCCTGGCCCTTAACAATTCCGGATATTCGGTAGCCAGTCGCAGAAGTTCGCTTAATTCCACATCGGCCGACATCGCCGCGGTGGGGCAAAAGAAAACGACCAGCCTCGCCGGGAGACTGGTCGCTTGAGTGAATCGCATCCTTGCGATCGCGAGACGAGCTAATCGCGCGTCACGTCGGCCTCGACGCTCTTCAGGTAATCGGCCGCCAACTGCAAGGCGGCGATGGCATTGTGCACGTCGCCCAGCACATAGCTCGACGACGAGTCATAATCGCCTTGGCCCTCCTTGAGTTTCGGATTCCAAAACCGACGATCAAGATTGACCGAACGGACCAGCCGAGTCGTCTGCTGGTTCGGACCTGCATCCTGGCGCAATTCATTGCACCAAATGGTGGCCCAACTACTGCCGACCCGAAACAGCCGTTCAGGTCGCTTCGGCGTCTGTTCGCCGGTGGCTTGGCCGCTACGTGCGGTCTGGGTAGCAGTCGTCATGGTGGGAGGCTCCTTTCGCTGAGATAACAAGGATCACGATTCCGCCGCCGTGGCGACGCCCGACCCAAAGTGGGCCAGCGGATGAGCGTGCCACGCCGCGACGGGGACGGCAACTAAATGGCGAAGATTCGCGTGCGCGGTCGAATGGCTGAGACGCCGACCATTTCGCCCGCGGTTGCAAGAACACCGGTCAAACCTGAGCGAACAACGGTGGGTTGTTGACCAGTCTCACGCGCAAACCGGTATGATGGCTTTATAGCACGTTGCTGGCGGATGTACCAAGCGATCGAAAGCTGCCCCGTCTACGACATTCTGGTGGGCGCGTCGACAAAATCGGGGCTCTACTGCGCCGTATCAAATTCACTGGACCTTGGGCGCGTTTCGGGGACTTACAATCCGTAACACGCCTTGCGGTCACTATCGGCTGTCGTCATTGCTGGAAGCGGGCAAGATGCATTACCCGTAACAAATGGAGGAGTTTTTTGGTTGAATTCCATGCGCGAATCGCCCGCATTCAAGTCGATAACTTCGCAATTCAAGATGAGCGTCGATATTCGACTTGTCCCAAAATAGTCGCGCTCGACTGGGACGAAGGTTGGGAATCACAATCTCTCCGAGGTCGTATTCATTGCGAGAGACTACGCCTTCCGGCCAAGATCGAGTGCCCGTGGTCTTCCAGCATCACGCAATGAACCCCGGAACGCTTCGCCGGAGGAGGCGCCGGCGGACGTCCCGGGGTCGTGCGCAGCCGTGTCAATTCATTTGCGTGAACTACTGGTGCTCATACTTCAGACCACAAAGGAAGTTTTGGGCGGCAAGGTATTCGCTTTTGTCCAGTTGACTTCGGTCAGCCCGCAATGCTCGTCGCAGTCGCTCCACGCATTCGCTGATCTCGCACTTCGCGACGGCTGCCGGTAAGTCGTATCCAGCCCCTTTGTGACGGCACAACACGTCCACTTTCCGACGCAGGTCGTCATACGCGGCAGCTTGTAACAGCTGTGGCCAGGAAATGCGACCGGTAATGCGATCGAGCTCGTTTGAATCAAGCCGGTAGACGGCCAACTTTGCCGCGCGATTTGTTTCATTCTTGATGCGCTTTTTGGTGACGCGAGCTTGCCGCTCAAACTCACGCCAGATCCGCAACCCGATGCGATACTCGACCCATCGTCGTTTGTTGTCGAGTGCCAGCCATCGGGCCTGTTCACGCAGAATTGCCGCTTGGCTGGCATTGACCAAGTAACTTCCGTCGGCATACCTCAGGGCTGCCATGCCGCGCAGGGCGCCCTCCATCGCCGTCGAAGCATGGTCATACGTGAAGAACATGTCCGGCGGGTACGGAGGCACCGGCGGGAAATGACCTCCAGGCGGCCCGCTGTAACGTTCCGTCTGAGCCACAGCGGTCGCTTGTAATACTGCCACCCATAGGACACACGCATGAGTTAGTTTGCAGGCGAACATGGCTTACCCCTTTCGTGACACGCTGTTTGATCAACCCAATTGGGTTCAAGTGTATAAGCGATGGTCCAACCGGCCGCGCGCGCTGGAGACTGAGCTTTTCTTAGTCGACAGCCACCCAGAAGCTGCTGCCGTGGCCAAGCTCGTCACCGCCTGCTTGCTATCGCTCAATAGCCAGGATTAGAATTGAGTGGTAAGGAATTTGGGAAAACCCCGCGAGTGACGCGATGTCTCAATCTGTCGCGGAAAAGGAACTGGTAGCTGCGGCGATTGCGGGCGATTCTGCCGCCCTGGAACAGCTACTCTTTGAAAATTTTTCAACGCTCGAACGCTACGTCGAGCCGAAGATTCCAGCCGACGTCCGGCAGCACGTTGGCGCTGAAGATCTGTTGCAAGATGTTATGACCCAAGCGTTCCGCGACATTCGCCACTTCCAATATCGCGCCGATGGCGGTTTCGTCGCCTGGTTAAAGACGATTGCCGACCATCGCACGACGGACACGCTGAAGCGTATTCGCCGCAAAAAGCGGGGCGGCGATCGTCACCAGGTTACCGCCGCCGATGTGGCCCAGTCCAG
Organism: Lacipirellulaceae bacterium; assembly: GCA_044868555.1. GTDB lineage: Bacteria > Planctomycetota > Planctomycetia > Pirellulales > Lacipirellulaceae > JABDGM01. The sequence goes on along the minus strand of JBIOWO010000295.1, from coordinate 4,912 downwards.
CACCATGGCAACGCTCTTCGACCTGATCTGCCAGGACAGTAACCTGCCCGACAAGTCGGCCGCGCGGCGGGAAGCAGAGCAGGCGCTGCAAGTGGCTTTGGCCGGACTGCCTGAGGACCAGCGCGACGCGATTCGCGCGAACTTCCTGCACGGAAAGGACGTCGCGCAAATCGCCCTAGAGATGGGCCGCACGCCTGACGCAGTCCGCGGGTTGATCCATCGCGGCAAGAAGAGTCTCGCCGAGGCGATGGGTCGATCATCGAGATGGTTGAGTTCTCAATAGCGTCGTCCGTCAAGTAGTAATCTGTCGCATGTCTGCTGAACAACATCTAAGTCATGGCGGCGACAGTTCAATGCGTGGGCGCATTCGTGACGTGTTGGACGACTGTCTTCGCCGCCGCTCTTCCGGCGAAGACGTGGATGATGAAGCTCTCATTGCGGCCCACCCCGATTTAATGCCGAAGTTAGGCGATGAGCTTCGAAAGCTGCGAATCATTGCCGGTGCGCGCGCGCGTGCTAAGGGTCCAAGCGAAGCTGATAACGCACCGACCATCGAACATCGGTCAAGCAAAAAGGATTCCCGCGGACTTCACATTCGTTGTCCGCACTGCAGCAACCCTGTGGAGGTGGTTTCTGACACCCCTTATGACGAGATTTGTTGCAGCAGCTGTGGCAGCAGTTTCAGCCTGGTCATGCGGGACGAGTCCACGCGGATGGCGGCCCCGTTGAAATCGATTGGTCGCTTTGACTTGATCTCCCGCCTGGGACTCGGCGGGTTCGGAACCGTATGGAAGGCGCGGGACCGCGAACTTGATCGTGTCGTCGCGGTAAAAATCCCGCGTCGCGGACAACTTTCGCCGGCCGAGATTGACCAGTTCTTTCGCGAAGCGCGGGCCGCGGCGCAACTTCGGCACCCGAACATTGTTCCGGTGTACGAGGTGGGTCGCGATGGAGACACACTGTTCATCGTAAGCGACATTGTGCGCGGAGTAACGCTCTCCGATTGGCTAACTGGAAATCGTCCCGCATTCCGCGACGCCGCCGAACTCTGTATCCCAGTCGCTGAGGCCTTGCATCATGCTCACGAGCAAGGCGTGATTCACCGTGACTTGAAGCCGTCGAACATCATGATTGATGAGGCCGGCCAACCGCACCTTACCGATTTTGGATTGGCAAAGCGCGAGGTGGGCGAGATTACGATGACCGCCGACGGACAGATTCTCGGTACGCCGGCATATATGTCGCCCGAGCAGGCGGCGGGCGAAGGCCATTGGACGGACCGCCGCACGGACGTTTATTCGCTGGGCGTAGTGCTGTTTCAATTACTGACGGGCGAATTGCCGTTTCGGGGCAATGCGCAGATGCAGGTCCACCAGCGACTTACCGAAGACGCCCCCGATCCGCGCAAACTCAATCGCCATATCCCGCGCGATCTGTCCACCATCTGCTTGAAATGCCTGGAGCGCGATCCGAATCGAAGATTCGCGACGGGCCAGGACATGGCCGACGAGCTTGGGCGGTATTTGCAAGGCGAGCCAATCCGATCGCGTCCCATTTCACGGACGGAGCGAGCATTGCGCTGGTCGACGAGAAACCCCGCGCTGGCGGCCGCTTCGGTGTTGACCGCATTCCTGGCTATTGCCGGGCCCACGTCGGCCTTAATTATCGAAACGCAACGACGTCGACTGGACGAGCTGAATCTGGAAAACAAACATGTTATTGCCCAACAGGCGTCAGAGCATGAGGCGGATACGAGCCAAATCAAGAAGTTGCGCGAATCGCTCGATGTTTGGGAGGGACGGGCGAATCCGTGGGAACTCTGGCCGCCTGACTCTGGGACACCACCGCGCAAGTCGCTCATGGCGAGGGTTGCAGGCCAAGGAGCGGCACTCGAAAAACTATTGCAGCAAGCTGGAGACGACCAGCAACGCGTGCACGTGCAGCTGGCGCTTGCAGTGATGAACGATGCGTTGGGACGCACGTACGACGCCGTCCGTCATTATCAAGCGGCCCGCGATTTGCTCGCGCAATTGGCAAGTCAGAATCCGGCGGCGACACAGTACGCGGTCGCGCTCGCCGATTGTAACTTCCAGCTGGCCCGTCTGAAGACGCCGACGGACCGCGCTGGGGCAATGAATGACGCTGAGAGCGGCCGGCTCGCGACGCGCAATCTGGCCGATAAGAACCATGATCCGCGGCTACGCGCCGGCTGGTTCGAAGCCGAATTGAATGCGGCAGTCCTCGCGGGAATTGCGGGCGCCGTCGACAATCTTCATCGCGCTCAACAAATCGGCGAGGACTTCCAAAACCATGTTCCCCAGGATTCGATCGGACTGTACGAACTTGCCTGCTATCTCGCCGACCGCGAGCCACTGTTGATGACGCGGAAGACCGCAGACACAACTAACGCCGCCCCCTAGGCGACGCCGACGTGACAACCGCGTGGTTTCAATGCGTCAGAATTCCTGCGGACCAGGTGCAATGTCGCCGTCGTTCTTCGTGGCCAAATTTTGGAACAACGTGAAGTCGATTGAATCGCGGATGAATTGCACGCTGCCATCCGCGAGGCAAAACTGCGCACCGCCGCTGTGCTTACTATCAAAAACCAAATCGTTCATCAGCATGGTGTTGGTTTCCACCGTGTTGATCGCAAAACGAATGTTCTTTGCGGCCTCCGTGCATAGGCGAGTCGGCGGTTGTCCATCATACGAAGCACCGTCCATCCAATTGAAAGTTCTGCAAAGTCGTTCGCCAACCATCAGCGTGTGCGACGTGCCATCGCCAATCTTCGCGATACTCACTGGTCCCTTTGAGTAGTACGGGCCGACGGGGTACATGACGCCGTTGGTGTAGATTTCGCCGCAGATGGGATCGCCGCTCAGGTTGAGCGTGTCGCTACCGCGGTACGCCCCCGATACTGCCGCGTAGTGCGCCATCACGAGCGTCGAACCGTTTACAATTGGCCGCTCGCGACTCGGGCACACGTAGACATCAATCGCTCGTGTTTTAGCAGACCAATTGACTGCACGTCCGTCGCCCGTTACGCCCATCTGATTATAAAGGACAGTCTCCTCCAAGTACGGCAGGATCATGACGCGCCAACTGATACTGGATTCCGCCGGGTCGGGAACCAATTGCGTCGATGGGGGGAAATTGCCGTGAGTGCCATGATAGTTTTGGAGCGCCAGCGCGATCTGCTTTAGATTATTGGTGCACTGACTTCGGCGTGCCGCTTCTCGGGCGGCTTGCACGGCTGGCAGCAAGATTCCAAGCAACAGGCCGATGATGGCGATGACCACCAACAACTCGACGAGCGTGAACGCCGCTAAGGATAGAGCGCCCGCCGATTGCCGTCGCGTTGTGAGCTTTCTGCGTTGCATCAAGCGGCGTTTCTCTTGGTCGAACGAGGAACCACAGTAATTAGATTACGGCTGCGTCGTAGTCGCCGCAAGTTAGCGAAGGCGACGCATGCCGACCACAAAACCAAGTTCAAGCTCGCCGGCTCGGGCACGAGCCGCAGTTGGGCGTCGATCGCGGCGCCCACTGCCGACGGCGTCAATCCCATCAGAGCGGCGAAGTCGTCAATATCGTCGAAATCCAGCCGGCCGTTGGCCGCAAATGCTTCCGGACCTTCGATCCAGCCATCGAGGCTGCCTGGTCCAATCCCCTTGTCCAGGCAAGCGAAAGAATTGTCTCCGGCCCTACTTGCGCATTCGGTAATGTATTTGTTTGAGTTGACCAAAGCGATGGCAAACAGCTCAACGTCGTCATCCGAGGTCAATGTGCCCATCACCACTTTGCCATTCTCTCGAATGCCGTCGTGGTCCATGTCGCCCAGCAACTGATCGTACACCTCTGCGCCATATGCCAGGTAGTTAACGGCGAAATAGATATCGTCGCTGCCGACCGTTGTCACGCGGTCGAACTCGGTGCCCATCAAGCTGCTGGCGGTCAGGACCTGGATCGGTGTTCCGGGTTGCGAGTTGATGAACTCAGAAGCGTCGAGCGTCAACGTGCCGCCTAACTGAGCGGTGCCGGTGACGGCGATTGTATCGAACTCGCCGGCACTGGCGCTGTTCACTTCAACCTTGAGCACGCCATCGGCCATTTGAAGGTATCTGCCGTCGACGTCGAGGTGGCCGAGAGTGATGCCGGGGCTGACCGTCCCGTTTGATATCAACACGTCACCAGCCTTTACGGTGCCGTTGCCCATAAGCATTCCGCCACCTTCAACTTCAATGGCCTGTGTACTGGCGGCGACCAGATTGCCGTTGTTCAATTCAAGGGTCGCATTTTTGCCAATCGTAACGTCGCCCACTGCTGCCGACAATGTAAAACCATTCTTAACTCCCACCGTGATTGGGCTGGATTGGTCCTGGACCATTAGATCGTACGTCGAAGCATTTGCCACTTTTACGTCGACCCGTTCGACGTTCCCCGTCTGACTACGGCTGAGATTGACGATGTCTGCTTCGTCCGGACGACGATTTGTGACGCCCGCGAGCCAATTCATTGGCTCGTTCCAATCCTCTGGGTCGACAGCTTGGTTGGTATTGTCAACAAAATGGATGTCCGTTGGTTCGAGGAAGCGGAGCCGAACATCTGTCGCGTTCTTGATGACGCGAAACCCCAAATTCGGATTCACGCTTTGTAAATTCGGTGCGAGAACCGTTGCTGGCGCCCCGGAGACGGTGTGGCCCGGGCCCTGAACCTGCAGGAAGATGATCTCTTGATTGGGTACGGTCAGTTGTGGGACGAAACCATCGATGATTGGAAATTCGATCGTGCCGCCGAGCGTGGCATTGCCGTTGACGATGAGTTGGTCGTGCTGTGTGCCGGGCGTCAATCCGCCGACTTCGATTTCCAGCGTGCCGGTGGGCGACTGCGTGTAGTTGCCGTCGATGTTGAGGAT
>JBIOWO010000294.1:0-21638 GCA_044868555.1 Lacipirellulaceae bacterium | reverse complement strand
GAAGGCATCTGGGGCGTTGCCCCAGCCACCCACGTTTTCCCGAAAAACGGTGCCAAGGAAGATGGCCCACCACAAACGCAAGATCTGCATTCCGCTCCTCGCGTGCGCGGCCCTGACGGCGGCCGGGTGCGGCGCCAAACATCCGCCGGTCGTGGCGACGCCTCCCACGGTCGTGTTGGTCAGCCAACCCATCGAGCGTAACGTCACTAACTACCAGGTGTTCACCGTGCGGACCCAGGCCGTCGAGTCGGTCGACGTCAAGGCCCGCGTGACGGGATACTTGACCAAGATTGAATTCAAGGACGGCGACGACGTGAAGGAAGAGGAAGTTCTGTTCCAGATCGACGATCGCCCCTACAAAGCGTCCCTCGATCAAGCCGCCGCGAATTTGGAATACGCGAAGGCGTCCCTCATCGAGTCGCAGGCGAATTACGACATAGCGGCGGCGGTCCGCAAGGCGAACGCGGCCGCCATGAGCGAACAGGAATTGAACAAGCGGCTGGGCGCCAAGGACGAGGCGGCCGCCAGCGTCAAGCAGGCCGAGGCCGCGCTGGAGAACGCCCAGTTGAATTACGGCTGGTGCAAAGTGACGGCGCCGATCAGCGGCCGGGCCAATCGCCACTTCGTCGACGTCGGCAACCTGGTTTCGCAGGACGTGACCACGCTCACGAATATCGTGTCGACCAAGCCGATCTGGGCCTATTTCGACGTCGACCAGAACACGGCGCTCGACGTGCAAAAACTGATCGCCGAGGGCAAGATGAAAAGCGCTCGCGAGTCGACGGTCGACGTCGGCATGTCGCTCGGCGAGGAACAGGGCTTTCCCATCGCGGGAACGATCGATTTCGTCAGCAACCAGCTCGACCCCAACACCGGTTCGTTGCGGGCCCGGGCCGTGTTCCCCAACGAGGACGGCTTCATCGGCGCCGGCTTGTTCGGCCGGATTCGCGTGCCCATCAGCCCCCCGCACGACGCGCTCTTGGTGATCGACCGGGCGGTCGGGACCAATCAGGGGCAGAAGTTCGTGCTCGTCGTGAACGACAGCAACGAGGTCGAATACCGGGCCGTCGACGTGGGGCAAATTCAAGACGGCCTGCGGGAAGTTTTGCGATATCGGACAATCACCGAGCCCGGCGCCGGCAAAGATTCTACGACCGAAGTCGAAGTCCTCAAGCCGACGGACAGAGTGGTCGTCGAGGGCCTGCAGCGCGTCCGGCCCGGCACGAAAGTCGACCCCCGGCTCGTCGACATGCTGACCCTGCTCGTGGAGAAACCGGCCGGTGCCGGCGCCGAGAGTGAAAAGAAGCCCGCGGAGGCCGCAGCGCCCAATTGAGCTCGCTCAGTCTGACGGTGCACGGAAGGGTTCGCGATGTCGCGCTTTTTCATCGACCGGCCGATCTTCGCCTGGGTGCTGTCCATCGTGATCGTGCTGTCGGGTTTGGCGTGCGTCTTCTCGCTGCCGATCGCCCAGTACCCGCCGATCGTGCCGCCCACGATTCAGGTGACCGTCTCGTATCCCGGCGCAAGCGCCAAAACGGTGTCCGACGCGGTCGGCCAGCCGATCGAAGCGCAGGTCAACGGCGTGGAAGGCATGATCTACATGTCGTCCACCTGCACGAACAACGGGCAGTACACGCTCACCGTCAGCTTCGAGGTGGGCACCGATATCCACACGGCCCTGATGCTCGTGCAAACCCGCGTGCAACTGGCCCAACCCCAGTTGCCCGAAAGCGTGCAGAAGCAGGGCGTCAACGTGAAGATGCAGTCGCCCAATATCCTGCTGGCCGTCAACTTCATCTCGCCCGACGGCCGCTACGATCCGCTGTACCTGAGCAACTACGCGCAGATCAACGTGTTCGACGAGCTCTCGCGCGTGCCGGGCGTGGGGCTCGTGAATTTCCTCGGGCAGCGGCAGTACAGCATGCGGGCGTGGCTCGATCCACAGAGGCTGGCCGCCCTCGACCTCACCGCGAGCGAAGTGATCGACGCCATCGGCGAACAGAACATCGAAGTTGCCGCCGGCAACATCGGCCAGCAGCCGGTGCCGGCCGGGCAGGACTATCAACTGGTGCTCAACACGTTGGGCCGGTTGTCGACGCCCGAGCAGTTCGGCGAGATCATTGTCAAAGTCGGCGAGGAAGGCCGGTACGTCCGGCTACGCGACGTGGCGCGGCTCGATCTTGGCGCCCAGAACTCCGATCTCAGCTGCACGCTCACCACCAGAGTCGACGGCACCGTGAAGCGCTACCCGTCGGTGGCTCTGGCCGTGTTTGCTTTGCCCACGGCCAATGCACTCGCGGTCGGCGAAGGCGTCAAAGCGAAGATGGAGCAGCTTAAGGCGGCTTTCCCCGCCGGCGTCGACTATCGCATCGCCTACGACACCACGCCCTTCATCGAGCATTCGGTCCACGACGTATTCGTGACGATCTACATCGCGGCCGCACTCGTGATCGTCGTGGTCATGGCTTTCCTGCAAGACTGGCGGGCGATGCTGTTGCCGATCATCGACATCGTCGTCGCGCTCATCGGCACATTCGTGGTGATGGCCGGGCTCGGCTTCTCGCTCAACAATTTGAGCCTGTTCGGCCTGGTGCTGGCCGTGGGCATCGTCGTCGACGATTCGATCGTGGTGGTCGAAAACATCGAGCGCTGGATGGGCAAAGGATTGCCCGCGCGCGAGGCCACGATCAAGGCCATGGACGAAATCACGGGGCCGGTGATCGGCATCACGATGGTGCTAGCCGCCGTGTTCATCCCGACCGCGTTCATCCCCGGCCTCACCGGCCAGTTTTTCCGCCAGTTCGCATTGACGATCGCCGTGGCGGCGTTATTCTCGGCCACCAACGCGCTCACAATGGCCCCGGCCCGCGCGGTGGCCTGGATCAAGCCGCACGGCGAAGGGCACGACACGAAGGAGGCATTGCCGCGCGTGGGCGTGGCCGTGCTCTTTGGCGTTGCGTCGTATTTCCTATTGAGTCCGCTGGTGGAAAACTTCCTGGTGGGGATCCTCGAACGACTGTCATTTTTGCGAAACGTCGCCGGCGAGGATGCGGCCACGGCGATCGTCTGCATCCTGCTCGGCGTGCCGGGAGCGATCGCCGGCTGGCGCTTCAGCCCACAGGTCAATCGGATTCTCGGCGGGTTTTTCACAGCTTTCAACAAGGCCTTCGATTCCTTCGCCCATGGTTACACACGATTGGTCAAACTAGCGCTGCGGTTTAGCGTCATCGCGCTCGCGGTGTACGCCGGATTGCTCGTGCTCACCGTGTTCGGATTCATGACTTCGCCGACCGGCTTCATTCCCGAGCAGGACCAGGGCTACGTGCTGGTGAACGTCGACCTGCCCGATGCGGCATCGGTGCAGCGCACGCAGGAGTCGCTCGACAAGCTGGTGGCGATCGCGCTCGAAACGCCCGGGGTCCAATCGGCGATGGCCGTGTCGGGCTACTCGGCCGTGTTCGCCTGCGATTCGTCCAGTTGGGGCACCGTGTTTGTGATCCTCGACGATTTTGAACACCGCAAGACGCCGGAGACCCAGGCCGCGGCGATCATCCAGCGGCTCAACCGGGAATACTATGGGAAAGTTCTCAGTTGCCGGGCGGCCGTGTTCGGCGCTCCGCCCGTGCCCGGCCTCGGCCAGTCGGGCGGGTTCCAACTGCAGCTCTTGGACCGCACCGGCATGGGGATGCAGGCCCTGCAGGAAGCCACGGAGACGATCGTCGCCAAAGCGAACGCTCAGCCGGGCCTCGCCCGCGTGTTCACGACGTTCCGCGCCGACGCCCCGCAACTCTATCTCGAAATCGACCGCGATGCCGCCAAGCAGATGGGCGTCACGCTCAACGACGTGTTCACCACGCTCAACGCCAACATGGGCTCGGTGTACATCAATCAGTTCAACGAATTCGGCCGCATCTGGCAGGTGAACGTGCAGGCCGAGGGCGACTTCCGGCAGAACGTGGAGAATCTCAAGCTGCTGCAGGTCCGCAACCGGGAGGGGCAGATGGTTCCGCTGGCCGGCGTGATGCGGGTCCACGATACGGCCGGGCCCGTCTTCGTGATGCGTTACAACAACCTGCTGTCGTCCGCGGTCAATGGCGACACGCGGCCCGGCTACAGTTCCGGCCAGGCGATTTCGGTGATGGAGCGGCTGTGCGACGCGAATTTGCCGTCGGGCATGGCGTACAATTGGACGACGATCGCCTACCAGCAAGTGACGGCCGGCAACACGGGGATCCTCATCTTTGGCTTCGCCGTGGCGCTGGTGTTCCTGGTGCTGGCCGCGTTGTACGAGAGCTGGGGCCTGCCACTCGGGATCATTCTCGTGGTGCCGATGTGCCTGTTGAGCTCCATTGCCGGCCTGGTGTGGATCGCCCACAAACCGATCGACATCTTCAGCCAGATCGGCTTCGTCGTGCTGGTGGCGCTGGCGGCCAAGAACGCGATCTTGATCGTCGAGTATGCAGTCGACAAGCACAAGGAAGGCATGAGCCACCACGACGCCACGCTGGAGGCCTGCCGCTTGCGGTTGCGGCCGATCCTGATGACCTCGTTCGCGTTTATTTTCGGTGTCTATCCGCTGGTGATCGCCACGGGCGCCGGCTGGGAGATGCGGCGTTCGCTCGGCACGGCGGTGATCAGCGGCATGATCGGCGTAACGTTCTTCGGCATCTTCCTGACGCCGGTGTTCTATTACGTGATCAGCAAGTACATCAAGGAATCGCCCCACCATGCGCCGACCGAAGGGCCTGCCACGAACCCAAAGCAGCCACCCATAGCCGGCGACGTACGCTCACCGGTTGGAACCACGTAACGCGGGGTGGCACGTCCCTGAGTTTCGACGAAGGGCGTGGCAGTTCATTTACACCACGTCCATCGCTCGGAGCTCTGGGCGTGCCACCCAAGCGGTTGAGAAATGCCTAGCGGACTGCCGCTCGTATGCCCTTTGGATCACCGCACGTGTACCACGACGGACTGCACAGCGGCAAGCAGAGGGAGAACGGCTTGCGGCAATAGTCGTCGGGCCGGCGACAACACTCGGGGCACGGCGGACAAGGCAGCGGCTTGCGGCAGTAATCATCCGGCCCAAAACAGCACTGCGAACATGGCCAGCACGGCCAGGGCTTCGGGCAATAGTCGTCCGGGCAGTTGCAGCAACAGTAATTCGTTGGATACCACGAATGGTCGGCTGCCGACGCCGTGGCCGCACTGCACAGGGCGACGCACAGCAACGGTGCAAACGTGCGCCATCTCATTTCACTGCGTCTCCCCGGGCGAGGTCTCCAGCAAGGGCAACGGCTCGCCCGGCGGGGCCGCGTTTTCGCCGGGCGGCATTATCGAGGGCTCCATCGCTTCCGGCGGTGCAATCAACGGCACCTCGACAGCCGGCGCTGCTGCGCCCGCGCCCAACCGAATCTGCCAGCCGCCGCCTAACGCCCGGTACACGGCGACCAGCGCCAGCGCCACATTGCCCTCGGCCTGGGCGGCCGCGTCCTGCTGCTCCAGGAGATTTTGTTGGAAGTAGCCGACGGCCGTGAAGTCGATCAACTGGCCTTCGTATTGAGTGTTGAGCAGGATTGTTCCATCGCGCCAGGCTTGGGTGGCAATGTTCAGCGCCTTCACGCGCTCCTGCGATTTCAAGAAAGCGATGAGGGCGTTTTCCACTTCGCCGTTCGCGTTGAGCACAGTCTGTTGGTAACTGGCGACGAGTTCCTGAAACCGCGCATCTTGAAACCGAACGTTGTTGCGAATCCGGCAATAGTTCAGGATGTCCCAACGAAAGCTGGGGCCTGCCGCTCCGCGAAACGAGCCCTCGGTAAACAAGTCGTCGATCTGCTCCGACGACCAGCCGAGCGTGCCGTTGAGCGCGATCTGCGGGTAGAAGTCGGCCTCGGCGATGCCAATCCTTGCGCTCTGGGCGGCCGCTTCGCGCTCGGCACGGCGGACGTCCGGCCGGCGGCGCAGCAGGTCGGCCGGAATGCCCACCGCCACGTCGACCGGCGCGACCGGAATTGGCGCCTGGGCCAGTCCCCGCTCCAAATCGCGCGGCGGCATACCGAGCAGAATGCACAGCCGGTTCGCTGCCTGCCGGCGTTGGATCTCGAGTTGCGGCACGAGCGCCTGCGCCTGCGCCAGGTTGGCCGTTGCCAGATCGTAGGGCACACGGTTGTTTTCATCGGCCTCGTAACGTGCCTTGGGAATCTCCTGCATCTGGCCGAACAGGGTTACGCTGGCCCGCGCCAGTTCGAGGCGCTTTTCGAGCGTGCGCAGCTCGACGTAGCTCGTTCCGACGTCGGCCAGCAATGTCACCAATACGTCGTCGTAACCTTCGACCGAGGCATCCAACTCGTCGTCGGCCGCTTCGACAGCCCGTCGGTAACGGCCCCAGAAGTCCAGCTCCCAGGCCAGCCCGAAGCCGTAATCCCACTGTCCGAACCAGCGTTCCGGCGTGGCCTGGCGGTTGGCTACGTTGACGCTCACGCCCTGGCTCGTGAACCCGCCTTCATTGAACTGGGCTTGAGGAAAGATTTCGCCCACTGCGATCGCCCGCGAAGCGCGGGCCTGCAGCACGCGGAAGCCGGCCTCGCGCAGCGTCAGGTTCTGCCGGTAGGCGCTCTGCACCAGCCCGTTGAGCACCGGGTCGTTGAAGACCGTCCACCATTCGTGGATTTCGCCGTCATCCTCGCGGACGCGCTGGTCGGCGGCGTCGATCCAGTCCGTCGCGACCGGGGCCGGCGGCCGGCCGTATTCCGGGCCGACTTTGCAGCCATTGCGCAAGTACTCCGGGATCGACGTGCAGCCGGCCAAACTGAGAATCGGCACGGCGCAAATCAGCCACGACAACACGGCAAACAACGGCAGTCGCTGCCGCGCATTGCTTTGCGCAGAAAAGTGGCGTTCAATACGCATTCCACGACTTGGCTCAGTGGTTGGCGATTCGGGCAATCGCGATCGGAAAATCAGGTACCAACGGCATTATCGGCACCACGAATACAACGGTTACAACCGAACTATCCCGACCGCACCCGTCTCGCCAGGCCGGATTTCTTGCGCAGTTTCACACCGACGAATCGCCGCTGGCGATGATTTGTGGCCGAAAACGGCAGCGCTAGCATGGCGAACGGGTTGTCAACGCGCCGAGCCAGATTCCCGCCGCCAAACCAGCAGGCGATGAACGCCAAACAAAATGACGGCGCCGAACGGCCAACTGAACCAGGGCCACACGGATAGCCACCGCGGCAGCGGCCGGCCGGCTTCCAGCGCGAACCGCGATTGGGAATCGCCGTGTGCCGTGTGGCAGTGGACTTCGACATCCCACCAGCCCGGCTCCGGCAGCTCCGCGAGCGCAGCGAGCATCAGCTTGTTGGTGGCGGCGGCGCTCGTGGCGACGGCGTGAATCCGCCGCTTCGGATTCATGCGCTGGGTCAAATCTACCGACACTTGCGCGTCGGTGACCGGCTGGTCGGACTTGGCATCCTGCAGCAGCACGCTGATGTCGACCGGCCCGGCGCGGAGCGGATTGGGCGACGCGAACACGGAAACTTCCATGTCGCCGTGCAGCTCGACAAGCACGACTCTTCCGCCATCCGCCCACACGGCAGGCGAGCAGGGACCGACGAGCAGCCAGGTCAGGATCACAATGTTGGCGATCAATCGCATGTTGCGCGTTGTTTCTATTTGAGCGCGGTCCTATCCGGCGGCCGGCAGCGTGCCGCGCATCTCCATCGGCTGGAACACGATCCAGACACCCAAAGCGAACAGAAGCACCATCAATCCGCCCCACGGCAGGAACGCCTTGACGGCCCGTGAAGCCGGCGTCGAATTGGACTCCGCGATGCGAAAGCCCGTGTACAACGACAGCAGCAGGCCGAAATCGAGCATCAGAATTTCCAGATGCGGAACCCATTCGGCCGCCGGCCGGCAGCAGGAACAATGCCAGAGGGGCGCGCCCAGTGCGTTCCAACCGCAATCCGCTGCAAATCGCTGCGTGGCGGGGATGATCGTGTCCCAACTCGTGAAAAAATGAAAACTATAGTGGGCCAGCCACATCCCGAAGCCAATCGGCACGAGCGCAAACGAGAACCGCGTCGCCACCACGGTCCAATCTTCGCTCAGCCTGCCCCACGCGCGGCTCGCGGCGGCAGCGCTGCCCACGGCGACGATCGGCAGCACGACAATCGCCACGAAATAGCAGACGGTCGTCACTGCGAGCCGCGGCGGGCTTCCGAGCAGCCCCTGCAATCGGTCCTGCCATCCAACCACCGGCCCCACCATCCCGGCCGCGTTGGCGAACGCGCCGAACACCAGCACCAGCACCAGCGCCGCCAGGTCGGTCCGCCGGCTGAATCGACCGATGCCGGAGCGAAACGGATCGCTCCACAAAGTGCGTCCGGGAAACGCAGCCAGGACGCCGACATTTTCATGCGGGCAGGAGTGGACGCAATCGAGGCAGAACGTGCAGTCGAGATTGCCACGCTTGACTGGCTGGAAAAGATCGAGTCCGCAACCAGGGATCGTCGCACTCCCCCGAAGGCACTCGTGTGTGCTGCACGCCGCGCACACAGCCGGCTCGCGTACCTTCACCTCCCAGGGCGAAACGAGCGACTGCACGAAATTGAACTGGCCGATCGGGCAAACATACTTGCAGAACGCCGCGCCGCTGAACGCGCTGTCGACGACGAACGCGCCCACGAAGTAGCCGGCCGCGATCCAAGCCGTCACCCACGGGCTGTCCCACAGGGCGAACGCCTCGTAACTCCAGAGAAACAGCGCAATCAAACCGGCCGCCAGCCATTTGCTCCGCAGCCACGCCGGCCAAGGCCGGCCGTTCGGCAGCCAGCGCCGGGCCAGCGTCCGCGGCAGCGTGAACGGACATGCCATGCAGAATACGTTGCCGGCCACCAGCAGGCCCAGGATCAACACGCCGCGCCAGTGAATCCACGGCGCCACGCCCGCCAGATTCATCGGACTAACTTGCGGGCCCGTCAGGCCATCGAAGATGACCAGCGCGGCCAGCGCGGCCAACAACAGTTGCATGACGGCGCGCGAGTGCCGCCAACGCAGGAAGCGGCCGATGATTGGAAAATGCAGCACGTCGAATGCCGACGCCGCGGATGCCGGCGGTCGCGAGTCGACGACCTGCAGCAGCGACGATGCGGCGACCAACCGCCGTCGCCCGACATCCACACGCCGCCGCTCCCGCCCACGCTGCGCGTCAAACAACAGTGAAAGTCCAATCCAGAACAGCGGCAGCAGGAACGCGATCGATCCCGGCACCCACATCAGCACGCCCGCCGCCGCCTGGTCGTCGAGCGCGGAGATTCCCGCCACCCGCGGCACCCGCGCATAATGCGGGTACAGCACGTGGCCCGAAAACGTGAGCCACGCGGCGAGCACCGTGTTCTGCACATCGGCCAACAGTAAATACGGCAGCAGCAGCCACTGCGACCAACGCGGACGACTCGGGTACGGCCGCACGACCGGGTACCAGAACAACAAGGCGGCGGCCACAAAGCACACATGCTCGGCGACGTGCCACTCGGTGCGGCTCAATCCCAGCTCGTAGCCGCGCGGCGTATGCCAAAGCCAGGTCGTGCCGACATAGATCGGCCAGGCCACGAATGGATGCGTCAGCCAGCCAAAGGCGTTGCGCAACGGGCGCCAGCGGAGCAGGGGGGCGATCCAATAGGTTCGCACGGGAGCGGGCAGTCCCCGAACCATCGGAAACAGCGGCCAACCGAGCCAGATGAGCGGCGGCCCAACCATCATCAACAGGAGATGCTGCAACATGTGAACCTGCAACAGCAGCGATCCGAAGAGTTCGATCGGCGAGGCCAGCGCTGCATAGAACGCCGCGAGCCCGCCCACAAAAGCGGCCGGCCGGCCGACATGCCACCGCTGCGGGTCACGGCGGTGCAAAATTCGCCAGCCGCGCAAGTAAATCGCGGCCGAGATCAACAGCCCGGCCGTCAGCCAAGGCGCATCCGGCCACGAGCGCAGGAAAGCATCGAACGTGGGACTCATGGCGACATCACTTACGGACGCTGTTCGGACGTCGCGAAGGATTGGTCGGCGGCCCCGGCGGGCGGCTGGCCTTCCGGTCTCAGGCTGACCAGGAACGCGATCAGCACGTCCATTTCGGCCGGGCTCATTTGCTTACCGTAGGCCGGCATGTTGCCGCCGCCGGGCGTGCCGTTACTCACCTGGTCGATCAATTGGTTGCGGGTCATTCGCGTGCCGATGTGCGTCAGGTCGGGTCCCCGCTCGCCGCCGACGCCTTCGAGCGCGTGGCAGTTGCGGCAATTCTTGTACTGAAACACGAGCGCCCCTTGCAGCTCGATCGGCTCACACCGCTCGACGATGTCCTCGGGAATCGGATCGGCCGTCCAAGCGGTCATGTCGGGCGACCACGGCGCGCGGACCCCCTCGTACGTCAGGATCCCGAGCGTGGTGTAGATCACGATCACCGTCAGCACCGCCATGGGCCGGCGGCTGGGCGCTCGTTCGCCCTTGTTGTTCACGAACGGAACCAAGAGTAGCGCCACGATGAGGACAATGGGCAGCACGAGCATGATGAACGTCTCGGCGGCCGGCGGGCTGAGCGACAACAGCGCGAACAGCCACAGGAACGGCCACTCCGGGCGGGGATTCGCGTCGGGCAGTGCCGGATCGGGTGGGCCGGTCGGGCCCATCGGACCGGCCACCGCGGCGATCACCACGACCGCCGTCACGGCCAGGGCCGAGAACAGGATGTCCTTGAGCAGCGCATCGCCCAGGAATGGCACGCCCGACTTGAGCTCCTGCTGGTACTCCGCGTCGTAGGTGCGGGGGTCGACCACCTGGCCCGCCACCGGTGGCGCACTCACGCCGCACTTCAGCACCAACCACAGATGGATCGCCAGGAAAAACATCAGGGCCCCGGGAATCACAAACACGTGCAGCGCAAAGAAGCGGCTCAGTGAGTCGCCGCCAATGATCGGCCCGCCGAGCAGCATTTCGACCACCCACGGCCCGATCACCGGCACGCGGCCGGCCATCGACCCGGCGACCGCCAGCCCCCAGTACGCGTCGGGGTCCCAGCGCAGAATCTGCCCGCTGAAGAACATGCCCATCGTGCACACCAGCAGGAACACGCCGACGACCCACGTCAACTCGCGCGGATACTTGTACGCCCCGTGCAAAAAGACCTGCGTCATGTGCACCAGCAGCATCACCACCATGCCGGAGCCGGCGTAGTAGTGCAGCGCCCGCAGGAACCAACCGAGCGGCTGCTGGTAGTCCAGGAACAGCAGGCTCTCATACGCTTTGTCGGCCGCGGGCACGTAGACCAGCGCGAGCCCGATGCCGGTCAGAATTTGGATCAGAAACAGCGTTAGCGACGCACTGCCGAACACATACCACCAACCCAGCGGGCCGTCGATCGCGCGCGGAACCGGATGCCGCATCATCGGCAGCAGCGTATCGCGGAAGCCGAGGCGGGCATCGAACCAGTTGCTAAGCGTTTTAAGCCAGTCGGGCATGCTCGAGTAGCTGAATTCGCAAGAATTCAGGCTTCATTTAACAACTGCTGAACAACTGCTGAACTCTTGCGAGTCCAGCTACTTCAGTTTTCACGAGTGGGTCTTGGAGCGTCGGATAGTGGGGCGCTTGAATCTGTAGCCGCCCGTCTTGCACGCGCCACGCACAGTGATACATGCCGCGCGGCGGAGGACCGGAAGCGCGTTCGCCGTCGGCGTAGTAGACGCCGCCGTGGCACGGGCACATGAACAACCCGGACTGCGGAAACCACGTGACCGGGCAGCCGAGGTGGGCACAGTTGACGGACAGCACCAGGAATTGATCGGCCTGTTCGTCGTTCTTTCCCTCGTACCGCGCGTACACGCCCGTCAGTGCGGTCATTCCGTCCCACGGTTGGCGTAATGGATTGTCGAAAATGATCCGCCGCGTCACGTTGAGGGGAAAATCGGCGAGCGGACCCAGGTCCACCCAATCGACGGGCCGCTTGCGCACGCCAAAAAAATAGCCAACCAGCGGGATGCTCAGGACGGTGGCCGCGATCGCACCGCAAATGGCCGTCAGCCAACGCAAAAATGTGCGACGGCCGGCCGGAGGCTCGGTGCTGGCCGCTGCACATGGCGAAGTCGTGTCCATGGTTAGATTTCTCGCAAGGCGACGAATTGGTTTACGGTTGCTCGGTTCGCACAACACCACCCGTCGCCCGCCAGTCGGCCAGTAGCGCGACCAGGTCGTCGATTTCGGCGGAGGTGAGTGGTTGGAAGTTGGTCGGTCGTCCCATCTGCTCGGCGTACGTCGGCATGCCGAGATCGGGGCGACCGGTGATGATGATCCGGCGAATGGCCTGGTCGCTCACCAGCGCAAGGAACGCCGGCACGTTGATGGCGCCGCCCATCGCGCCGTTGCGCTCGCCGCCGGCGCCGTTTGGTCCGTGGCAGCCGGCGCACGCCCGGGCATAAACCGCGGCCCCGCGTTCGCGGCTGCCCGGAGTCGATTGCACGCCCACGCCTTTGGTAAGTGCATAGGCTGGCGGCGCGGCCTCGGTAGCTTTCGTCGGCTCCGCATGCGCTTTGATTCCATCGACGAGCACCTTCACTTGGGCGCTCGTCAACGGTCCGCCGCTATGGTCCGCGAAGGCGGGCATCGGTGTGCCCGGGCGTCCATCATTGATCACCTGCGCCAATTCCGCATCGGAAATAATCGTCGCGAACAGCGGGTCGTTGAGCGGCGGCGCCGGACCCAGCTCGCCGCCGGCGCCGTGGCAGCCCGCACAGTTGGTCGCAAAGAGCTGGTCGAAGTTCAAGACCTGATCCGGCATCACCGGCCGCTTATCCCGATTCGGCTTGCCTGGCAGGTCGCACCCAGTCAACAGCGGCAATATCGCTGCCAAGCAAAATATCGGTGTCGGATACGACTTCCGCCGTCGTTTGCGCGCAGCGCGAAAACCCGTCCTGATGAAGGTTTCTGAAGCCCTTCTCGGTGGCCAAAAATAGTTGCTGAAATTTGTCCGACTATCCACTAACATGATCCTCGCACCCATTCACCGCGGAACGAATTAGCGCTGAAGCCGCTTCTCCCGAAGCATGGCCCGCACTCGCTCCGCGCATGCAACAATAAGAACTGTCGCAACACATCGCCTGGACCTATCCTGCCTATTTTCCCCACTTGCCAACCGCGACCACCACATGACACGTGACCCCTTCGAAACTTTAACGACTTACGTCGACGCCTCGTGACCCCTTCGCAAAAACAAGGCACTTTTGACACGAGTCGTGTGACCCCTTCGGAAATTCCAGACCTTTTTTGAACTCACGCCGATCCATTCGCAACCATCCACGACGCACGGCGCGTCCACTTGTTCTTTGACAACTGACTCCCCCTCCACCTGCCAGCCGGCGCAGCCCGCTGCGGCACTCGACTGGCCACGCTCAAGGTGCGCGCCTGCGGCGACTGGCGAACGCCAACTAAGCATGTCGTTCCCGCCCCTTTCCCGCCGGCGGAACGTAAATCTCTTCGGACAGCACCACCACGATCGCCGCCACAATGCCGAACACGAACTGCGAGGCCACAAACCACGGCCAGTCGACACGCTCCTGCAGCACCGGATTCACCACGCCCATCATGCCGTAACTCAAAGCGGTCCAGAGCAGCGGCATCAACATCCCGCCCCAGGCCAGCGGGCCGGGAATCGTTGGCACGCGCGGCAGAACCAGCGCGAACGCCAACCCGAAACTGAGCGACAAGACCGCGTGAATCACCAGTGCCGCAACCAACCAATCGGCATGAAACTGTTCCAACTCGGCCGTCGACGGCGGAACTTGATAGTGCGTCGCCAAGGCGGCCAGCAGGTTGGCCGGATACCACACGCCATGTCCGGTCGCCAGGCTCCACAACAAGGCGGGGACTGGCATTAGCAGCCCGCCCGCCGCTCCACCCACGAGACCGGCCAGGATCGTGCCGTGCAATTCCAGCGTCGTAAAGACGACGGCCGCCACGAGCCCAAACAGAAGCTGCGACAACACGAACCAAGGCCATTCGATGCCCGCGCGGAGGTCCGGGTTCATCTGGCCGAGCGCGATGTAGCTCACGGCCGTCCACAGCAGCGGCATCAGCAGCGCTCCCCAGGCAATCGGTTTGCGAATCCTGGGCAGTGTCGGCATCAATACGCCATAGATCAAGCCGAGGACCAGCGAGGTGACCACGTGGATCAAGCTTCCCAAGACGAGCAAGAGCGGATGAAATTGCTCCAGCTCGGCATTGCTCATGTCGCCGACGCCGGGGAGCACCATGCCGGCGAGCAGGTTCACCGGCCACCAGATGCCGTGGCCGCTCAAGAGGCCGTAGACAAGTGCCGGGACCGGCATGACGAACCCGCCGACGAGGCCCCCTTTGATGCCTGCGGACACGGGGTGCATTTTCACCGGCAGTCGCAACCGGTAGCCGGGCATGCCGCTCCGCAGACGCTCAACGTCGCCGGCAGCGGGCGTCACCGGCTTTGGGCGGAGCGATGGTTCGACGCGCGGCTCGCGGCAATGACCGCGGCCAGGCAAGAGCTGTGCAATCCACATGCGGAGCCCGGCCACAAACACAATGCCGCCCACGAACATGAACGCCAGGCTCGTGGCCACGCCCATCGCCGACAGCCCGATACCGGCCGCCAACACCAGCGGAGCAACGGTCGGCTTGGGCATGTCGACCGACGTCGGATCGTTCGTGGAATGCGTTTCGTCCATCACGCGCTACCGCTCCGACTGATCACGTAGACCACCAGGAACACCACGATCCACACGGCGTCCACAAAGTGCCAATACCAGGCCACCAATTCCGCGCCCGTACGATGCTGCTTCGTCACCTCGCGACCGATCGACAACGCCAGCACGATCAGCATGGCGACGACGCCCACCGTCACGTGCAGACCATGGAAGCCGACGAGCGTGTAGTACGTGGTGCCGAACAGGTTGCGGCTGATTGTGAGTTGATGCTCATAGATCAGCTCGTGCCACTCCACCGCCGTGCCGAGGAGGAAAGCTATTCCCAGCGCGATCGTACCCGCCAGCAGCGCGCAATAAGTGCGTTGTTGTCCGCGATGAAGCGATTGTTCCGCAAAGTGGATCACCACACTGCTCGCGAGCAGGCAGATGGTGGAAACCAACACCAACGGCAACGACAGCGCCTCGGCGGGTGTGGGGCCGACAACGTCTTTGCCCATAAATGCCACGTAGGTGACGATCAGCGTGCCAAAAAAGGCCACTTCCGACAGCAGGAAGCTGGCCATGCCCCACTGGGCCGGATTGAGTGTTCGCTCCGGCGAAATGGGCGGCGGCACAGGGAAATCAGTTACGGATTGGCTCATGGCTTAAACTCGCCGTACACATAGCCCGGCCATCTTGGCCGGGATTTGGCCGGGACCTGGACGGGATTTGGCCGGGACCTGGCCGGGTCCAAGCGAAACAATTCATCGAAAGGTTATCACATCATCCAGCATTCGACCCAAAATGGGTCGGCTACATAATCGCGTCACTCATACTGCCAGTCGGGGTCTTCCGGGTGCTTCAAATCCCACAGCGGGCGGCGGCTATGGACAGTTGGCACCTGTTCGAAGTTGTACGACGGAGGCGGCGAAGTGGTCGTCCACTCCAGCGTCCACGCATCCCACGGGTCGTCGCCGGCCGGTTTTCCGCTGCGCAGCGAGACGACGAGATTGTAAACCAGGATCGCATAACTGGGCACTTGAATGAGTGCGCCAAGCGTGCTGAGTTGATTCCAAATTTCCCAGCCGTGCCCGGCATCGTAGGTATAGATGCGGCGCGGCATTCCCATCATGCCGGAGATATGCATCGGGCCGAACGTGAGAATGAAGCCGATGTACAGCAGCCAGAAGTGCCAGCGGGCGAGCCGCTCGGAAAGCATCCGGCCGGTGACCTTGGGGTACCAGTAGTAGATGCCGGCGAACGTTCCGAACAGCGTGCCGCCGATGAGCACCCAGTGGAAATGGCCGACGACAAAGTAGCTATCCGAAAGTTGGAAGTCGAACGGGGCGGCGCCCAGCATGATGCCGGTCAGGCCGCCGATCAGGAACATCGACAGGAAGCCGACGCAGAACAACATGGGCGACGCCAAGCGGATCCGCCCGCCGTACATCGTGGCCAGCCAATTGAAGAATTTGATGCCGGTGGGAATCGACACCAGAAACGTGGCGGTCGCGAAGAACAGGTCGAGCGTCCGCCCCATGCCGACGCAAAACATGTGATGGGCCCATACGCCCAGGCTGATGAAGGCAATCGCCATCGTCGCTGCGGCCATGAATTCGTAACCAAACAGCACCTTCCGCGAGAACACGGGAATGATTTCAGAGACCATGCCGAACACCGGCAGAATGAGAATGTACACTTCCGGATGACCGAAGAACCAGAACAGGTGCTGCCAAAGGTAGGCCGACCCGCCGTTGGGTACGTCGAAGAAATGAGCACCGAGCTGCCGATCGAACAGGATCATCACCAGCGCCGCCGTCAGCGGCGGAATTGCCAGCAGCATCTGGAACGCGGTCCAAAGCATCGTCCACACAAAGAACGGCAGCTTGCGCAGGGTCATGCCCGGCGCGCGCATGCCGAGGATTGTGGCGATGAAGTTGACGGCGGCGCTGATCGTGCCGACGCCGCTCACAATCAGTCCCATGGCCCAGAAATCGGTGGCGGCACTGGGCGAAAACGTATGGGCAGTGAGCGGCGCGTAGGCGAACCAGCCCAGCGCCGGCGCGCCGCCCGTGATGAAGCTGGCGTACACCATCAGGCCGCCGATCAGCGTGATCCAGAATCCGAACGCGTTGAGCCGCGGAAAGGCCATGTCGCGGGCGCCGATCATCAGCGGCACCAGATAGTTGCCGGCGCCGATCAAAATCGGCATGCCGACGAAAAACACCATCGTGGTGCCGTGCATTGTGAAGAGCTGGTTGAACAAGTCGTGGCCGACCACCGAATTTCGCGGGTAGAAAAGCTGCCACCGCATGACGAGCGCCTCGACGCCGCCGACTACCAGGAACACAATGCTCATCAGCACGTACATGATGCCGAGCTTTTTGTGATCGACGGTCGTCGTCCACTCGTGGAGCCGGTTTGCCCAGCCCATATCGGCCGACTGGGCGCCGGCAAGCTCGAAGCCACGAGTGGGTTCAACGACGGACATTTTTGTCGCGGGTTCCCTAGTCAGGCTGTTTACCGAAGCGTCAACAAGTACCGGACGAGCAATTCCTGGTCGCTCTCATCGAGCCCGAAGGCTGGCATCAGGCAGCCCGGCTTGATGGCTTGCGGATCGCGGACCCACTCGGCCAGCTTCTCAGGTGTGTTTTCGACAATGCCCGAGGCCAGCGTTTTGCGACTCATGAGATGGGTTAAGTCGGGCGCGTACGTGCCGCGTGCCGGCGTGCCGCGCACGGTGTGGCAATTGACGCACGATTGGGCGAGGAACATCGCCTTGCCCTCGCGGGCCGCTGGGTCCTCTGCCGCCGGCAGCGCCTCGCTCGCCAGCCAGGCATCGAACTCCGTCGGCGATTCGACGATCACGCGGATCAGCATGTTGGCATGTTGCGCACCGCAGAATTCCGCGCACTGGCCGAGCTGCAGGCCGGACTCGCGGGTCTCAAACTGCAGCAAGTTGACGCGGCCGGGAATGAGATCGACCTTTCCAGCCAGCCGCGGCACCCAATAGCTATGACACACGTCGGCCGATTTCAGCGTCAAATACACGGGTCGCGTGGTGTCGTCGCTCACCGGCATGTGCAATTCGTTGGCCGTGACGAAGCCGAGCGGCCGGCCGTCGTACGATTCGTAAACGTACTCCCACCACCATTGATGGCCGATCACCGTGACGAACAGGGCGTTGTCGCCCGGTTGCGGCTTCGGCAACGTGGGCTCGACGTCCCACAGCGTGCGCGTGGTCACCAGCACGAGGAAGAACACGACCAGCGTGGGGGCGGCCGTCCAGGCTACCTCAATCGGCATGCTGCCGTAGACTTGTGGCGGCTCGCCGGTTGGCTCGTCCGTCGCCTGGCGAAATCGCCAGACGGAATAAATCAGCACTCCCTCCACAATGACAAAGATGATTGCGGCGACGGCCAGCGCGAGTATCGCCAGATTAACGATCGAATGGGCGCTCGGAGAGGCCGCGTCGAAGATCGACATGCTTGGCGTCGATTCTCCGCCGACCGCCAACAACATCCATGGGCGAAAGGCATCCAATTTACTTGCTCCGGTCTCACTTCCTCAGGAGCGAGGTGGACTGATTGTATATCGCTAGCCGGTTCGGTCGCAAGATTTTGCGGCGTGGTTCGCGATAAGAGTCGGTAATCGTTCCTGGCGAAGGTCACTGGATCGCAAAAAACCGCCTTTTACCCCGCGTAACACGGCATCCGCGTGCCAACCACGACTTTCGCTCCACGGCCAATAACATTATGAATACAATGAGCGTGGGGAGCGTCTGGAATGGGGATCATCGATTGTCACCACCGTTGGCGAGCGGCCGAACTGGCTCTGATCGGACTGGTCGCTTGTGCGAGTGCTTCTCGAGCCGAAGTTGCCGCGCCCGACTTCCGCTTCGATATCCGCCCGATTCTGGCGAAGAATTGCTTCTCGTGCCATGGACCGGACGAGGCCCAGCGGCAGGCCGATCTGCGTTTGGACGTGCGCGAAGTCGCCGTCGAATTGGGCGCCATCGCGCCCGGCGCGCCGGACGAGAGCGAGCTGGTCCGCCGCATTGTCAGCCAGGATTCCGAAGAGCGGATGCCGCCCGAGGAGACGGGTCGTACGCTAAACGCTGCCGAGATCGAAAAGATCAAGCAGTGGATTGCGGCCGGCGCCGAGTACTCGCCGCATTGGTCGTACACGCCGCCGCAGCGATCGAAGCTGCCCGATGTCGCGCGGCCCGACTGGTGCCGCAATGACTTGGACCGTTTTGTGCTCGCGCGGCTGGAGCAGGCCGGGCTCGAGCCGGAGCCCGAGGCCGATCGCTACCAGTTGATCCGCCGCCTGTCGCTCGATCTGACGGGCCTGCCGCCGACATTGGAGGAAGTGGACGAGTTTGTTCACGACACACAGCCCGACGCCTACGAGCGACTGACCGATCGGCTGCTCGCCTCGCCGGCGTACGGCGAGCATTGGGCCCGCAAATGGCTCGATCTGGCTCGCTGCGCAGACACGAACGGCTACGAAGCCGACAAGCGTCGCAACATGTGGCCCTACCGCGATTGGGTAATCAACGCGCTCAACGCCGACATGCCGTTCGATGAGTTCACGATCGAGCAGCTCGCAGGCGACCTGCTGCCCAACGCCACCGTGGACCAGATTGTCGCCACGGCGTTTCATCGCAACACCATGCAGAACGACGAGGGGGGCACGGATGATGAGGAGTTCCGCGTGGCGGCGGTCATCGATCGCGTGAACACCACGATGCAGGTGTGGATGGGCACGACCATGGGCTGCTGCCAATGTCACTCGCACAAGTACGATCCGTTCAGCCAGCGGGAGTACTATGAGCTGTTCGCATTCTTCAACCAGTCGGCCGATGCAGACCGCGACGATCAGCAGCCGTTGCTGCGATCGGTTACGTCCGCTCGAGACCTGCCAGCGACCGATTCAGAGCGGCAGATCGACAAGACGCCGATTATGAAAGAGCTTCCACCGGACCAGCAGCGAACGACGCACATGTTCGTCCGCGGCAGCTTTTTGAATCCGGGCGACGTGGTGACCGCCGACACGCCGGAAGCCTTTCCCGTGCTTCCCGCCGATGTGCCGCGGAATCGCCTGGGCCTGGCCCGCTGGCTCGTCGATCCCAGCAATCCGCTCACCGCACGGATCGTCGCCAATCGACAGTGGGAACAGCTATTCGGCACGGGCATCGTGCTGACCTGCGAGGACTTCGGATCGCAGGGCATGTTGCCGACGCATCCGGAATTGCTCGATTGGCTGGCGGTTGGTTTTCGGGACGGCGGCTGGTCGCTGAAGCGGTTGTCGAAGACGATTGTGACGTCGGCCGCGTACCGACAGTCGTCGCGAGTGACGCCGGAGAAACTGGATCGCGACCCGGACAATCGGCTGATGTCGCGGGGCCCGCGCGCTCGGTTGTCGGCCGAGCAGATTCGCGATCAGGCGCTTGCCGTGTCGGGACTGCTGTGCCGGAAGGTCGGCGGGCCGAGCGTGATGCCGCCGCAACCCGATGGCGTGTGGCAAATGGTCTACAACGACGATCGCTGGGTCACCAGCCAGGGCGACGATCGCTACCGCCGCGGGCTGTACACGTTTTGGCGGCGGACCAGTCCGTACCCGTCGGCGATGGCGCTCGATGCGACCAGCCGCGAGACGTGCACGATCCGGCGGGTGACAACCAACACGCCGATCGCGGCATTCGCGCTGCTGAATGATCCCGTCTACATCGAGGCGGCCCAGGCGCTCGCCCGGCGGATCGTGGAGAGTGCGGACGCCGATCCCGCCGTGCGGGCAACTTGCTCGTTTCGCCGCGTGCTGGCCCGTCCGCCGAAGCCGGAGGAAGTCGAGCGGCTCGTCGCACTGTATGCCACGGAGCTTGAACATTATCAGCACGACCCGGACGCCGCCGCCGCGATGGCGACCAGCCAGCTCGGCCCAATGCAGGACACGGAGAATATGGCTGAGCTCGCGGCCTGGACCGTCGTCGGCAATGTCCTGCTGAACCTGGACGAAACGCTGAACAAATAAGGTGCCAGGTGTCAGATGACCGATATGTTTTTCCCCGACACCCGACACCCGACACCCGACACCCGACACCTATTCCTCCCCATGAACCTACGCCACGAATACCTGGAAGGCGTCACGCGGCGCCATTTCCTGCACCAGTGCCACGTCGGCATCGGCGGCATCGCGCTGGCGACGTTGCTCGGCGAGGAGAGCAGGGCGGCGCCCGCAACGCCGGCCAACCCGCTCGCCACGCGTCCTCCCAAATTCCCGGCCAAGGCGAAGCAGGTCATTTTTCTGCACATGGCGGGCGGGCCTTCGCATCTGGAGATGTTCGACTTCAAGCCGGAGCTCGTGAAACGCAACGGCCAGACGTGCCCGGAGCAGTTCTTCAAGGGCCAGCGATTCGCGTTCATCAAGGGCACGCCGAAGCTGCTGGGCACGATGTACAGCTTCGCCCAATACGGTCAGAACGGGGCGTGGTTCTCCAGCCTGCTGCCGCATCTGTCGCAAATCGCCGACGACCTGACGATGGTCCGCTCGATGACGACCGATCAATTCAACCACGCACCGGCCCAACTCTTGATGCACACGGGCAGCCAATTGCTGGGCCATGCGTCGCTCGGCGCGTGGGCCACGTATGGGCTGGGGACATTGAACCAGGACTTGCCCGGGTTCATGGTGCTCGTCTCCGGCGGCAATTCGCCCGACGCGGGCAAGAGCGTGTGGGGCAGCGGCTACCTGCCAGGCGTGTACCAGGGCGTGCAGTGTCGCTCGGCCGGCGACCCGATTCTGTTTGTCGATAACCCGGCCGGCATGAGCCGCGAGGTCCGCCGCCGCAGCCTCGACACGCTGGCCGCGCTGAACCAGATCCAGGCCGACGAATTCGGCTCGCCCGACACGCTGGCCCGCATCCAGCAGTACGAG
>JBIOWO010000293.1:0-16957 GCA_044868555.1 Lacipirellulaceae bacterium | reverse complement strand
TCGTCGATCGGCACGTCTTCCAACCGGGCCAATTCCTCGCCCAGTGCCTGCCGGGACAGGTACACGCTCCGTTCATCCAATGAGCTGGCCACATTGGCGAAGTAAATCCACTCGAAGTAGCAATGTGCCCTCCGCGGGCTGTCCGCGAACCGTTCCACGCTCACCTTCCCGCCACTGACCACGACCATCTCGCCCGGCTCAAGCGAACGGATGCTGTCGTGCGCAAAACCCAGGTTCAAGAGGGCCACGCTCTCGCTCGCCGCTGCCAGCAGCGGACCCTCGCGCGCGTAGCACATCGGCTTGATCCCCAGCGGGTCGCGGGCGATGAACATTTCCCCCAGCGCGTTCAGGAACACGATCGAGTACGCGCCGTCAAACCGTTGAGCCACGCTGCGCATCACTTCCACGAGCGTCGGCCGCCGATCGCCCGATAGCTCGCGGCTGATCTCGTGCATGATGATTTCGGTATCGGTCGTCCGCGCCAAATGGTGGTTGTCGTCGGCCAGGATCTTCTCCCGCAGCTCTGCATAGTTCGCTAATTGGCCGTTGAAGCCGAAGCTGAACCATTTGCGCTTTTCCAGGTGCGAGCGCTCGAACGGCTGAGCGTAGCTGAGCTCGTCCTTGCCGCAGGTGGCGTAGCGTACGTGCCCGATCGCCGCTCGGCCCGCGTAACGGTTCAGGATGCTGTCCGCCTTGCCCTGATGGCTCAGCCGAAACACTTCGCTCACGGTGCCCAAGTCGCGATATGTTTCCAGCAGATGCGGCCGATCGGGATTGTAGCTCGTCATCCCGGCCGAGAGCTGGCCGCGGTTCTGAATGTCGAGCAGCATCCGCGGGATCAGCCGCGATGCCTGGTCGGGTCCCTGAGTTGGACAGAGCGGACTGACGGATCCGCCCGGCAAATGATACACGGCGGCGATGCCGCACTCATGGTGAATTTCGCTCATCGTACGTCGCCGCACCGCGCGAACGCGATTGCGACGGGCCAGCCTCCTCAAGAACAGCCGGCCGGCTCAAGATGGCGGAAATTGATAAGGCGCCGTCCCGGCTGTCCGCCAGTATTCTACGGCTTAAGCCGGACCCACTCAACCGGCCGAAATTTGCGACGGCAATTTGGCCCGTCATCAGGCCCCATCGCCGAAGTTTTCGGCTTGCGCCTCCAAAGCGGCCACGCGGACGCGAGCGTCGTGTAGACGCAGCTCCAACACTCGCCATTCCGGAGTGCGGAAGCGAATCAGGTTGCCGCGCTCGGCCCACAAGTCCCGAAGCCGCAGCTCCGCGTCGAGCAAGCACATCCGCAGGTCCTGCAACGGCACGACCAGCGCGCCACCGGTCGAGAACCGGTCGAACGGCAGATACAGCCGCAACCGTTCTTTGTAGTTGCGAATCTCGGCTTCCGTCAGATCGATCCGCGCATCCAGGTCCCGGCGAATCCGCGGATACTCGACCTGCCAGTAATCGCGAAATTCGATCTTGGCCAGTTCCAGCTCGCGACGGGCGTTCATCCGAGCCATCTGGTACGACTCATCCTGAGCGCGAGCGATTTCGGCCGTCGAGCCAACGGCGGCAATTGCCAGGCACAATAGGGCGGGAGACAATCTCATGGCAGTCTCGAAAAGAAAAGAGGGGCGAGGAGCAAGCAGCCGTGTAGTGACGGTGCTCTGAATTTCCAGCGTAATTGGGCCGGGTCGGAGTCGCAAATCCTTGCCGTTACCACCGCCCGATTCGAGATATTGTCGTCGTGCGCGAACCCCTCCACCGGCGCAATCGTCATAAACGGCACGTCACGAGGTGATCGCGCCTCCTGCTCCTGAACCGCGTTTCGACCGATGACAATTCCGCACGAAATGCACACGCAGCGCCTGCTGCTGCGCCCGCCCGGCGCAGCCGACGCCCGGCGCATGTTCGAACGCTACAGTGGCGACCCCGAGGTCTGCCGCTACCTGAGTTGGACTCCGCATCGCAATGTCGATGAGACGGTCAACTATTTGCAGACCGCTTTTGCCGGTATGGCGGACGGGACTCGCGAGATGCGACTGATCTTCGACCGCCAATCCGGCGAGCTGCTGGGTTCCGTCGGTGGCGTCATCCAGGAACACCGCGTCCAATTCGGCTACTGCCTGGCCCGCGATGCCTGGAGCCGCGGCTACGCCACGGAAGCAGCCCGCGCATTCGTCGCCGCCGCCATGAATGAGCCGACGATTTGGCGCGTGCAGGCTTTTTGCGACACCGAAAATCGGGCCTCGGCGCGCGTGCTCGAAAAGTCTGGCCTAACTCTGGAAGGCACGCTAAAGCGCTATTTGATAATGCCCAACGTGAGTCCAGCACCGCGCGATATGCTTTGTTACGCTAAAGTCCGCGACAACGGATTCGCAACGGCCCGTTAACGGGGAACACGCCGAGGAAATGGCTTCCCGCCTTCGCGCGAGGCATCCGGGTCATCCGCCGCCAAGGGAGGCGTTTCGACGAATTCCACCAATTCGTGGATGTTGCCGCCGATCGGACTGCCGGCGAATGCGCCGTCGGCCGGCTCAATCTGCATCGGCACCCCGTTCGTGGGCACGAGCATCGTCGATTCGACGTGCACGCCGATCTCTGAACCGGAAACGACCGCTAACCGATACCGCGACAGAATGCGGCCAAGCGTGATCCGGATGATCGCCGTCGCCAGCGGCGCGCCGATGCACAGCCGCGGGCCGGCCCCGAACGGATGATAGGCATAAGGACTCGGCCGCAAGGTAACCCAACGGTCGGGCAGAAATCTCTCCGGCTGCGGATACAAATCGGCCAGGTGGTGCGTCACCAGCGGCGTGAACACAATGCCGGTCCCGCGAGCCAAATGCAGCGGCCCAAGCTGCACGGGCACCGTATTGATCCGTTGCGAATACGCCGACGCCGGCAACAGCCGCATGCTCTCCTTGATCACGCGATCCAGCAGCGTCAGCTCCTCGCCCTTCGGCAGCGAGCCGAGGGATTTCGGATTTCGGATTTCGGATTGCAGCTCACCAATCCGAAATCCACAATCCCGAATCCGCAGTCAGAATTGCTCAACTCGACCCACAGTTGTCGCATCACCGACGGATGCTGCGCCAACAGGAGCAGCGTCCAGGACAGCGAATGGGCCGTCGTCATATGAGCTGCCCCAAATAGCACCGCCGCCTGGCCGACCAGTTCCTCGTCCGATAGGCCGCCTTCCTCGTCGTGCATTCGCACGAGAATCGAGAGCACGTCGAGCCCCATCTGCGGGCTTTCGCGCCGGCGGCGAATCATCCCCAGCACTTCGGTTTCGAGCTCTTCCGCGTAGCTAAGCAGTTCCTCGTAGTGGTGATGGAAGCGTTCATTCGGAACGAGCGCCCCGACGCCCACCTCATGGTTGAGCTGCACCCACCGCGCGATCATGTCGCCCAGCCGATACGCGAGGTCCGGATCATCGAGCCCGAACAGCAACGTGCTGGTCACACGCAACATGTATTGCCGCATCTCCTCGGCGATGTCGAGTGCCTCGCCTGGCCGCCACGTGGCAAGCATCTCGTCGGCCAATCGCACGATCAAGTCGCCGTACGTGCCGATCGCCCGCAAACCGAATGGCTCCTTTACCAAGCGGCGGTTACGCCGATGCTGCTCGCCGTTCATCGCCAGGAGCCCGCCCGTCAGTCGACGCTGGGCCGAACGCTTCGGTCCTCGGACCGCGAAAAACCGCGCGTGGAACGTCTCCACGTCCGACAATACCTGTTGGTTGTATTGCGGGCTAAACAAGAACACGACCCGTTGGCCGGCATCCTCAATCGCCGCGATCGGCCCAAATTGGTCATGTAGCCAACGAATTCCGTGGAACAAATCCTGCGAGAACTCACCCAGGTCGATGCGGGCGACTGGTTCGGCGCTGGATGGGCGCGCGAAGCCGGTGGCTGGCAGGAAAAGGTGCGGACCAAGTGTGGCGGACATCGGACTCTCGAGCTAGTTACGGCAAACTGCCTGTACCACGCTCCGATTCCGCCCTAAAAACTCGTGCAGCTCCCTTTGCACGTATCAGCAAAGGCTGGTACGGCGGCACCTCGGAAAGATTCCCATCTTTCTAAGATACCGCATTTTATCGACTTTAACCTAAATTCGCAAGATTATCCCGATGGACAACTTCGTCATACGGGCAGTGGCCGAGAATCTGCACAATCCGTTCCGTCGGCTGTCCCGAGATGCGGCGAAGCTCTTCCGAGCCATAGTTGGACAGCCCTCGGGCAAACTCCAGGCCGTCTTGTTGGCAACACAGGGCCACGACGTCACCTTTCTGAAAGATGCCCTCCACGCGTTTCACTCCGACCGCCAATAGGCTTCGGCCCTGGTGCTGCACGGCCTTTTGAGCACCTTCATCCAGCATCAGCCGTCCGCACGGCTGAGCCGTAAGGCCGATCCACCGCTTTCGGGAGGCCACCGTTGGCCCTTGGGCGAGGAGTAGTGTGCCAACCGCATGGCCTGCCAGAATGTCCACCAGCACATTTGGCCGTCGGCCGTTGGCGATCACGACGCTCTCACCAGCCGCCGTGGCCAGCCGTGCCGCTTCCAGCTTGCTCGCCATGCCGCCCCGGCTCAAATGATTTGGCCCGGCCGGTCCAGACACTTGCCGATTGAACTCCCGCAACGCTTCGTCGAAATGGGAGACGACGGGGATGACCTGCGCGGCCGGATCCGATGGATGGCGGTCGTAGAGCCCGTCGACGTCGGACAACAACACCAGCAGCGGGGCACGGAGCAGGTTGGTCACCATTGCGGCCAACCGGTCGTTGTCGCCGACGTTCCGCTGCAATTCATCGACGCGCACCGAATCGTTCTCGTTGACGATCGGAATGGCCCCATATTGAAACAGGGCCAGCAGCGTATTGCGGACGTTGAGATATCGCGATCGGTCGTTGAGATCGTCGGCCGTGAGCAGGATTTGTGCCGCATGACGGCCGTGAACCTCGAACGCCCGATTGTACGCCTCGATGAGCCGGCTTTGCCCCACGGCTGCCACCGCCTGCAGATGGGCCAGGTCGATCGGTCGCTGGCTCAATTTCAGCCGCCCGATGCCGGACCCCACTGCGCCGCTGCTAACCAGCACCACATACCGCTTATCGCTGGTCAACTGCACCAACTGATCGGCCAGCGCGGTGACCTGCTCCTGGTTGAGCGTGCCGTCCTCGTGCGTGAGCACGCGGGTGCCCACCTTGACCACCACGGTCCGCGACGTAGCAGCAATCTCTTGGCGAACAGGATCGAGCATCGGGTAGAGATTCGAGGTCAGATATTAGAGACATTAAGAAGGCGTAAAATAGCCGGCGACCTACGTGTCGCCGGAAGACTCGTTTCAAGCCGGCTCCATCACACGGATCTCGACACCGACCACCAGATCCTTCACCGCTTCTCGGTACCGCCCCATGTGCGGCGCCGCCAGGTGGTCCTGCAGCGCCTGTACGCTCTCCCACTTTTCCACTACCGTTACAACGTCGCCGCGGACGGACGGCACGGCCGCGATGGGAGCGGCGACGTCGATTGCCGGTCCGTATTCCAGACAGCCCCGTTCCGCGTGCACCTGAGGCACCAGCTTCTGAAATTGGGCCAGGAAATCGGCGCGCCGCCCAGGTGCCAACTGGATCGTTGCCAGAACGTGTATCATCCGTTCGACCTTTCTAACGAAAACCGCCGATAAAGCGCCGCCAAACTCACGATAACGGACGCTTCCACCCTGCGGAAGGGTTCGCCAAATGGCCTCGAATGTGCGTGGGATGGCTGGCGGTCGAACGTCAGCGAGCCCCAGTCAAAATGAACGACAGTTCCCGCCACAGATCCGCGAAAATCCTCTGACCCTGTACAGATGCTATTGACGATGTACGCACGTATATTATAGCTTGATAAGGAGGGGACTAGCGGCCGGCCGCCCGCACTGTCGCGGCCGCCAACCCTTTGCTCAGCACACCTAACCGTCGAGGACGATCGATGTCTCTCTCAGAGCTTACCTCTCGCCAACGCGAAGTATTCGATTTCATTCGCGAAAAGATCACCGGCCGCGGCTACGGGCCGACCGTCCGCGAAATCGGCGACAACTTCAGCATCAGCTCACCCAACGGCGTGATGTGTCACTTGAAAGCGCTCGAAAAGAAGGGTCTTATCACCCGCGAGCCGAACATGTCGCGGGCGATTCAAATTACCGACGCTTATAAAGAAGAACGCGGCATGCCGCTGGTGGGCCAGATCGCGGCCGGAAATCTCTCGGAGGCCATCGAGCAGGCCGATCGGTTCGACTTTGAGGAATGGTTCCCGCAGCGCAAAAACCAGTTCGCCTTAAAGGTGAAGGGCGACTCGATGATCGAGGCTCAAATCGCGGATGGCGACCTGGTGATCTGTCGTCGTGCCCGCACGGCCCACAAGGGCGACATCGTCGTGGCCATCACCGACGAAGGCGAGGCCACGCTGAAATACTGGTTCCCCGAAGCGAACCGCATCCGCCTGCAGCCGGCCAACTCGTCGATGAAGCCGATCTACACTCGCAACGCCCAAGTAATCGGCATTGTGACCGGCATAGTGCGCAAAGTGGCGTAAATAGCCTGGCCATCTTGGCCGAGTGGTGGATGAGGGTTTTGATCCGCGTACGTCGACCCAAGATGGGCCGGCGATGTATTTCGCCGACCGTTGCTTAATCCGCGCCGCTCCGCTATCTTCACAGTGCGTCGCCAACTTTTCCGCCCGGGCCAGCCGCATGTCTCTCTCCAGCTACGCGAAAGACGGAATTCTCACGGTCGTCTTCGACGACGCCCGCATTCTCGATGAGATCAAGCTCGAGGAGCTTGGCAAAGAGCTCCTAGAGATGCTCAACAAGACGACCGAGGAGCGCGTCATTCTCGACTTTCGCAACGTCAAGTTCATGTCGTCGTCGATGCTCGGCAAGCTCGTGCAGACGCACAAGAAGTGCGGCGAGTTCAAGGTCAAGCTCAAGCTCTGCTCGATCGATCCCGAGATCCGCCAGGTGTTCAAGATCACCAAGCTCGACAAACTGTTCGAGATCGAGAAGGACGAAGCCTCGGCCCGCGCCGCATTTATGAAGAAGGGCTGGTTCGGGTAAGGGATATTCGCGCGACGCGAATTCGCGTCCTACCGCGCCTCTCCGCCGTGCTTGGTATCGCCCGTTTCCGGCGGTTTGCCCTGCAGCAGCGTCTTCGGGAGCGACGGGTAGCCGTAGTAGAAGCCCTGGGCGCAAGTGAAGCCGAGTTGCCGGCAGATCGCGTCGTCGCCCGGCGTTTCGATGCCCTCGGCCAATGGCGTGATGCCCAGGTCGCGGACCATCCGCACCAGGCTGGCCAGCATCTTTTGCCGGTCCCACGACGCGGTGTCCAGGTGCTGCACCAGCTTCATGTCGAACTTTAGGTAATCGGGCGGCACTTCGACCAATTCGATGAGCCGGGCTTGGCCGGCTCCGAAATCGTCGTACGCCAAACCGATTCGCAGGTGATTCAACGCCGCCCGCAATTGCGTCATTTGCTTGCTGCCGGCGACGGCCGCTTCGTGAATTTCCAGCACCACTGGCCGGCGTGGCTCCTGCTCCCGCAGTTCGTTGAGCGACAGGATTAGGACTTCGAGGTCGTCCATTTCGATCGGATGCGTGTTGACGAACAGCGCATGTTCGGCCGGCAATACCTGGCCGCTACGGATCCCTTCCTCCCGCATGATGCGGCTTAGCTCGCCCTCCAGGTTGAGCACCTTGGCCGCCGCAAACATCGACCGCGGGTCTTTCAGTCCGAAGAATCGGCTGCGGCCCAACACTTCGTAACCGAGCACACGGCGATTGCTCATGTCGATTATCGGCTGAAAGTGGGGCGTGACGGCCCGCTGCGTCATCAATTGGTCGAACTGAATCAGGGCCAGCGCCCGGTCGCAGGAATCCTCTTGAATGGTCTGCGGGCCGCTCTCGGTCGATTGCTGCACAACGCGGAAGATCACCTGGCCGAACTGCAGCAGGTCGCCGTGGTGAACCGTGCACGGCTGTGCGGCGCGCGTGCCGTTCACGTAGGTGCCGTTCGTGCTGCCCAGATCGCGCAGCAACAGGCCATTCTCCACCACGGTCAATTCGGCATGTTCGCGCGACACAGTGGGGCTGGGAATGCACAGCGAAGCGTCCGATTTCCGGCCGATCGTAAATCGCGACGCGTCCACTCGGAAATGGCGCACGGGCTGCTCGTCGGCCAATTGACCGCTGAGGAGCCAGTTGACGCGTTTGGCATGAAGCGTGTTGGCCAGCATGTTACATCACCAAGGTCTTACTTAGGTCCTGCGAAATCTGTGGCGAGGGAATGTCGTCACTCCCCCACGGGCAAGGCGCGGAGAGGGCCGACGTCGACAACAGTGGCGTCCAAAGGATGTCCGTTCGGCTGTGGATCCGGGCGGCAAAATCGACGCGGTCACGCCGGCGCTGCACGAACTCGACGGCGGCATACGGCACCGACAACTGGCCCGACTCGACGCACAGCGTCAAGCTGTTGTCGTCGCCGGCGAGCGTCGTCACGTCGGTGCCGATCGACTGGCGGAGCTTTTCGGCGTACGTGGGACCGGCCGCGTCGCGCGGCAGCACGGCCAGCACGCGACGCGTGCCGCCGAACTGAACGAGCGACGGCGTGGCGGCCGCGAGCGATGAGCGCAAGCCGGACTCTCCCTGCCCCTCGCCGCGGAAGACCTCTTGCATCACGTTCACTCCGGCCAGCGCTCGGCTCACGGACAATCCGGCGAATTCGTGCAGCTTGGCGATCAGTTGGGCCCTTGGCCGCCCGCCACGCAGGATCGTTTGCATCAGCCCGCCATGCTCACCGAGAAACTCGGCTTGCAATTGCTGATCGACCTCCGCGGCCAGTTGATCGAGCCTCGCCTCCAGGCAGGCGAAAGGATTCGTCGTCGCGCATTCACCATTGCCGCCGGCGTCTGGCGATTCTGACACGTCCATTTCCGGGACGGTGGTGCGGCATACCGCCGCCAACAAATGCTCCATCTCCCTTTCCAGGGCGGCCAGCTCGTCGCTGATCGTATTCGTGTCTGACAGGACCGAGCAAACCGCGTGCGTTGCCAGGGCCAACGCCAGTTGATCCAGGCGCAAGCGGAAGTAGTGTACGGCCCGCCTGCTGAACAGGTCGGGCGAACGAAGGCCGACCGAAACCAGCGGCCCGCTCACACCGTCGGCGACTGCCTTGTGAACGTCTGCCAACTTGCCGGCGACCGTTCGCGTAAATTGCTGCAACTGGTTGTCGATTTCACGGAAATGATTGCTCAGCCACTCCGTGGCTCGACGTGCACCAGCTAGCCGCGCCGCACGGTCATCGATTTGTCCGGTCAGCCAGCCGCGTAGTTCGCCACGGAGCTGTTCTTCCAGCGGCAGCACAAGCGCTGCCAACGGCTCGCCCAGGAAATAGGTCGTCGTGGCGACCTCTTCGCCGCCGTTTGTCGCAGCGGCTTCGAACATGCGGTCGACGGCTTGAAGCTGAGACGCCTCGTTGGCACTCGTTCCGGCGTGCTGGGCCAGCCAGGAAACCAGAAATTGGTCCCCGCGCTCGCCCAGCCGCGTTTCCACCAGCGACCGCGCGCTCGTGGCAATTGCCTGTGGCGTTAATCGCAGCCGCTCGATGAGTTGATCGGCGCCGCCCGGCATCGAAACCCTGCCTTCAGCAGCATCGTCGGCGCCAGTCGAGTCCGTCGGCTCGCCCGACCGCCAGCCACGCACGACATACCTGGCTAACTGGTCGGCCAGACCTTCGCAATATTCACTTTCCGCGGCGACTCGGCGGCACACGCCAAACGACCGCACTTTCGCCCGATCCGCCGCCGTCTGGGCTTGCAGCACATCCGATTCGCTCCGGCATGCGTCGAAGAAAGCTTGCGCCGGCGACAGGACATTGAGCCGCAGATAATCTGCCACCGACTGCGTCGCCTGGTCGAATTCGAGCGCGTCGAGCTGCTCGCCCAGGTGAACCAGGTACGTAAAGTCAAACGCCCCGATGCCCGCCTCGTGCGACGGCAGCCCACAACTGGCGTCGCCGGGATAAGCATTCTCCGGCTGCTGAAAATGATGGAATTCCGTCAGCCACGAATACGCATTGACGCGGGCCAGTTCGGTTAGCCGCGGGTCGCCGCCTGTGGCATGCATCATCACGCCGACGATGCTGCTATGGGCGACTCCCAGCTTGCTCAGCACCGCGCGCACCATGTAACCCAGGTCCAGCGACATGCCGCCCCCGCTGCCGCCGGAAATCGAAGCGACGACGTACACCCGCACGGCGTCGCCGCGTAATTCTCGGCCGATCGTTTGCGTCGAGCGGGCAACCGCATCCGGCTCCATGGACTGCACAAGAGCCCGGCGGATTTTCTGTCCCAGTTGGCGCGCATGATCCGCAAGCGCCAGCCGGCCCAACGGCCGCAGCCCCTCGGTCCGCAGCGTGCGTGGGATGTTGTACAACCAGCGGCGGCTCAGCCATTGCAAAAGTTGCTGCGAATGTTGGCGGTAATGTTGCGGACGCTTCAGTGGCACGTGGAGCGTCTCGTCCGGCCCGAGTCCGCGTTCGCGCCGGCTCGCGTCCGAAAGCGCCTTCGCGTCCGTATCCACCAGCAGCATCTGGATCGACGGCAGCGACGCCGGCTCGCCAAATCGCTCGCAGATCGTCCGCCGCAGGTGCGAGAGCACCTTTCCGGCCGCCCCGCCGATGCCCACGATCAGTGTTGGCACGGGCCGGGAGTCGTGGGCACCGACATCGACGGCCGGCAAATCGACCAGGCTTGCGTCGGGCGCGGGAAGCTCGATCAGCAGATGGTCGGACTCCGCGTTCCACGCCGTCGATTCGTCGTCGAACAAGTCGGTCTGTGAGTTTTCGCGCAGAAGCGATTCGGTGAACTGGCTCGATTCGACAAACGGCGCGCTCGGCGGCCCCGTCGTCGTCGGCCCGGCATCCGCAGCCCCTACTTTCGACAACGCATCGACGAACTCGCGGCAAGTGGAGTAGCGGTGTTGCGGTTCCTTCGCCAGTGCCCGGGACACGGCGTAGCGATCGGCCGGCGAGAGCGCAGTCATGTCCGGCTCGTCGTTCAGGTGCTGCAGAGTCAGCTCGGCCGCACTGCTGCCGGCGAACGGCAGCGTCCCTGTGAGCATCTCCTGGTACAAAATTCCCAATGAATATTGATCGCTGTGCGAACTGGGTGTGCCGCGGAAGACTTCGGGCGCCGCGTACAGCGGCGTCAATCCACCCACCAGCGACGCCTGCGATTGACGTACATCCTTCACCAGCCCAAAATCGGCTACTTTCACGCGGCCCGCCAACAGCAGCATGTTTTCCGGCTTGATGTCCAGGTGCTGCAGCGCATGGGCCTGGGACATGAAATCGAGCGCGTCGGCCGCGTCACGCAGATAACTCACCAATTCATCGCGCGGAACACCGGGGAGGCCTTGCGCGCGACACTGTTCAAAACGGTCTTTGATGCTGCCGTCCGCCAGCTCCATGACGACGATCAGCCGGTTTTCGACGATCTCGATGCGTTCCAACGACAACAGGAACGGATGCCGCACCGAGCGAACCCGGTCCAGGGCCCGCATCTCGTGCGAAGCGCGTTTTTCGTCGTGTTTGCCAAACACGAACTTGATCGCTTTCGTCAGCCCGCCGGGAGCCTCGGCCCGCCAGACTTCGCCGTAACCGCCCGTGCCCAGGCGTTCGATCAACCGGTAGCCAGGCAGCGGTTCCATGTTGACGTCGGAATCGGGTATCACGGCGATATTCCTAGCTGGGTTGCGATCGACGTGGTGGCGTCGACGCCGTCGCACTTGGCTGCGATGCCCGCAGCGCGGAAGTCGTTTGTCGCGGTGTGCTCTGCGGCAATCCCAAGGCGCGCGGCGGAGCGGGCGCGCTCGTGGCAACGGGGGCAGGACTGGCGACTGGGCCGGCACTCGATGACTGCGTAACCACTTTTGGCTTTGCCCGCTCGGCCGGGTCGGGGATGGCGGTGAAGTAGCTCTTCACGACCCGATCCAAATAGTCGGGCCGCAGCTCCATTGGCCGGCCGTTGTAAGTGCAGTAGTTCTTGATTTGCGCGAGCAGGTCGCGGGCGTGGCAGCGCCGCAGCGGCCGGTGGCACGGTACGTAGTGCGTCTGAATCAGGTAGTGGACGGCTTCCGGAAAGAAGCGACATCCAAACGACTGACAGGCCGCCTCGAACAACCGGCTGAACTCTGCCAGCGACGGGTCCTTGACCTCGATTTTGTAGGGAATGCGGCGGAGGAACGCCTCGTCGGCCAGGTCGAGCGGCTCCAGGTTCGTCGAGAAAATGATGAGCTGCTCGAACGGCACCTGGATTTTCTTGCCCGTCGAAAGCGTCAGGTAGTCGATCTGGCTTTCGAGCGGCACGATCCAGCGGTTCAAGAGCTCGTCCGCGTCGATCCGCTGGCGGCCGAAGTCGTCCACCAACAGGCAGCCGCAATTGCTCTTCAATTGCAGCGACGCTTCGCTGACGTTCGACTTGGGATCATGGCGAATTTCGAGGTTGTCCATCGTCAATTCGCCACCCACAACTACGGTCGGACGCCGAATCTTGATCCACCGGTGATCGACCTGCCCCGACTTGAATAGGCTGTCGTCAGAGCCCTCAACCGCCTCGTGGCAGGCCGCGTCGTAAAGCTTGATGAACTGCCCGTCCTCGCACAACGTCCGCGGAATCCAGACGTGTTGCCCGAAGCAGTGAGTGATTCGCTTGGCGATTGTCGTCTTACCGTTGCCCGGCGCGCCGTACAGGAACATCCCCGCGCCCGAATTCACGGCCGGGCCTAGCAGATCGAATAGCTCCGGTTCCACGCTGATGCCTCGAAAGGCGGCCGCCAACTGCTCACGCCTCGCCGCCTCGGCCCGAATCGTCTGGGCTTCGACCGACATCACGTAGTCGTCCAGCGGAACCGGTACCGGTCCGACGTACGAACAGGCCTGCATCGCAGCGCGGGCGCGCGACAGGCCCTGCTCAGTGAGCGCGTAACAGTAGTCGTTGAGCTGCGCCTGGCCCTGGTGCACCAGTACCTGCCGCGAACGGAGCGCTAGCAGCATGTCTTCCAGGATGCCGAACGGCAGGCACAGCCGCTGGGCGATATCCCGCCCGCTCGTCGACCCGATCTGCATTACGTACTTGCAGATCAGCATCTCGATCAGGATTGGGCTGATGCCCGTCTCTTCGAGCGACTGCGGCTCGGCCGGGTGAAAGACGTCGTCCGTCAGGAGCGACGCCAATAATCCCGAATCTTGAAGCTCGGTGGTGCTTGTGGACATCAAATTAACTAAAAACGTGGATAATCGGCGCGCGGACCGGCGGTTGGCGCAGCGCTAGCCCGTCAGCACTGAACATCGGAAGCCCATTGCGCGCGATGAGGCAGTCATCGATGCCCCAGTATGAAAGCCTACGTTGCAGGCCGCCGAGGGGGAGAAGCGACGCCCGTGGGAATGCCACAGCCCGCTGTCGCATCGCGCATAATCGCTACCACCGGGCCCTACACGACTTCGGCAAAGCCGCTCGCGCGATTGAAGAGTTTGGAGCGCGTCGCCCATAGGCCGGCGGATGGGGTGGGAATGAAATAATAGCGCTCCCCGTCGGCCGTCGTATTCCAGCCCGGCTTGCTCTTTTCCGGCCGGTAGCGGTCGATCGCCGCCTGGAAATCCATGTAGCCCAGATTCACCGACTCGATATCGCGCTGACTGACATGGCCGGGCGCGTAGATGATGTTGAATCGGCCTTCGCTCGAGCCATGCAGCAAGTGGGCCGTGGCGTGCGTCAGGTCCTGCATGTCGGCCTTCTTGCGATACAGCTCCATCACCTTCGGCGTGCCCACGTAGCCGTATTTGCGAATGAATGTGTCCACTTCCGGTTGTTCGCCGAACCGCTTCAATCCCGGCGCAATGACGATCAACTCCCCGCCGTCCGCGAGCGCCATCCGCGTGCGGTAGATCGACTTGTTCGCCACCCACGTGCTGAAATACTCGTCCCCTTGCATGACGCACACAATCTTGTCGATCGGCTCGTCAAATAGCGTGATGTTCTCTTCCCGCGATTGGCGGGCTGCGGCCAGGTAGGTCTCCAGGTCGTCGCCGACGTACATGCCCGTGTGCACCAGCTTGTTGCGCTGATTGCGGGCAAGCACGACCTGCACGTACAAGTCGGGCAGGTGGCCCAGGTATTCATTCTCGGCCCGATTGAAGCACGCCCTCACCGGCGTGATGAGATTTCCCAGGTTGTTCTCGATGCCGCAGCAGGCGGCCGCCATGTGCGACGCGCAAATCAGGTCCTTGCCGCCCAGCCCAATGAAATAGTTCTTGTTGTGATTGGCAAAACCGAGCACCTCGTGCGGCACGACATGGCCGACGTTAATGATCAGGTCCCACGGATCGCGCATCAGCGACCGATTGAGAACGATTGGAAACGGCCAATTCGCGGCGCCTTGAGTCGCCTCTTCCACAAAGTCGCCCGGAATCTCGCCGATATGCACGCAGCCCCCCCGCCAATCGTGAGCGTGGATCCGTTCGTTGGGGATCGAACCGAACATCAGCCGGTTTTCTTCCGCATCGTGCGGCAGATGCTGGCCAAGCGTCGGAATGACGTGTACGTCAGCTTCATCCTTGAAGCAGTTGTAGAGCATTTCCGTCAGCCGGCCCGCCCCGGAGTGCATCCGCGTAATGTCCGGCGGCAACAGCAGCACTCGCTTCGGCTTGGCACAAATCCGCTCCCGCGCCTCGGCGACGGTCTCGTCCATCAACGCCTTCAGGCGGTCCCAAGAAATCTCAGCGGCTCGCTCGGAAATCCACGGCATAATTCAGTTCACCATTTGTGCGGAGACGTAGGCGGATGAATCGTTCGCCCAAAATAGCAGAAAAGCCACCATTGCGACAGCACCACGTCACGATTTGGGTGCAGTTACAGCGTCCAGAGTTCGCCGAATTCGTTGCACGATTTGTGGCGTTACTTTGGCAAACTTCTTTACGATGATCGACTTCGCCAGCGTATAGATTTTGTCGACGCGAATCGTTCCGGGGCGGTTCAACGCCCCTTTCGCTAAATCCGCGGATGTGATCGCGAAACTGAAGGGCACGGGAGCCGGGTTGGAAGTCATTGCGACAACGATCACATCGTGTCCCGCGCCGTTATATGCGTCACTTGAGATCACAATCACCGGCCGTCGCTTCTGGGACGAAAGGTCGGTAAACGGCACTGGAATCAGGACGATATCGCCCTGTTCAGGCGTTATTCCAGTCTTCGTCATCGACTGAATTATTCCAAAAGTCGGTGCTACTGGTGGATGCCTCGAATAAGTCGCGGAATTCGGCGCTGTGCTCGTCAACGACGAAGACCGTTACATGCGATCCAGCCGGCAGTGGAACTTGGACTTCGATCCGCCCATCGGACGGAACTTCCACTTCATAGCGCAAAGGTAATTCGGAAGTTGACATACTGTTACGTCGATTCGAAAGCAGTTGAGCCTAGAGCGTCAAGGAACACAGTATACCTTAGCACGATCGTCGAAAATACGCCTACCGCCTCGTGCAACTTCCAAGCGCGAATTTGTCGCAACAAATCGCTTGACGCCGCTGTCACAGGTTTGTATTACTGAGTTAATACAATAAGCACGAGGACCGCATGCAAATCCATATTTCCCCGACCGACGGCGTCCCGATCTACCTGCAGATCGTCAACCAGGTGAGGTATCTCGTCTCGTCCGGCCGGCTGGCGGCGGGCGAGGAGTTGCCGCCGATCCGGACGCTGGCCGAAAAATTGATCGTGAACCCCAACACCGTGGCCCGCGCCTACCGCGAGCTGGAGCAGGCCGGGATCGTCGTCAAGCGACGGACGGCCGGCACCTACGTCTCCGGCGTTGGTTCGCGGCTGGCCAGGCGGGACCGATTGAAAATTATCACGCGGCGCATCGACGCCCTGTTGGCCGAAGGCCGCCAACTGGACTTCTCGCTCGAGGAAGTCATCGAGCTGGTCCGTCAGCGCGACGCCGCCATGCACGCCCAACAAGCGGAGGTTTGATCGATGGTTGCCATCAACGGTTCGTATTCAAATGGCTCGGTAGACGGCCTTACGCACTCCCAGACAATCGTCGCTGTCGATCAAGTTTCCCGCCGCTTCGGCGCCAAACTGGCACTCGACGACGTTAGCTTCCGCGTGCCGTCCGGCTCGGTGGTCGGACTGGTCGGCGAAAACGGCGCCGGCAAGACCACGCTCATCAAGCACATCCTGGGCCTGCTGAAGGCGCAATCCGGCTCCGTCCGCGTGTTTGGGCTCGACCCGGTGGCCGACCCGGTCGGCGTGCTTTCGCGGGTCGGTTACCTCTCCGAGGAACCGGACATGCCGGGCTGGATGCGGGTCCACGAGCTGATTCGATACGTCGCCGCGTTCTACCCGACGTGGGACGCCGAATACGCCGAGCAGCTCCGCCGAGAGTTCGACCTCGATCCAAGCGCGAAGGTGAAACAGCTCTCCAAGGGCCAGCGGGCCCGAGCCGGGCTGCTCACCGCCCTGGCCTACCGGCCCGAGCTGCTGCTGTTGGATGAGCCCTCTTCCGGCCTCGATCCAATCGTCCGCCGCGACATCCTGGGCGCCATCATCCGCACGATCGCCGACGAAGGCCGCACGGTGCTGTTTTCGTCCCATTTGCTGGCCGAAGTCGAGCGCGTTTCCGATCAGGTGGCGATGATCCGCCACGGCCGCATCCTGTTCTGCGATTCGCTCGACCAGATCAAGCAAACCCACGCCCGCTTAACGCTCCAATTCGAGGATCCCCAGCCCATGCCGCCACGGCTTTCCGGCGCACTGACCTGGGACGGCGCGGGCCGCGAGTGGACGGCTGTTTGTACGGGCCAGCCCGATCACCTGCAATCGGCCGCCGCAGCCCTCGGCGCCCGCGTGGTCGAGCGGGCCGCCGTTTCGC
>JBIOWO010000292.1:0-25558 GCA_044868555.1 Lacipirellulaceae bacterium | reverse complement strand
CTTAATCGCTACCGCCGCATCCTTGTGCGGTGGGAAAAGAAAGCCGTCAATTATGAAGCTCTGTTGCATCTTGTGTTCGCCCACATCCTATGGCGCAATTCCTAAGGTTATGGGATAGGTTC
Organism: Lacipirellulaceae bacterium; assembly: GCA_044868555.1. Taxonomy (GTDB): domain Bacteria; phylum Planctomycetota; class Planctomycetia; order Pirellulales; family Lacipirellulaceae; genus JABDGM01. The sequence goes on along the minus strand of JBIOWO010000292.1, from coordinate 25,436 downwards.
TAAGCCGCAAGCGTCGCGCTACGCGGTTGGTACGAGGCGGCCGTTGTCGAGTTCCATGCGCCTATTAAGAGCCGCGGCCAGTGGTGCGCTGTGCGTGACCACGACCAGGATTGTCTGCCGCTCGGCTTGAAGTTCTAACAGCAGTTCGCCGATCGAATGGGCCGTGGTGCGATCGAGATTGCCCGTCGGCTCGTCGGCCAGGAGCAGCGTCGGTTCGCGGACGAGAGCGCGAGCAATCGCCACGCGTTGCCGCTCGCCGCCGGACAATTCGGCCGGCCGGTGATCGAGCCGCTCAGCCAGGCCGACGCGGCGCAGCAATTCGGTCGCCCGCTGTTGGTCGGCGGCTGTCGCGGCGCCGTCGGCCAGGAACGGCACGAGCACATTCTCCAGCACCGTGCATTGCGGCAGCAGGTGATGCTCCTGAAACACGAAGCCGATCTGCCGGCTGCGAAACGCGGCCAGGTGCGCTTCCTCGAGCGTGAACGGATCTTGATCGCCGAGCCGCACGCGGCCGGACGTTGGCGGTTCGAGCGTGCCGAGAATGGCGAGCAGCGTGCTCTTGCCGGAGCCGCTGGGGCCAAGAATTGCAAGATTTTCGCCGCGCCGCAATTCGAACGACACGCCGCTCAATATGCGCAAGGGCGCGGCGGGCGTCGGATATTCCTTGACGATGTTGTCAACCGAGAGTTCAGCGGCTGGAGATGTGATATTCATTTCAGTGCCGGGTGGCATGCTTTCGCCGCTCGCGGCGTAAGAATGTCCTCGCCACGGTTAAGCATGCTTACGCGGCTGCGCCGCGAAAGCATGCCACCCAATTCTAGTTGGCCAGCTCGCGCAGTTTCGTCGCCACCACATCGGGAATCGGAATCGACACGGGCGGCTGGCCGTGCGGGATCCGGCAACAGACGCTGGTGATCTCGCCCGTGGCCACGTCGTGACCGTGCTGCGAGAAATGGAAGCCGTAGGTCACGCTCTTGGTGCCGACGCGGCGGACGGTGACGTCGATATCGAGCGTGTCTTCGCAACGAGCGGGCGAACGGAATTCGCACGAAGCGGCCACACGCGGAAAGGTAATCACCTCGTTGTCCACTTCGGAATAGACGCTGAAGCCCAGGCTCCGCAAAAGCTCGTGCTCGGCCGCTTCCATATAGCGGAAGAACGCCGAGAAGTGCACAATCCCGGCCATGTCGGTGTCGCTGAACTCGACGAACCGCGTGGTGTGGTAGGGAGTGGGCATGGGAGGCTATCGGCTGTCGGCTGTCAGCTTTCGGCAAGATTTGACAGCCGACAGCCGATAGCCGACAGCTATTCCTCAGTCGCCTACATACGGCATGAGTGCCATGAAGCGGGCCCGCTTGACGGCGCGGGCTACCGCGTGCTGGCTGGCGGCGTGGCAGCCGGTCTTGCGGCGGCTGACGATGCGGCCGTGGCGGTTGGTCAGCTTCGAGAGCAAGTCGAGATCTTTGTAGTCGACGTACATCGGCCGCGGCGCGACGCCCTCGACAAAAATCGGATCGCGTTTGGCGACCTTCTTGATGTTCTTGTCGCGTTTGTTTCTGGGACCGTTTTCTCGGTTTCGGTTATAGGGAGGCATGCGAGTGAGGGCGATTAGGGGGTTGCGTTGGGAGATATTCGACAGGTTTGAATCCAGGATTCTAACCGGTTTGCGGCTGGATGCCAAGTCGTCGGTGGCCGGGGCAACGCCCCAGAACGGACGCTATTTCGCGGGCAATTTGCGATACAGCTCCAGCGTTTGGCGGGCCATGGCGGCGGCGTGGTAGCGGTCCTGAATCGCCTGCTGGCCGCTGAGGCCCAGCTCGGTTGCACGGATCGGATCGCGCAGCAGTTCGGTGAGCTTTTCCGCCAGGTCGGCCGGATCGTGCGGCCGGCATAGAAGCCCGCCGCCCGTGTCGGCGACCATTTCCGAGAAGCTGCCGTGGTCCGGGAGCACGACGGGCACGGCGTTGGCCATCGCCTCCAGCGCCGGCAAGCCTTTCGACTCGCGGTACACGGTCGGCACGCTGAACACGTCGAGCGATTGGAGGTACGCGATTTTTTGAGCGCGGTCGAACTCGCCCCGATATTGAAAGCGGCCGGCGAGCGGGCCGGCGGCGGCGCGCTGCTCAAGTTGTTGCAAATAGGGTCGATCCGCTGCGCCCAAGTAGCCGGCTGCGTGCAGGACGAACGGCGGTAGGTCGCTGCGCGTCGCCAGGCGCTCGCATGCGTCGACCAATAGATGCAGTCCTTTGTCCTCGCAAATCCGCGCAAGATAGCCGATCGCGCGTGGCTCATCCGGCCGCTTCTCGATCCGCACGCCATGGCCGTCGAGGTTCAGGCCGTGCGGGACCACGTGGATCCGTCCGCGGTCGACCGCCAGGTATTCGGACATGAAATCGGCATAGTAGCGATTGATGGTGACGAAGGCGTCGGCGTCGGCCGCCCGCTCGCGCAATTGCGATCGGGCCTCCTCGTAATATGGCGGGCGGAGCTTTTCGAGAAAGATGTCCTCGCCCGATAATTGGCAGACGACCGGCGGGCCGCCGCGCTCGCGGAGCATCCGCGCCACGCCCAACTGCATCGAGTTCGACAGATGTACGACGTCGGGCTGAACGTCGGATACGAGCCAGTCGACCAGCTTCTCCACTTCCTTCCTTTGCCGGCCCGCTTCGCCGCGGAGCATCGAGACGGTCATGTCGCCAAGCTGTGTGGCGTCGACGCTGCCGGCCCTGCGCGACGCGAGTTCTAACAGCGCTGGATGATCGAGCAGGCGGTCGAACCACCACGGCGTGCGGCGAAAGAGGGCCGACTTCTGCTGCAAATAGACGTTGATGCCTCCGAAAAACACGCGGCGGAGGCTGACGTCGGTTTCATCGGTCCGCAGCGGCGTGTACGTGGGGACCAACAGCACGTCTTCGCCCAGCGCGAGCAGCGCGGCGGCCAGGGTGTTGTCGTGCAGACAACTGCCGCAGTACATGCCGGCGGCCCCGGCCGTGATGTAGGCGATGCGCATCGGGCGGAAGGTGTCAGGTGTCGGGTGTCAGGTGTCAGGTGTCAGATTAGAGTCGGACACACGCTTGCGGTTTAGCTTGAGCGACTACGACGTTACCCCTTCGGCTTTCATGCGTTCGAGCCAGGGGTCGAGGTCGTCGAAGAGGCGGCCTGCTTCGGGGTGGAAGATGCGGCCGATGAGGATGTCGGTCATCGGACCCACGTGATGCGGATACTCGCGGATGAATCGGCCGACGCGGAACTGGCCGCAGTACCAGGCCTCGGCCAACTTGCGGACCCAGGAGGTTCCGCGCGCGAAGTCGGGCACCCATTTGCCCAGTTGTGCGCCGGACGTGTCGCCCTTTTTGAGCCCCTCGACGATGGCGTCGGCAGCGAGTTGGCCGCTCTTGAGGGCGAACCACACGCCCGACGAATAGATTGGATCGATGAAGCCCCACGAGTCGCCGACCAGCACCCAGCCGTCGCCGGAGGAGCGGTCGGTAGCGTAGGAGTACTCTTTGACCACATCGAGGCCGGCGACTTTTTCGGTGCCGGCGAGCCGCTGGGCCATCGCGGGGCAGTCGGCCACTTCGCGGGCGAAAATTTCCTCCGGTGTGCCTGCGCCCTTGTCGAAAAAGTAATCGGCGTCGCCGACCACGCCGATGCTGACGATGTCGTTGGAGAGCGGGATGTGCCAGAACCAGGAGCGGTTCGACAGCGTGCGGAAGCAAACGGTCATCACGCCGTTTTCGATCACGTCGCGGCGTGAGCCGCGAAAATGACCCCAGATGGCCGCTTTGCGAAACTCGGGCCGTGGCTGGCGGAGACCGAAGCGGGCGCCGAGCAGGCCCGCCTGACCAGAAGCGTCGACGATTACCTTGGCGCGGATGACTCCGCTGTCGAGCCGCACGCCGACGGCGCGGTCGCCTTCGAAGACGACTTCGAGCACGCGGGCGCCCCGATGGACCTCCACGCCTTTCTTGGCGGCGTTATCGAGCAGGAACTGATCGAACTTGGCCCGTTCCACGTGCCAGGTGCGGCCGCACTCGCGGGGATCGTGCCGCGTGAAGAGGAACGGCGACGATTCCTTGCCGGTGCTGCTGATGAACTGAACGCCGACCTTTTGGACAAACGAGCTGCGTTTCAAGTCATCGATTACTCCCAGACGCTCGAAGACCCAATAGGTCTCGGGCATCAACGATTCGCCCACCTTGCGACGCGGCTCAAGATCGCGCTCCAAGAGCAGTACGCGGAAGCCGGCCTCGGCCACCAGCGCCGCCGTCGTCGATCCACTCGGCCCGCCGCCGATGACGATGCAAGCATATTCCGACAACGATGGAACCATTTTTCTGCAATTCGAAGACGGGATTCACCACAGAGGCACAGAGAACACGGAGAAGAGACTGCAAATTTCAAAATGGACATTGCAAGTTTTCAATTTCGGAATCGCAATTTTCAATCTGCAATTCTCAATCTGCAACTTGCAGTTCCTGTCTTCTCGGTGCCCTCTGTGTCTCTGTGGTAAATACATTTCGCTACTACATGAGCTTCACGATTTCCAATACTTGCACGGTCGGCCGCTGGTCGACCAGGATTTGGGCCGAGCGGCCGTACATGGGTTGGTCGTTGGTGAGTTGCAAATGTTGCTTCAGCACCGGTCCCGGCGTAATTCGCCATAGGGCGATCACCTCGACTTCGCGGAGCACGTTGTGGTTGATCAGCACGCGGCCGAGCGGCTCTCGGTCGTCGGTGATTTCGCGACGGGCGTCTTCCGGCAGGTCGGCCAGCCAGATCCGCATGATGCCAAATTGTATGATCGCACCGTCCGATTGGCGACTCAACAGGCTGCAGCGGGCGTAGGACGCTTCGTCCTGCCACTCGGCCACCGCACGAACGGCGACCGGGCTGTGGTGATAGGCCTCCAGGGCCACGGTCATGTGCTCATGATGGGCGAGCAGCGAGCGAGCGGTGGGCGGCAAATCGTCGACCGCCACCGGCTCGAAACGACCAATTTCGTCGAGTCGGCTGAAAAACAACGAAGCCAGGCGGGAAGCGCTGCGGGTGTACAGGTCGGCTTCCGCGAGGTGGCGGGAGGGGTCGGTCGTCACCGGGTGGGAACTGCCAGGGGAACGCGCGCGGGAGCCGCCGTGGCCGGCCGCGCAAGGACGGTTTCAATCAAGTAATGGGCCAGTCGGCGCAAGGCGTCCGGCTCGAGCTGATCGGCAACGGCCTGGGCCGCCTGCCGATGCTCGGCCACCAGTCGCAAAGCGCCGTCGAACGCGCCGGCCCGTTGGAACAAGCGGCGGATTTCGGCAAACACGGCCGGCGTGGCTTCGCCTTCGGTGACCAACTGCTCCAATCGTCGGCGGTCGTCGACCTCCAATCCTACGAGTGCGAGCGCCCACAACACGGTGGGCCGGCCGCCCAAAACATCCCCTCCCAGCGTCAGTTTATTGAAGTCGTCCCCCTGCCAGTCCTGCAAGTCGTTGAGGATCTGAAACGCGATTCCCAGGTGCCGGGCCAGTTGGTGAACCGGCTGGGCGTACTTGTCGGCCGGGCCGGCCAGCCGCAGCCCGCAGTACAGCGCCGCCTCGAACGCGGGCGCCGTCTTCAGTGCGTAGATCTTCAGTGCCTCGGTCGGCGAGATTCGCTTGTCGCGGCCGTCGCGCCAGACCAGCTCGGCGCCCTGGCCTTCGCTCAAACGCGTGTGGGCATCGGCCAGCTTGTTGAGAATGTCGGCGGCGGCATCGGCGCCGAGCTGATCCGTGTCGCGGCTAACGAGACGATAGCCGAGGCCGATGAGATAGTCGCCGACGTTGATCGCAGTGGGCACGCCGTGCTCGACGTGCACCGTCGGCCGGCCGTAGCGAAACTCGTCGCCGTCTTGAATATCGTCGTGCACGAGCGAAGCCTTGTGGAACGCTTCGATCGAGAGGGCCGCGCGGCAGACCGTATCGGTGATGCGGCTGGCCACCTGGTCGTCGCCGTCGGGGCGCGTGCAGTGGCCGCCGGTGAGGGCGTCGTAGGCGGCCAGCGTGATGAACGGGCGGGAGTATTTGCCGCCTTTGCCCAGAAAGTCGTAAGAGATCGCTTCGGTGGCGGCGATCGGATCGAGACCGGCGGCGCCGGCACCATTCACTTCGGCCAGGCGTGGTCCGCCGCGCGAACGGGGCACGAGCCGTTCCAGCTCGTCCGGTTGAAACATCCGCCGAGCCGCACAGAGCAAATGCTGATACGTCCGTGGCGTGGCTAACGGCGCTTCCTGTCGGACGGCACTCATTTCAAATCCCGATCTCTCGACTTCCAAAATAGCCCGGCCATCCTGGCCGAGATCGCGCCAAGGCACTCCACTCGAACGTTCGGTTCAATTCTATGGTCAATTAAGTTCGTCTTATCGACCCAGGATGGGTCGGCCATATGTTATCCCACAGGCGCGGCGGCGGGTCGTTGCGGGGCGAGTTGACTCGTTACCCGCGCCAATGCGGCCGAGGCCAACAGCAGCGCTTGGAGACGCTCATGATACCACAATCTGGGGAAACACCAACCGAGGACTGCCGGCCGACGATGTCGATCCTGCTCCACCGCATCGGCGAGCCAGTTGAGCCCTTTCGAGACGGCCTGCCCATAAACGACGTTGACACTCGACAGCGGCAGCAGGGCGGCCACGGCCAACGCCGTTTCCTCGACCGTGCAGCATTGGGCCAGTGCGTCGTTCTCGCGCCACGTGCGGGTGCCGGCGCGGTAGGTGCCGGAATAATCGAGCGGCACGCGGGGCGGGCCCCAGCCGCCGCCCGCATGTTGGGCCGTCAGCAGCCAGTTGGCGGCCCGGCGAGCTATGTCCGAGTCTAACTGCTCCAGTTCGTCGCAAGCCGTGAGCACCAGCGCGGAGCCGACGACCGGATTGGTTTCATCCGGCTGCGACTCGTTGCCGAACCACAAGGGGATGAAGCTGCCGTCGTCGCGTTGCTGGGCGGTGAGATACGCGATGCCACGCGTGATTGCGGCGGAGATTTGTTGATCCAACTGGGCGTGCTGATGAGCCTGCACGACGCGCGGCGTTTCGGCCCGCCAGCCGCGCTGCCAGGCCGCGAGCGCGCGGAGCGCATGGGCTGTGAGATCGACGCCGCTCGGTTCGCTCGCAAGAAAATCGGTGCCTGGGCAGAACGTGGGCCAGCCGCCGTCCTCGTTTTGCGCGTCCAATAGCCAGCGGATGCCGAGCCGCGCGGCCCGCTCGATCCGCTCCCGCCGCGCGGGGCCGGGAGCGAAGCGGGAACGGGCGAGGGTAAACAACATGGTCGCGGTGTCGCCGACGTTCGGCGTGGCCCCGGGCACGTCGCTCCGTGCCCAGCCGCCGGGCGGCGCGAGCGCGCTCGGCACGTTCCGCGTGTGTTGGGCATCGAGGAGCCAATCCAGGCCGGCGTTGTAAAGCCGCCGCGCTGCCTCGTCAGCAGATTCCTGTTGATCCATCACCGGAATCGACGGCGACGATTCATCCATCGCGACGGCGTGCGTCTCCAAATCGGCGGCGCGGGCTGTATCGGTCCAGGCCTCTTCGCGTGACGACTTCCCATTTGTCGACATTGGTTTCGCGAGCGATTCGGCGGCGAGACTGCGGATCGCCAAGGCCGTGTTTCGCGAGGACTGGTTCGAGTAGATTGACCAGCTGGCGTCGGGCCGCACCGAAGCCAGCAGGAATTCGACGCCGCGGGCGACGATCGGCAGCATTTGGCAACCACAACTGGCCAGGTTCATCACAACCATTGCCGTGAGCGGCGTGGAATCGAAAAAGCTGCCGTCCTCGGCCTGCAGGCGTTCGAGGAGCGCAAGGCTCTTGGCGCACAGGCTGCGGCGGACGAGCCGCGTCAGCGGATTGCGGGGCGGATCATGCTGAAACTTGGCGCGGCCCACGGCCAGCAGCGCCGGCACGGTCTGCGCGTCGACCGGCAGGCGGAGCAGACGTTGCCAATAGGGCGGCACGCAGGCCAGCTCGAATGGCAGCGCGGGCACCTGCCGCCAGGGTACCATTCCGGCCAGGGCGCAGTTGGCCAGGATCGGCGCGGCCAGCAGTTCGCGGCCCTCCATCCGCCGCAGCCCGGCCGCCTCGCCGTGAGCGGCGACGAAATCGTCGGCCCGAGCGATCAGGTCGGCGTACTTGGCCGGCACGCCGGTCAGCCGAAACGCGGCCTGGACGAGCATCGTGGCCGCCAGATTGGAGCGCGACAGGTCGCAGTCGCCCCAGCCGCCGTCGGCGTTCTGACAGCGGGCCAGCCAGTGCAGGCTTTCCACCAGCAGCTCGCTCAGCTCGCCTTGAATCATGAGCTCGCCGACGGTCTGCGATTCATCGGCGGCATTCGGTAGCAGAACGTTCTCGGCGTCGCCGTCGTGGGCAACGACCAGCGCGCTCACCGCGGTGGCTGTGGCCAGCGGTGAGCTCGACATCTGTCCGATCCAATGTCCATCGGCCGAGCGTTCGGCCAACAGTTCGGCGCGCACCGTTTTGTAGGCGAGGCGGACGCGCTCGAGATCAACCTCAAGGTTCATGGAGAAAACGCATCCCAGGTTGCGCTGTGCATCGGCCGGAGGGAATCCTGTGGAGCCGCGACGGGCTCTCGTGTTGGCCGGTAATAGGCGGGCAGCTTTGGTTAGTCGTTCGACGACTTCCTCCGCTGACAGAAATCGATTCACTCACACGTTCAGTCGATGATAGGAGTCATTCTATTCCTGTCCGGATCGACTGTCGACGGGCGGCGGAATGGCGGGGCCGCGTAGCCGGTGCGTAGGTGTTGGTGGGAAAGCACTTAGGACGAAACGGAGAAGAACCGCCGGCTGCCTCCGACGGCTATTTCACCCCGTAGCGTTCGGCCTGGGCATATTTGTTTTCGACGCCGATCAGGTCGTTGAATTCGTCGAACGCCATCAGTTGCGATTCGGCGCCGAGCGTGGTTTCGTCGCGGCGGATTTTTTCATAGATCGCCGCCAGGCCGTGAGCGGCGGCGAACAGGCCGGCCAGCGGATAGAGGATCAGGTGGAAGCCGAGCTCGGCCAGCTTCTGCTTGGGCAGCACGGGCGTCTTGCCCTTCTCAATCATGTTGGCGACGACGGGCGCCGGCGCGCGGCGGCCGATCTCGGCCAGCTCGCCGAGTGAATGGGGCGCTTCGACGAAGCTGGCGTTGGCGCCGGCGGCGCGGGCGGCCGCGACGCGGGCGATCGCTTCGTCGAGGCCCATGACGGCCAGCGAGTCGGTGCGGGCGACGATGAAGAAGTCGGCCGTGCCGCGGGTGTCGACCGCCGCGCGGATTTTGTCGAGGTACTCCTCGCGGTCGATGACGCGCTTGCCGCGCATGTGGCCGCATTTCTTCGGCCACTGTTGGTCTTCGAGAAAACAGCCGGCCGCGCCGGCGTCGATCAAATCGCGGATCGTTCGGATCACGTTGAGCGGATTGCCGTAGCCGGTGTCGGCGTCGACGATGATCGGAATCTGGACACTGCCACAGACGCGGCGGGCCTGGTCGACGATTTCGGTTTGCGTCAACAGGCCCAGGTCGGGTTCGCCGATGGCCGTGGCGGCGACCGAGTAGCCGGAGATGAACGCCATCGGAAAGCCGGCCCGTTCTGCCAGCCTGGCCGAGAGGGTGTCGTAGACGCCGGGAAAGACGATTGATTTGTGACGTTCCAGAATGGCTTCGACGCGGGTAAGGGGCATGGGAAAACCCTGCGTGTTACGAGAATCGGGAAAGAGAGCGAAGTGCGGTCATCATTGGACACGATTCATCGGCCGGTTGTAAATAATCGCTAAAAACCTTGCATCCGCGATTGAATCGACGATAATCGGACCGGGATTTGCACGCCAGGCTGGACGATTCAAGGTATGATTTCATTGCTCACTTTTGAAAGGAAAACAACTATGAAACGGCACGCTTTGATCCTGGCAACGCTCATGATGTTGGTTAGTGCGGCAGTGGCCGATGCGCAGTGCTGCGGCGGCGCGGTGACCACGACGTACTATCAGCCGGCCACGGTGTACTATGCGCCGGCGCCGGCTCAGACGGTGTATTACGCCGCTCCAACGACGACCTACTACGCCGCGGCTCCGACGACGACTTACTACGCCGCAGCGCCGACGACCGTTTACTATGCGGCGGCCCCGCAGACGGCGTACTACAGTGCTCCGCTGGTGGGGGCCGGTGTGACGCGGGTGGGATACGCTCCGACGACGGTATACTATCCGGCTCCGACGACCACCTATTACGCGCCGACGTATTCGTCGTGGTGGTGGTAGACCGACGAAGTAGTGGGAGGTCGCTGCGTTGCCCGACGCGAACCGATCCAAACCGGCGGCAGGCCGCGCGGCGAACGTGCCGCCCAAGGCGACTCCGCCCAAGTCCGCGCCGCCAAAGCCCGTCGCCAAGGTGCCCGCCAAACCGGCGGCGAGCGAGCCGGTCGATCCGCGAGTGGCGATCGCCCGGCAATACATGAAGTCGGCCGCGGCCGATCTGGCGGAGAAGGAAGCGGAATTACCGCGCTCTCGTCGTACTTCGTCTGCCACGGGCGGCACGCAGGCCGCGTTCGCCTTCTCAATTTCACCAGCGACGTTCTTGCACGTGCTGCTGTCGGTCATCACCGTGACGTTTTGCGCCTGCGCCTGGCTGTGGTGTTTTGTCCTGATGATGAACTACATGACGTTCGACGCCGGCCGGATCATCGCGATGCCGACCGGTTTTGTGACGGCGGCGACGTTGGGCTACTTGTCGATTTGTTACCTGGGCGTGATCGAATCGACCGCCGCCGGCCACACCGAGGTCGATATCCTGCAGGGCGATTGGCGGGATTGGTTCTGGACGTTGCCAATGACGCTGGGGATGGCGGCGGTGGCCGCAGGAATCGGCTGGCTGCTGAGCCTGGCGCTGCCGATCAGCGTGTGGCTGCTCATTGCACTGTGCCTGTTCTTGTTGTATCCAGTGCTGCAGTTGTCGGCGCTTGAGACGGGCTCGCCGCTGGCGCCGTTGTCGGTCGTGGTGGTGCGCTCGATCACCAAGCACCCGTTCGCCTGGCTGGTGTTGTACGGCGGGTCGTTTGCCGTGATGCAGGGGCTGTTTCTGGTCTATCGCCTGGCCTGGGTCGACCCGCCGTTCGCGACGATCCTCGTGCTTGGGCCGATGGTGACCGTGGCCTTGTTTTTCTACGCGTGGTTGTTGGGTCAGCTCGCACACTTAATCAGTACAGGGAAGGAAATATGATGCACGCTCATCGCTCGCTCGGTTCTTGGGGATATTTGTTCGCGCTCGTCGGTGGACTGGCCGGCGTGGCCGGCTGCGGCTCGGCGCCGGCGACCGCCCCGACGGCATTCACGGCGTACAACTCGAAGGAGGGCACGTTTGCGTGCGAATATCCGGAGGGTTGGCAAGCGGACGGCGGCGGCGGGCGAGGACCGGAGTGGGCGAAATTCGAGAGTGGCCCGGCGCTCATTCGCATATCCACAGGCCTGGCCGGCTCGCTGATGGCTGAAGTGGCGACAGCGAATCAAGGGACCAGCGACAATCCGCTGCCTCCCGATCCGGAGCTTGAGCCTGTACACAGCGTCCACATGGATGGCGTGGAGGAGGCGGAGCGGGATTACAGCGGATACAAGGAGACCGGCGAACCACAGGTGATGGAGGTGAAACTGGGTCCGGCTCGACGAAGCGAGTTCACCTCCTCGACGACGTTCGGCTCGGGTCTGCACGGTTACCGAGCCACGATACTAGGTCACGACAAAGCGGTGACCGTGTTCTGCGTCTGCCCCGAGTCGGACTGGAAAACGCTGCAGCCGGCGTTCGATCAATTGCTTGGCAGCCTACAGCGCGGGCACGCGGAATAGCGCTGGGTGCAAGTCCGGCTAGTTTCAAGGCCATCTTCTGAGTGGTCGCATTCTTGCTAAGCGACCGGTAGCGCAGCTTCGCGCGGCACAACACATTTTCTTTTCGCCGCAAATTCAAAGTCCTGCCGAACAACCTTAGCCCCCGGAGTCTGGCGGGCTAGAGAAGTGGGTCGATGCGCAGCGGACCAAGGCCGTTGGCGACTTCGTGACGCAGCGACAATCCGCGACACGCTTTATTTAGCGTCGTAGATCAATTGTGCACCGTTGCTTTCGCCAAAAAATCAAAAAAACTTGGCTAAATAACGTAGCCTCGTTTGATCGAGGCCGGTGCTCCAAATGAGTAGCATGAAGATTGGGAAGGCGGAGGGATCCTTTCGACAGAGAACGCGATTCTTTGTTGCTCGCCTTCTAAGCGTTTCGCGCAGCGGATTGGGGCGGTTGGGGCTTCGGGCTGGCTGATCTCGCACTGTTCTAACAAGTCAGGTGGAACGACACATGTTACGGACGCTATGGGTACGCACGTTAGTGGTTGGGCTGGGGATCATCGGGTGGATCGCTGCGAGCACGAGTAACGCGGCAACCAGAACGTGGTCTGGCGGTGGACTCGACGCCAACTGGGCTACACCCTTGAACTGGGTCGGTGGAGTCGCGCCCACCGCGGGCGACGCGCTAATCTTCGACGGTTTCGGCAAGCTGACGAACAACAACAACCTCGCTGTCGATACCAACATCACCGGCCTCACCTTCGCTCCCACCGCCGGGGCGTTCACGCTCGCAGGTACGGGCAATCGCATCACCCTCGGCGGCGACATCGTCGACAACACCACTCTGCTGACGCAGACCGTCGCTCTGCAACTGCTGCTCAATGCAAACCGGAATGTGAACGTTACCGGGCAGGGAGTGTTGGTCTTGAGCGGGGCAATCTCCGACGGCGGTGGAGTGTTTGGGCTGAATAAGACCGGCGCGGGCCTGCTGACCCTCAGCGGCGCTAACACCTTCACCGGCCCGATCAACATCACCGGCGGCACGCTTGCCGCCGGTGCCGCCAACAACCTCGGCGGCGGCAGCGCGACGGGCGCTATTACGATCAACGGCGCTACCTTCCGCTCGACCGGCGACTTCGCCATCCCCACCACGCGCGGGATCGTTCTTGGCCCGGCGGGCGGCGCGGGTTCGGGAACCATTGAAACCCTCACCGGCAGCGACATCACCTACTCGGGTGTGATCGCCAATAACACCGGCGGCACCGGCTCGCTGAACAAGATCCGCTTCGGCACCCTGACCCTGGGCGGGGCCAACACCTACACCGGCGCCACCAATGTCCGCAACGGCAGCATCATTTTGAATTTCGCCGACGCCGCCGCTCCGACGACTAACATCATCAACAGCGCTTCGACGCTCGTTCTCGGCGGCGCGACCGCCGGCCTCGGCCAGAACAATAACGCCACGCTGAGCATGACCGGCAAGGCTTCGACCGCCAACGTCCAGACCTTCAACAATACCAACATCGACATCTACGGCTCGGTCATCAGCGCCACCAACGGCGCCACCGGCGGCACCGCGCGCATCAATCTGGGCGCGCTGACGCACACTCTTGGCGGCACCCTCGTCGTCCCGACCAACTCGGGCCAGATCACCACCACGACCAACGTCACCACCACTAACGGCATCCTCGGCGGCTGGGCCATCGCCGGCACCCCCAATGTCCAGCGCGGCATTACCATGGGAACCGACTTTGCCACCGTCGGTCCGGACAACGGCGACGGCACGCGCAACATCATTCCCTATACCAGCTACTACACCACTGCCCCCCTGGCCGGCACGGGCAACTGGGTGGACGACGCCAGTCTCGCCGCCAACGCCGACAAGAACGTCAAGATCACCATCCCCGCGGCCAGCTCCGAATACCGCATCGCCGCCGAAAGCGCCGGTGCCACCCTCGACATCAATACCCTCGCCTACGACACCACCGGAGGGAACAACAGCGTCCTCACCATCGGCACCGGCAATACACTGCGCCTTGGTCGTTTCGGCGCCATCTACAAGCCCAATATCGGCAACTCGCAGATCTTCATCGGCGGAACCGGCGGCACGGCCATAGCCACCGGAGCCGTGGCCGACGCCAACGCCGGCAACATCACTGCCGGCGGCGCGCCCAACACCCCTGGCGAGATCGTCCTGATGATGAACGACACTGCCAATAATAACGGCGGCATTACCATCGTCTCCAACATCGTCGATAACGGCACTGGCGCTGTCACCCTGATCAAAACCAGCGTCATGTCCATCAAGCTCGATGGGCACAACTCGTATTCGGGCGGGACCTACATCAACCAGGGCCGCTTCCAGCTCGCCGGCTCCGAAAGGCTCATCGACGCGAACAGTCTTTCCATCGGCAACCCCGACGGCCTAGGCACAGGTCCGGTCACCGTCGCACCGGGCGCCTATCTGTTCCTCTCCGGCGTCAACGGAAACGGCCAGTTCACGGGTCCGGGCGCGATTCCCAACGCCTACTTCCGTGGTATCGACACCACTGCAACCGCCTCCTCCGCCCAGAACGCTCCGATGTACAACAACATCACTATCTCCGGCAACGGAACCAGCCAGGAAGGCATCGGCGCCATTCGTCTGGGCGGCCGCTCGATCCTGTTCGGGCAGATCACGCTCGGCGGGGATGCTCGCATAGGTGGCGGCAACGGATTCCTTTATCCCAGGATCGAACTCAATGCGGGCCAGCTCGAAGGCGCCACCCTCTACGTCGATCCGGGCAACCTGCTCTCCGGCAAGGTCACCGGCGATTTCAACTTCGACATCGGCGCCGCCGTCAGCGTCAACACCAACATGATCCTTAGCAACACCGCTAACGACTGGGGCGGCCAAACCACTATCCTCGGACGCAGCGGTGGCAATTCCACCCTGCGCCTGGGCGCCAGTGAAGTCGTCCCGCACGGCGCTGGCAAGGGTAATCTCGTCTTCAGCGCCGACGGACCAGCTACCCTCGACATGCAGGGCTTCAGTGAAACCGTCAACGGTCTCTCCAGCGCAGGATCGGTCAATCCGGGCAGCGCCATCATCCAGAACAATGGCTTCACCGCCGTGATCGACGACCCGACGCCGGCGGATCTCACCGACGACAACCAGACGTATATTTTCACCGCCGGCACCTCGACCCTGACGGTGGGCGGGTTCGATCAGTCCGCCGATTTCGGCGGCATCATCCGCGATAACGACGCCACGCCAACCGTGACCCTCCCCAACCCCAACTACGAAGGTCCGGCCGACCCCGAGCTCGATCCGGCCACTGTGATCGTAACGTCCCCATGGGCCACCGCCGGCAGCAAGATCGCGCTCACCAAGATCGGCGCCGGGATCCAGACACTCGGCGGCGCTAACACCTACACCGGCAACACCAATATCAACGGCGGCACGCTTTCCGTCACCGGATCGCTCGCTGCCACCGGGAGCGTCCTGGTCAACAGCGGCGGAACTCTCGGTGGAACCGGCTCGGTCGGCAACGTCACCGTCGCCAGCGGCGGCAACGTCGCTCCGGGCACGTCCATCGGTACGATTACCGTCGCCAGCCTCACCGCCACCGGCGGGGCGGACCTCGATATCGAATTCGCCCTCAACCCGACGGCGGACGCGATCACCGTGACCGGCGCCGCTTCCTTCAGCGGCACCAACACCATCACCCCCGGCGGTTCGCCCAGCGCGGGTGTCTACACCATCCTCAACGCCGCCAACGTCACCAATACCGGCACCCTCACGCTCAACCCGTTCCCCGTGCTACCCGACACCCGGCCGGCTTCCGGCGTCCTCGCCGTCAGTGCCACCGATATTAAGGTCACCGTCACCGGCGGCGCCAAGACGCTCACCTGGACCGGCGCCACCAACTCTACCTGGGACAAGGGAGCCGGCGGAACCACCAACTGGGTGGACCCCGCTCCGCTCGCCGAAAAATTCTTCAACGCGGACGGCGTCACATTCGCCGACGGACCCACTAACCGCAATGTCACGCTCAACGTCACCGTCGAGCCCGGGGCCACCGTCTTCAACAACAGCACTGGCAACAATTACACCGTCAGCGGCACCGGAAGCATCTCGGGCCTGGGTGGAATCACCAAAAATAACACGGGTAACGTCACCATCTCAACCAACAACACCTTCACCGGACCTGTCTCGGTCACCGACGGCCAGTTGACCCTCTCCGGCAGCAATACCACAACCCTGGGCGTGAGCGGCGGCACCTTGCTGCTCACCGGCAGCAACACCGGCGGGGCGGCACTGACCGGCGGCATCATGGATATCGGCAACGGGGGCGCATCGGGAAGCCTGACCGGCGCTGTCGCCAATGATGCGGTCCTCCGCCTCAACCGCAGCGACGATTTCACGTTCCCCAACACCGTCAGCGGCAGCGGTACTGTCGAGAAAGTTGGCACCAACATCGCCACCCTCAGCGGCGCGAGCACCTATACCGGCCCGACCAACATTCTGGCCGGCACGGTCCAGGCGACCAACAGCAGCTCGCTTGGAGCCACCGGGGTGGGCGCCGGCGCCGTGACGATTTCCAGCGGCGCCGCCTTGGACGTCGGCGGCACCGTCACCGCGAACTCCATCAATTTTGGGGCCGACAAGGTGTTCAACATCGTAGGTACCGGCGTTGGCGGTACCGGCGTGCTGACGAACAGCAATGCCACGGTTGCTCAACAAAACGCGTTCCAGAAGGTGAATCTGACGGGGAACGCCACCATCGGCGGTCCCGGGCGATTCGATATCCGCGCCGCAGCGGGGGCGACGCTGACCCTCAATAACAACACGCTGACTAAGGTCGGCAGCGGACAGTTTACCCTGGTCGCGGTGTCGGTAATTGACGACGGCAATATCGTCGTCAATGAAGGCACCTTTGCCATGGAGACCTCCACGCAGGTACTGGATTTCGCCAGCGGCACGAAGATGACGTTCAATGACGGTTCGACGTTGCAGTTCTTCAATACGGCGGGTGCGACCAACATCACTCGGCCGATGGAGCTCAATGGCACGGTGACCGTCCGCAACAACGACGACAATACGCCGTCGGAATTCGGCAGCGCCGTGACCATGAAAGGCTCTGCGACCTACACGTGGGCCGCCGCGGCAGCTCCGGGCAACGCGCTGTCGCAGCATGGCGTGATTTCGGATATGGTCGGGCAGCCGCGCGGCATCGAGGTGAAGACGACCGATGCGCTCAACGTCCTCAACCTGACCGCCGACAACACCTTTAAGGGCAGTGTTGCGGTCACCGGGCCCGGGACGCTGAACCTGTCGCCGATTTCCGGGACTCCGTACATCGCCGATACCGCGAACGTGTCGCTGGGTGCGACTTCGATCGTGAACCTGGGGTTCACCGGCACGGATACGATCAACGCGTTGATCATTGACGGCGTTTCGCTGGCGGCCGGCGTTTACGACGCGGTTACGCACCCCCTCAACTTCACAGGCGGCGGCACGCTGACCGTCTTGAATAAGATCCTGCCGGGCGACTTCGACGGCAATAACACGGTGGATGCCGCAGACTACGTCAAGTGGCGCGATAACGAGGGCACGTTCACCATTCTGGCGAACGACCCACTGTCCGGCACGGAGATCGACCAGGACCAGTACAACATCTGGCGGTCGCATTTCGGCAATACTTTGCCGGGCAGTGGCGGCGGGGCCGGGCTGCCCGGGGCGGTACCCGAGCCGGGCGCGGTGGTGTTGGCACTCATGGCGATGGTTGGGGCGTTTTTCCTGAGAAGCCGTGGAGCGTGGTGAAATTCGTTGGTTAATTTGCCAAACCGCAAGCGGATAGTTGTCTAGCAGCCAACATTCGCTTGCGGTTTTGCCTGTTTTCGGAGGAGATGACTGTGATGGCTTCCAGATTTCATCGACATGCGTTCCTGGTCGTGGCAGCGTTATGGCTTGTGACAAGCACGAGCCAGGCGGCCACCAGGACGTGGGACGGCGGTGTGGCCGATGACAGCAACTGGACGAATGTTGGCAATTGGGACGGCGTGGTTCCGGTTCCGGGAGCGGACGATCTGGTGTTCGCCGGCACCAACGATCTATCACCGAACAATGATTTTCCAGTCGACTCAGTCTTTAACGGCATTTCGTTCTCCCCCGCCGCCGGCAGCTTCACGCTCGGTGGAAACGGCATCGTGCTGGCCGGCGATATCAACAACAACTCCGGCGCGGCGCAGACGATCGGCTTCACGCCGGTTAATGTCACGGCGAACGGCAATCTCACCTACGCCGCCGGCGGATTGGTGCTCGACGGCGCGACGAGCAATGTAAGCGTCTCGGCCGGCGGATCGCTCGCGCTTGGTCAGGTCACCTTCGGCTTGGCACCGCTATCGGCCAATGTCAGCACGCTCAACCTCAACAACAGCGTCAGCGCGTCCGGCCTGACCGTGCAGACCAACAGCGCGGGGACCAATGCGATCAACGTCGCCACCGGACAGACCTTCACAGTCAACGGCAGCGTCTCCCTGGGCACGCCAGCCACCGCCGACATCGATCCCGATGTGACCATCCCCACCAACGTGAATTTCACAGGAGGCGGCAGCCTTAGCGTCACCAGCGGGAATTTCTATGTCGGGCTCGGCAGCCAAAATTTCGACATTAACGACCGCAACGTCGCCCGGGTGGACATGACAGGGCTCGCCAACTTCAGCTACACCGGCGGGGGAAACTTCGGCGTGGGCTGGATGACGCGTCCGGACGCCCAATTGCGCCTGCCGGCGGGCACCAACACGATTGTGGCCAATCAAATGAAGGTCGGCGACAGTCGTCGCACCGGAACCGACGCCAGTCCCGACAACAACGGCACCACCGCACGCCTCTTCCTGGGCGCCGGGAACAACATTATTCAAACCGATGTGCTGCACGTCGGGCGCAAGAAAGGTTCGGCCGTGATCGATTGGCAGGTCCCGGGCAGCGGCTCGGTTTCCATTGCCGCTCAGGACGGGATCGGCAGGACCGACATCCAAGTCGGCAATTTCGACAGCGGGTCTGCCACTGGCGTCGCCAGCCAGATCTTTCTGGCCGGTCATAACGCCAACGTGCTGGCGGATGAAGTCATCATCGGCCGCCTCAACGCCAGCGGTAGTGCCGCCGCTGCCAACGAAATCACCTTCGACACCGGCAGCTTCGACGTTAACAGCCTGCAACTGGCCCGCAACGTCGGCAGCACCGGTGCCAACGGTGTGTCGGGTACCTTTACGCTGGGCACCGATGCCTTGTCCACCGGCGTGCTGACGGTGAACAACGAGTTCTTCCTCGGCTGGGATACCAATACCAACGCCGCGCCGCCGACCAAGGCGATCTTCAACATCAACGGCGGCACCGCGAACCTCAACACCGATATCCAGTCGATTACCAACGGTGACACCACCAACGACATCAGCACCATCAACCTGAACGCCGGCACGCTGAACATGATGGGGCACAACATCGGCAGCGCCGCCTCGCCGGTCAAAGAAATTAACCTCAACGGCGGCAACCTCACCAACGCTGCCCGGATCGCGGGCAGGACGGTCAATCTCGGCGCCGCCGCGAACCTCACCGGAACGCCGACGTTTGTGGTGCCCGACGCTGGCACGCTCAACTCCGGCCTGCCGACGCTGAACCTTGTCAGTGGCGGCGGGATCGAGGGCGGCGGGGCTAGCGGCGGGTCCGTTACCGGCAACGTCGCCGCCCAGAGCGGCTCGCACGTCGGCGTCGGCCTCGACTCTACCCTCACGTTCTCCAACGATCTCTCGCTCAGCGGCGGATCTCATCTCGATGTGACGGCGAACACAAGTCCGATCCAGCCATCGATCAACGTCACCGGTTCTTTGACCACGAGCGGCGGATCTGGCTCCATTCCGATCAATGTGAGCGGCGTGCTTACGGCCGGCAGTACGTATACCGTAGTGGATTACGTCAATTCGATCGGCGGCAGCGGCTATGGCGCGTTCGCCCTTGGCCCACTACCGCCCCGGGTAGTTGCCAATCTCGTGAACAACGCAGGCAATCTATCGGTCGATCTAAATGTGATCTCGGTGGATCGGGCGAAGTGGACTGGGGCGCAAAGCACTCAGTGGAGCACGGCCACGCTGCCGGCGCCGAAGAACTGGACGCTAGTGACGGCCGGTGGGCAGACCGATTATGTCGAGGGGGACAACCCGCTATTCGACGATTCGGCCACCAATACGAACGTCGACGTAAGCGTCGCCGACGTACTCCCGGCGGCGGTCGAGTTCAATAACACAACCAAGAATTACACGGTGACCGGCTCGAAGAGTATCATTAGCACGGGCACATTTACGAAGACAGGCACGGGGACAGTAACCTTGGCGGTGCCGGCCACGTTTGGCGGGGCGGCTAGCGTAGCCGCGGGCGGCACGCTGCAGATCGGCAACGGCGGCACGACCGGCAATCTGACGGCGGCGTCGCTGGCCAATGAAGGGACGCTTCGATTCAATCACACGGGCAACGTGGCATTCAGCACGCCGACCAGTGGTTCAGGCAATGTCGTTCACGCAGGCACGGGCACCACGACGTTGAGCGGCGCGAGCACCTATTCCGGCGCGACAAATATCCAGGCCGGCACGGTCAGGGCCACGAGCAGCACCTCGCTCGGCGACACGGTAACGAGCGTCGGAGCGGTGACGATATCCAGTGGCGCGGCATTGGACGTTGGCGGCAGCAACACGGCGAATTCGATCGACTTCGGAAACCTCAAGGAGTTCTTTGTCCAGGGTACGGGAGTGGGTGGCTCCGGCGTGCTGACTAATAGCAACGCGACGGTCGCCCAACAAAATGCTTTCGAAAAAGTGACTCTGACGGGCCCTGCCACTTTTGGCGGCGCGGGGCGTTTCGATATTCGTTTGACCGGCACCGTGAACACCGCAAATCTCAATTTGCAGGGCAATACGCTGACGAAAGTGGGCCCCAATCAGTTCACGCTGGTGGCAGTTAATGTCGATGACGGAAATATTGTCGTGAACGAAGGCACGTTCGCCTTGGAGACCACGACCAGCGTGCCAGATAACCTGACCGGCACGAAGTTTACGTTCAACGACGGCACCACATTGCAGTTCTTCAACAAAGCGGCGGGCGGCATCACGCGGCCGATGGAGTTCAACGGCACAGTGACCGTCCGCAACGCCGACGATGATACGACGTCAACATTAGATAGTCCCGTGAAGATGTTTGGCGCGGCTACGTACACGTGGGCGAACTCCGCCGGTGCTGGCAACCCGACGACGCAGAACGGCGTGATTTCAGAAATGGGAGGCGCACGTGGCATCGAAGTGAGGACGGTCAACGCGCTGAACGTCCTGAATCTAACCGCCGACAATACGTTTACCGGCAGCTTGGCGGTGAGCGGGCCGGGCACGCTGAACATTTCCCCACTTTCCACGAACGCGTGGATTGCCGACACGGCGAATGTATCGCTGGACACGAATTCGATCATGAACCTGGGCTTTTCCGGCAGCGATACGATCAATGCCTTGATCATCAACGGCGTTTCCCTGGCCGCCGGCGTTTACGGATCGGGTACGCACCCGACGAACTTCACGGGCGGCGGCACGCTGACCGTCTTGAACAAGATCCTGCCAGGTGACTTCGACAACAATGCGGTGGTCGATGCCCGCGACTACGTGAAGTGGCGCGACAACGAGGGCACGTTCACGATCCTGGCGAACGACCCGCTCTCCGGCACCGAGATCGACACCGACCAGTACAACATCTGGCGGTCGCATTTCGGCAACACGCTGCCGGGCAGCGGCGGCGGGGCCGGGTTACAGGGGGCGGTGCCGGAACCGACGACCGCTGCACTCGTGCTCGTAGCGTACGGGTTGGCGTGCAGCGTAGTGCGGCGTCGCTCATCGAAGTGAAGCGGCAGCGAAGCAGTTCAGTTTTCCGTTGCAGCACTGCACGGGGCAGGTGCAATGGAGACAAATTGGAACGCCTGGACCGTCGCGGCGGCCGGGCGTTCCTTTTTTCATCGACCGACGATGCGCAGCCGGTTGGGCGGCGAGTCTCACGTTCGGAGATGCGCTGGAAAAGCCGTGCCAACTGTTGCCATAAAATCGAAAAACAGTGGAGAAAAAACGTAGCGGTTATTGATGGCTCATCGAATTAGGGACTACTACGATGGGCACAGGGAGATGGGCGGCTGGCACCAAGGCGGTGACGGCCGTAGGCGGATTTCTTATCCAGCGAAGTTGATCGCATCAAACTGAGTCAGTTGGTTTGTTCGGCGGCATTCGTACCGCCAAATTCTGTGGACGGGAGCGACTAATGAACGCGAGGCAACTTGTTCTTCTATCATTTGCAGCACTCGCTGCTGCCCTGCTAAGCGCGACTGTTTCCACGGTTCACGCGGGAATTATCGCCCATTGGTCGTTCGACACGCCAACCATCACGACGGACGGGGGTGGGAATATCACCGGCGCCGCCGATTCGACGGGGAATCACAACGCATCCCTGGGCGCGGGTGTCGGTAGCGCCAGCGTGGCGAATGGTGGCCCGACATTTAATTCGAACACCATTCCGGGGGCCAACTCGATTGCGGGACAGTTTGGCCAAGGCTTGACCTTAACCGGTAGTAACAATTTCGCCGGCGGCGGCGGCCAGTTTCTGATGTTTCCGAACCTGGCGGAGTTGATGACGGCCAATAGCGCGCCGGGCGCGCCAAGCTACACGGTATCCTACTGGCTCCAAACCACCACGACGAACGCGCATCAATTCACGATGCTCGGCGATTGGGGGAATGCGGGCACGAATCCTGGCAGGTTCACCTACGGTTTTGGCTTCCAATTTGCTTCCGGCGTTGCCCAGATGCGCGGGCAAACTCGTTTCAACACCAGCGGTAGCGGCAGTGGAACAGATATCTTTGCGCGCACAGCGAGTACTGTTGCTCTGAATAACGGCAACTGGCACATGCTGACCTGGACGTTTGATTCGGCGGTGGGGCAATTGAAGAGCTATTTCGACGGTGGTCTCGTGGATTCGTTCAATTCAGCCGCGGCCAGTTTCAACATGATCGCCAGCAGCTCGCCGGTCGGCACGTTCGGTCTGAAGGGCGATAGTGGGAATTTCGTCAACGGGACCGTCGCTTTGGACGAAGTATGGGTGGTGAAACGAGCACTCAGCGAGTCTGAAGTCCAGGGCCTCTACAGCACCAACGCGATTCCGGAACCGTTGTCGGCCGTCTTAATCGCATTTGGCGTGGCCGTCGCTGCGGCGTTCGCGCGACCGCAGAGAATGACGCAGTTTGCCGGGAAGGTGCAGTCTTAGTGGGCTCGTTCACCGCGAGCGATGGCCGTCATGCGCGGGCGCGGGGCAGCGCCCTTGGGTCATCGCTTGCGGTATTCTGCGCGGAACACTTGCTCGCCGCTCTGGCGCATCCGGCGCTCGAAATGGGTGCGGAAGTCGAGGTCGTGCTCGGCCGGTTTTTCTGGCACCGGCAGGGGGCCGGCTAGCGTCGTGTGTTGGGCCACCAGGGCAAGCGTGGCGTCGAAGTAATCCTGCACGTCGGTCCAGAAGTGGAGCGTGCCGCCGGCTGTAAGCGTGCGGGCCACGTCGCTCAGGAACCGCTCATTCATGAGGCGGCGCTTGTGGTGCCGCTTCTTCCACCAGGGGTCGGGGAAATAGACGTGCACGGCGGCCAGCGAGCCGTCGGGCAGTAGCTCGGCAAACAGCCGCTGGGCGTCGCAATTCAGGACGGCGGCGTTCGCGAGGCCGCGTTTGGCGAGCCGGGCCGCCGTGAAGTGGGCGTATTTGCGGGCGATCTCGATGCCCAGGAAGTTGTGCTCCGGCACGCCGGCGGCGGCCGCGGCGAGAAACAGCCCTTTGCCGCTGCCGACTTCGATCTCCAACGGGCCGGTGCGGTCGAACAAGCGGCTGGCGTCCCAGGGGCGCGGCAACCGGTCCCAGGCCAACAGGTGGCGCGACAGGTCGAGCGAGGGATCGGTTTTTCGCAACGCGCGGCGGGGCATGGAGGAGAGCGGCGAGTGGCGAGTGGCGAGTGGCGAGGAAGACAATACGATGTTTCGAAGCGGAGCCTTAGGGCCCTTGAGTTGCTATTTTCATGTGCGCGGGTCGTCGAAGCGGAACATTTCGTCGGCTTCTTGGCGCCAGTCGGTGCCGGGCGGCGGTGCGCCGAGCGCCAGGAAGGGCATCAGGATCATTCCGGCCACGAAGCCGCCGATGTGTGCCCAGAACGCCACGCGCTCCGTCTCGATTCCGTTCAGGCTGAGAATGCCGGGGACGAGGTTTTGCAGCACGAACCAGATGCCCAGCCAGGCCAGCGCCGGAATATCGACGATGAATATCAGGCCAACGAAGATCAGCGTCCGCACTTTGGCCCAGGGGTAGGTCACGGCGTAGCCGCCGAGCACCGCCGCGACGGCGCCGCTGGCTCCGATCACGGGCATCGTGCTCGATGGGTCGGTTGCCCAATGCGTTAGCGAGGCGATCAAGCCGCCCACCAGGTAGAAACATACATACATCAAATGGCCGAGGCGGTCTTCGATGTTGTTGCCGAAGATCCACAGCATCCACATGTTGGAGACCAGGTGCAGCCAGCCGCCGTGCAGGAACATGGTGGTGAAGAGCGTGGCATACACGGCGCCGGGCTTGCCGGACAACTGCACTTCGATCGGCGCGGCACCGGGAATCTCCTGACCGCGACGGTCGACTTGCGGAATCGACGCCAGCATCGGCCGGCCGTGGCTCAGCTCGGTAACGCGCTTGGGGATAAAGCCAAAGGAAAAGGCGACCTGGTTCGCCTCATTCGGAGTGAGGCTGGTCATCCAGATCATCACCAGGGTGTTCGCCGCGATCAACAGCAGCGTGAACCAGGGAAAGCGGCGATGCGGATTCAGGTCGTAGAGCGGGAACATGGCGGGGGAAACCTGGTCTGTGGACTGTGGTCTGTGGTCTGTGGACCGAAACAAGTCCACGGTCTACAGTCTACTGTCCACGGTCCAATCTACGTCTTCCCGGTGAGCATTTCCACCGGGATCGGGATGCCGCGGATCTGGCCCTCGCAGACGAGCTGCTCGCGGACGAAGCACTGGAAGCGGGAGCGGACCATCTGGCCCGGGCGGAGCTGGAGCTTGAGGGCGGCGATGACCAGTCGATCGCCGGGCACGACCGTGCCGCGGAAGCGCACTTCGTCGAGTCCGCCGAAGCCGAGCATGGCTTCGCCCATCAGTTTGTGCCGATGCACGTGGTAGCCGCACAACTGGGCGGCCGCCTCGCACATGATCACGCCGGGCATCAGCGGCATCCCAGGCATGTGGCCTCGGACCCAGAATTCATCCGGCGCGACGTCTTTATAGCCGACGCAAATGCCCGTCTCGTAATCGTCGTAGACGATGGCCGTGAGCTGCTCCATTTCGAAGCGTTGCGGGTTGTAGCGGCGGATTCCCTCGCTGTCGACCAGGACGCGGTCCAGGTCGTAGGCGGAGAATTCGAGGATCAGGTCTTTGGTTGGCACGGGGGAGGAGTCGTTTGCGGATAGTCGAGGGGCGATGGAACAAAAAATGACGAAAGACGAAAGAGGCTCTCGGCTGTC
>JBIOWO010000291.1:0-6927 GCA_044868555.1 Lacipirellulaceae bacterium | reverse complement strand
CGGGAGTCGAGGCTCTAGGGAGACGCAACATCATCTCGAACTTCCGCGCGTCACCGCTTTCCACGCCGACTGAAGACTCCCGACCCCGCGGAGCGCTACCACGGCGCTTCCATCGTCGAGACGATCTGCTGGGCCAGCCGCTCGATGGCTTGTTGCTGCGACGTGGCCACCGATTGGCCCACTTCCGGGATGAGGTTCGACGTCTGCGTGATGGGCACGAGCTCGGGCGGCATGGCGAGTGTCTGGACCGGCACGATTGGCAGACGGCGGCGATTGAGCCACGCGACTTCAGCGCGCAGCTCGGTTTCCGAGACGCGCGGGTTGTCGAACGAATTCTCCGCCAGCACGTGCCGCGTGTCACTCAGCAACTTGGCGGAAAGAATGCTGTCGGCATCCGGCGTGCCGACAACCTTGTACGGTGTTTTGAGTTCGATCTCCTTGACGACTGCCTCGGTCAGCCGTTCACCCAGGTCGCGGCGAAAGCTCTCCGACTCGATCATCGGAACGTAGACAGTCGTCACGTCCGGTGCATACAGTGAACCGGTCCCGACCTGATAGCCGGTGCATCCGGACAGCGCAACGAGGACCATTGCAGCAGGAAGAGATTGCAAAATGCAAAATGCAAATTGAAAATTGGAAATTCGCATTTTGCAATCTGCAATCTTGATTGCGCGCCGGCTGCTGCCGAAAGCCGCGTGCTACCTGATCGTCGTCGTGGCGGGCGGAGTCGCGGGAGCCGTTGTGCCATCAGGCGATGTCGCTGGAGCCGGCGCGGGCGTTTCGGGGCGAACGGCAAGCCGTCCGCCGCCTTCCTTTATCTCTGGAATCTCGGCCACGCGAGACCGCTCGCTGCTCTCCGGGAACAGGTCGACGAACCACGCCATGCGCTTGGGCGGCTGGTCGGGCTCGCTTGTAATCTGGGCGAGTCGTTCGCGGGCCTGGCGAGCGAGCTCCGTATTGGGGTACTTCTGCGCCACCTGCTGATAGTAGTAGCGGGCGGCGCCGTAGTGCTTCGTGCCGTCGTTGTACTCGGCCATGCGGTAGTCGCGGGTGGCAATTTCCAGGTTGAGCTGGCCTTCCACAACACCCAGCCGTTCGCGTTCCTCCGGGCTCAGCCGGCCGGCGAACTGCATCCGCAATTGCTTTACCAACACCTTGGCTTCCTCGAGCGGCGCCCCGTCGTAGTCGGCGCCCTGGTATTTGCGGAGCTTTGCCTGCAGGCCCAGCAAGTGGGCCTCGAACTGCAATTCACTGCGCGGATATTGGGTCCGCACCAGCGTGTAGTGGTAGTCGGCGTCGTCGTAACGGCCACGTCGGAAGTAGATGTTGGCCGTCGCCATGATCGCATCGTCTGCCCGCGGGCCCGTCGGATCGTTCAGGCGGATGTTGTCGTACGTTTTGATGGCATGGCCGATCGTGTCGAGCCGCGGCCGCGACCGGTCATAGGCTTGCGGCGTCAACGACCAGTCGGGGCTGTAGTCCTCGTAATGTTCCCAATATTGGGCGATCCGCCACTCGTGGTCGATGAGCGTGTCCATGTACCGCGTGTTGGGGTATTCCTTGACGAGCGCATCGTACGCATCGCGGGCCTTGATGTAACGATTGTCGAAGAAGTGGCTCTCGGCGCGCATGAACATGGCATCCTGCTCGATTTGCGCGTGAGCGCCGCGACTGGCCGCTTCTTTGAATTTCTTGGCCGCTGCGCCGTACTTCTTCTCGCGGAACAGGTGATCGCCCTCCGCGTAGGCCTCGCGGGCAAACTGCTCATTCGGGCCCAGCCCGACCGCCTCCTTCATCTTGCCGTATTGCACGCGCGGATCGAGACCCGGGATGAGGCCGACTTCGTCGTCGTCCTCGCTGGCTTTGATGATTCGCTCGGTGGCGACGGGGCCCTGGATGGGCCGGCCGTCGTCGTCGAAGTAGCCGTCGACGCCCTCGACCTTCCATCCTTTTTCGACCTCGAACACTGCTTTCTTTTTGTGCTTCTTCCACCAGCCAGGCGTGCCGACCGGATCGTCCTTATGGAACGGATTGAGTGCGGACATTTGTGCCGTCGCGACCTGCGGCGATGCGCCCAGGTGCAGGCCGATCAGCGTGGCCAGCGGCAGCGCAACCAGGGACCATCGGCCACGGTGCGTCCGAAACGAGAGCGTGGGAATGCGGGTTCGCATAGCGGAGGAGAAGCGGGGAATCAGCGCGAAGGACGGCCCATCCGATCGACGAGGGCCGAACAGTACGCGAACTGCTGGCAGGCAGTCAAGAGCAGAGAAGAGGCTGGGGTCGGGAGTCTTCTATCCGAGTCGAGATGTGCACTGCTGGCAGTACGACCCGTGTCGAAAAACATCGGCGGCAGCGACTCCCGACCCCTTGCGCCTCGCCACGCGAAAGGGGTCGGGAGTCGTAGCTTTGCCGGTTGATTGGCGCGGTACGCTGGGGCCAGCTTGCATGGATATGGTCCGGGTTGAAGACTCCCGACCCCGAATGCTACGCGGCTTGGCGTAGGAGTGGCAACGCTTGCCGTGCGTCGGCGGCGGTCCAGCGCCGCAGCACGACGGCCGCCAGGTGGCCGCCGAAGGCGATCGACAGCTTCAGTGCGTGCTCCAGCGGCCGAACGCGACCCACCAGTGGCACGCAGTCCAGGTCGCATTCCGGATCGGGATGCGTGAGATTCAAAGTCGGCGGTGCGAAGCCGTCGCGCAGTGCCAACGCCGAGATCGCCAATTCGACGCTTCCGGACGCATTCACGAGGTGGCCGAGCATCGATTTCGAGGCGCTGACGCACACCGAGTCGGCCGCCCGGCCGAGGGCCGAGCGAATGCCACGCGTTTCCAACACGTCGTTCTGCTGCGTGCCCGTACCATGGGCGCTGACGTAGGCGATGTCGCGCGGCACGACGCCCGACGTGCGCATGGCGCCGCGGATCAGCTCCTCCAGCGCGCCGCTGTCGTCGCTCAGGCTCGTGACATGGCGGGCATCGGTGAGAATTCGTCCGCCGAGCACCTCGGCATAGATCTCTGCGCCGCGACGGCGAGCGTGCGTGAGCCGCTCCAGCACGAACATGGCGGCCCCTTCGCCCATCACGAAGCCGCGACGGTTCACGTCGAATGGCCTGCAGGCCTGCGTCGGGTCGGCGTGGTCGGCCAGGACTCCCATGTTGTGAAACCCGGCCGCAAACAGCGGATGGATCGCCTCCGAGCTGCCGGCCAGTGCGAGGTCGCACTGGCCGTCTCGGATTGCTCGCACGGCCTTCAAAATGGCGATCGTGCCACTCGCGCAAGCGGTCGAGTTGCTCGTTCGCGGGCCACGGAGATCGTAGTCGCGGGCCACGATCGCACAGGCTGTATTCGGAAGCCATTGCTCCCACCACGGCCGCTTGCCGGGCGGGATATGCGTGGCACTGAAGCCGAGCCGTTCGGTGACAAAATCGGTGTCGCCCATGTGAGCGCCGATCGAGCAGCCGAATCGCTCACGATCGACGGCGGCGAAATGGATACGGGCGTCGCCCAGCGCCTCGGCAGCCGTCTGCCGACAGAGCGGAATGTTTTTGAGTTGGCCGGGAAACTCTCCTTCCAGATCGACCATGGCGGCGAGCAGCAGGCCATCGGGAATGCCGGGCATTCCGGTGAGACGGCGGACGCCGCACGCGCCGCGCTGAATTGCCTGCCAAACGGCCTCGCGCCCGGAGCCGATCGACGTCACGACGCCGATGCCGGTGATCACCACGCGATCATCGTTCGAGAGGGGCAATGGCACTGGATATTTGCGATCGGCGGGCCCCGTTTCGGAGCACGAGGCACAGAGGATGAGACACTTCGAGACGGAGGTAGCCCCACGACGCGCCGACAGCGTCGCCATTTGGCCGCTTCCGCCTGAAAACCGGGAATCGAGCGCGATTCCATACAAAAAAATCGGACGCAAGGCCACGCTGGTTCGCCCCAAACCGTTTGGAAAGCCGGAATGCGACATTGCTAGCAGCGGATGCGCTCGACGAACCAGGTGACAGAGCTCTATCGGCCAGCACATTTTCTGGGGGCCTTCTTGCAGCATCGCCAAACGCGGATACAATCAGCGGGCGGATCGTGGGTAAATTGCCCATATCATATAGAAAACAACGTAATCCTAGGGAATTTGGCCCCTAGAACTTCAACGGAGGATTGGATGGCCGCCCCGGATGGCAGGCCCTAACGCCGCTCGCAGCCATGTCCGCGCCCCAGGCCAACACGAACCAACTGATCCTGGGCGAGGCGACGCGAACGATCGATGCCCGGTTCCGCTTGTCGCTGCCGCCGGAAATGGCCGCAATGCTGGCAGCGGATAAGGGCGACTGCATCCTGGCCAAGGAACGGCCCGGGTGTTTGAGCCTGTGGAACGCCGCCACGTGGCAGACGCGACTGGAGCAGGGCGTGCAACTCGTGGTGAGCAAGATCGTCGCCCGCCGGCTGGACGCCAGGCTGGACGAAGTTCAGCGGCTCGGTCGATTGCTCTCGACGCGTCACCGGCCGGTGCAATTGGCCGGCCGCGGGAGATTGGTGGTGCCCGACGGGTTTCGCGAGTTTTTGGGTGTGGAGGCAAGCGGGATGGTGATGATCATCGGCGCCGCCGTGTGCGTTGAAATCTGGCACCCCGAAAAATGGCAGACCTACGTTGGCGAGCAGATGCCCGATTTCCGGCAACTGCTGGATACGCTCGCCGGTTAAGGCAACTCGGAGAACCCACAATTGTATAGCCGACCCATCTTGGGTCGGTTCCTAAGTGCGACATACCGGCCAACAATGTGTAGTCAACCGATACCCGGCCAAGATGGCCGGGCTATGTTATCCGTCACGCGAACAAGGAGCGAACACACCTACCCGGCGCGGACACGTAGTCCGTCCTAGCCCGGCCGTCGTCAACCGGATCGGGAATGCAAGTTACGTGGATACGGCCCCGTCGGCACGTGTTGCCAGCGGCGTGTCCGCCTGGGTGTGGTGTATGGGCGAATGACGAATGACGAATGATAGGCGAAATTCGCTCGAAGGCGTCACGTGGATTCGTCGTTTTCCTCGGGAATTGCCCGAAGGCGTCACGACGCGTTGACGTAAGTCGCTAAATTCTCGAAGGCGTCACGCTGTTTGTGGGGTCGCGCGGGGCCGTTGTGGCAACCGTCTGTTCTAATCACAGCGCGCACTCTGAGCGCTGAGCGTGCCTGGTGACTTCTCTCGGCCAGTCGCTTTGCGGGTGGATCAAATTGTCAAAGAGCTCGTGACCCCTTCGAAGGGGACAATGTGTTTTGGGGTGTCGGGTGTCCGGTGATAGGTGTCAGTCGTGCGAACAAAAAAATGAAATGAAAGGGCCCTTCAGTCCTGGGACCGAGGCAAGTGCGCGCACCGGGAAACTGGACGACGAACTTGTTGGCACTCGGTCCCTTCCTACCGTCGGGCGGTGCGCTGATGTCCCATGGGTCCGATGGCAGCCGCGGATCGTCTTGATGGTTGCCTGGCAGTTCGTTCGCAAGCCGAACGAGCTTGATCCAACGGCCTGCCGCCGACGAGCGCTTTCTCAGCTGCACCTGACGGTCATTTCACGAGTCACCCTAGCAGAGGTGGTGGCTCAATTTCTACAAAAAAATGGGTGCGGCTGGCGGGATGCTGGAGACCAGTCGAGATGCGTTTACCGTGATTGGCGTCCGAGGACTTGTCGCTAGAGCGCCCACGGCAACAAGTTGCGGGAAACGAACGGTCTCTCGCATTCGAATTCAGTCCTCTCATTGACTCAGTCACTGAGAGGGACGCAGATTGGGCGTCTTGCACGGCGAGATCGTTTATCGATGATCAAGTCGCAAATGCGATCAGGCCGCGTCCGCCAAGATAGACCAGCAGGCCGCCAATCGCATGGGTGAGAATCGCCATCAACAGGCCATGCTGCCAGTAAATCCAACCGAGCAAAGCGCCGGCGAGGGTGGCCAAGGCGATGGCCGCGGCCGTGGCGATTGCGTTCAAATCGAGTAGCTGGGAAACGGGTACGAGGTGCAGCCATGCGAAGAATAATGCGGCGAGGAAGTTGGCCGGCCACACGATCGCGGCCGTGGGTTGCGGCTGGCGAAGGATTTTCATGGCAATCCAAGTGAACAGGTTCAGGGCGAAGAATCGAAAGAGGATTTCCTCTCGGACGGCGGCGCCGAGCATCATGAGGATGCCTTGCCAAACCGGCGGGAATACGAAGTTCTTGGGAAGTTCCGGAAGCTGGGAGCGGAGTGACAGCGCCGAGGTCAGGACGACTGCAGCCAGACCGACCGCAAGAGCCGCGCAACGAACCAGGTTGGCCGACACAGGGCGTGGCATAGCGTCGCGAGGAGCCAGCCAGGAGCGGAGCAACGGCACTCCCATTCGAACCGACGGCTCGAGACGCAGACCGACGGCAATTGCGACGGCCGAAAGAACGATGTTGGCAGCCCCGATCCCGACCAAAACCTGTATCGGGTCCGCGGGTTCGTCGGCAAATAGTGAGGGCCGAGCGGGATCCATGAGGAACATTAACGCGGGTGACTGCGCTACAGTTGCGACAACGCTCGCTCCCATCAAACACGCGAACAAGACAAAGTTACTTGGGCCCGCTCGGCCACTGGATTCAGTTGCCACCGATGAGGATACGGTCGATTTTTCCATGGCATCTTTGGATATCAGAACCACTGAACGAGTCAATTCACAGTAAGGAAAGCGACATATTCATAGAATTTCCTTTACAACAAATAACGATAAATATATATTGACAAACGATATGAGCGAGCTAAGATGGAAATATGAGAGTTTACAGGAACGACCTCACTACTGTCCGGCTAACGCCGGAACTGTTTTCACTAACTCGTAGGTAAGCAACAGTTTGCATCGAACAATGTGTGTACACGACTTGAACTCGGAAACACAATCGGTCCTCGACAGGGGCGGCTTT
>JBIOWO010000290.1:0-12152 GCA_044868555.1 Lacipirellulaceae bacterium | reverse complement strand
CGACTCATCGACACCCTGGAAATCTCCGCCGAGGAGTCGACGCGGATCTACGGCGAGGTGCTACCGCTGGATATTTCCCAGCGGGCCGGGGGCTACCGCGGCGCCTGGCGGCGTGTGCCGGTCGGACCGTGCGCCTTCATCACGCCGTGGAACTTTCCGCTGAATTTGGTGGCCCACAAGATCGGGCCGGCTTTGGCGTGTGGCTGCCCGTTTGTGCTCAAACCGGCCTCGAGCACGCCGGTCGGCGCCCTGATCCTGGGCGAAATCCTGGCCGAGACCGATTTGCCCGCGGGCGCGTTTTCGATCCTGCCGCTCAAATCGACCGACGCCGATGCGCTCGTCGTGGACGAACGCATCAAGAAGCTCAGCTTCACAGGCTCGCCGAAGGTCGGCTGGAGCCTTCGCCAGCGGGCCTACAAGAAGCATGTCACGCTCGAGCTGGGAGGCAACGCGCCATGCATCATCGATCACGATGCCGACCTCGACGACGCGGTCGAGCGCTGCATCTTCGGCGGCTACTACCAATCGGGCCAAAGCTGTATTAGCGTGCAGCGGATCTATGTACACGGCTCGCTCTATGATCCGTTCCGCAACAAGTTTGTGCGGGCGGTCAAGGAGCTCAAGATGGGCGATCCCGCACAGGAGGACACGTTCATCGGGCCGATTATCAGCGAAGCCGACGCCGAGCGAATCGAGCGGACGATCCAGCAAGCCGTGGGTCGCGGCGCGACGCTCCTCTGCGGCGGTGGACGCCAGGGCCGGATGGTCGAGCCGGCCGTACTGGAAGGCGTGCCGCCCGACGCCGACGCGGCCTGCGAGGAAATTTTCGGGCCGGTGACCGTGCTGGCCCCGTTCGTCGATTTTGAACAGGCGATCGGCCTGGCCAATACCGGCCGCTACGGTCTGCAGGCCGGAGTGTTCACCCGCGACATCGAAAAAATTCAGCGAGCTTGGGACGAGCTCGAAGTGGGCGGCGTGGTCATTAACGATGTGCCGTCCTGGCGCGTGGATCACATGCCGTACGGCGGCACAAAAGACAGCGGCATCGGCCGCGAAGGCATCCGCTGGGCCATCGAAAGTATGACGGAAGTCCGGCTGCTGGCAATCCGCTCCCGGCCCTGACGGAAGTAACCAACTCCAATCCGTTGGCGCAGTTCCATCGCTTCGCTTAAAATGGAATGGATCGATGAAATTTTCGCGCTCCGCTCGACGGGAGTCCAACCCTGGCCGGCCGCACCAAAAAACAACGGGACGAGCGCCAGCCGGCCGCAGCGCCGCAGCGCGCCGCCGCAGCGCCTCCGTCATCGCCCGCGTTGCCCTCGATTTGGCTGCTGGCACTTCTGACGTTCACCTCCGGCTGCGCGGCGCTGGTGTTTCAAGTGGCGTGGATGCGCGAGCTGCGGCTCGTATTCGGCGCCACGACGGCATCCGTGGCCGCGGTGTTGGCGATTTTCATGGCCGGCATTGGCATCGGCAGCGCGGTGCTGGGCAAACGGGCCGACCGCGTCGCTAATCCGCTCCAAATGTACGGCGTGCTGGAAGCGGCGATCGCGCTCAGCGCCGCCGTGTCACCCTGGCTCGTGGATTTGACGAGCGCGATCTACATCGGCCTCGGCGGGCAGGAATCGCTCGGCCTGGCCGGCGCCACCGCGATTCGCCTGGCGCTTGCCGCGGCCGTCATGGCGGTGCCCACGTTTTTGATGGGCGGCACGTTGCCGGCTGCCGTGCGCTCGGTCACCCGCGCCACCGACGATCATCGACTTGCACTCGGCGTACTTTATGGGTCGAACACGTTGGGAGCCGTATTCGGCGCCGCCGTCGCCACCTTCTTCGCGCTTGAAAACCTTGGCACGCGGGCCACGCTGTGGGCCGGCTGCGCGCTGGGCCTCAGCGCGGGTGCGATCGCGATCTTGCGCGCCGGCCGATTGGCCCTGTCGCAGTCTCAGGATGGAACGGCCGCTTCCGATGATCCATTCCGTGAGCCGGTCAGAAAGAAGCCTGCCGCGGGTCGCGACTTCGACCTCGGCTTCCGCCCGCGCCTCATCTACCTCACCGCCGCCGTGCTGGGATTCACGTTCTTCGCCCTGGAATTGGTGTGGTATCGCATGTTGGGACCGATCCTAGGCGGCACGGCCTTCACCTTCGGCCTCATTCTGTGCGTCGCGTTATTTGGAATCGGTGTCGGCGGCCTGGCCTACAACTTCGTGTTTCGACGGCTGCAGCCGACCTGGTCGGCACTGGCTATCACCTGCGGATGCGAAGCGCTGTTCACCATGATTCCCTACGCGATTGGCGACCGCCTGGCCCTGACCGCCGCCTGGAGTGCCCAGTCGGCCACAAGTTTTCGCACTCTGGTCCTGGGTTGGACCTACGTGACCTCGATCGTGGTCCTGCCGGTGGCGCTAGTGAGTGGCTTGCAGTTTCCACTGTTGACGGCTCTCTTGGGACACGGCCGCCAGGGAGTGAGCAAACATCTGGGCATGACTTATGCCTGGAACACGCTGGGCGCGATCGCTGGCTCGCTGATCGCCGGTTTCGGCGGCCTGCCGCTGCTCTCCGCGCCGGGAATGTGGCTGGCGATCGCGCTGGTCCTGGCGATCTTATCCGTGGGAATTCTTCTCAGTGCTCCGCGGATCCACCGCTGGGCCGCCGTGTTTGTGGTCGGACTGGCGATTGTAACCGCGGGCTCGATGTTTGCCCGCGGGCCCTCCGCCGCGTGGCGGCATGGTGGCATCGGCGCCGGACGCTCCAATGTGCCGCCAAAATCCTATGCCAATCTGCTTCGACAATGGCTCAATGAATCGCGACGTGCCGTCGTTTGGCAGGCCGATGGGATTGAGTGCACCGTCGGCATCAACGCTATCGATGGCCTGGCATTTATCGTCAACGGCAAAAGCGATGGCAACGCCTTGAACGACGCGGCCACGCAGGTCGGCGTGTCGGTTCTGGGCGCCGTACTTCACGACGATCCCAAGACCGCGCTCGTGATCGGTCTCGGGACCGGGGAGTCGGCCGGCTGGCTCGCCCAGATGCGCAATATCGAGCGCGTCGACGTCGTCGAATTGGAGCCGGCCATCGACGAGATGGCGTCCCGCTGCAGCGCGTTGAATTGGGACGTCCTGCACCATCCGCGCGTCCGGCGGATTTACGATGACGGCCGGGAGTTCGTCTTCACCACGGATAACGAATACGATCTGATCATCTCGGAGCCGTCGAATCCCTACCGCGCCGGCGTCGCCTCGCTGTACACGACCGAGTTCTATCAAGCCGTGCGCAAGTGCTTGAGGCCGAAGGGCGTGTTCGTCCAGTGGCTGCAAGCTTACGAGATCAGTGATTCCACGGTCGGCACCGTATTGGCCACGGTGGGGGCACAGTTCAAGCACGTCGAAGTGTGGCAAACGTTGCCGGCTGACCTGCAACTGATTTGCTCCGATGCTCCGCTCGATTACACGGCCGAGGAGCTGCGCGAGCGGATCAGCACCGGCGCAGTGCAGGACGCGCTGGCCAAGAGCTGGTCGGTCTACGATGTGGAGGGATTCCTGGCCCATTTTGTCGCCGGCCCCGGGTGGGCCGAGCAAATGGTGAAGGTGCCGTTCATTGCTTCCAACACGGACGACCGCACCGTGCTCGAATACGGTTTCGCTAAGTCCGTCGGCCGCGCGACGCCGTTCTCGGTCGAACTAGTTCGGCAGCGGCTACGCGATGGCGGATTTCATCGGCCGTCGTTAGCTGACGACGCCGTCGATTGGGACCAGATCGAAGTGCGTCGGCAACTGATGAATGCACTGTACGCCGGTCAGATGTCGGACGCACTTCTGCCAAAGGAAGTCGATAAAAACCTCGTCCAGGCATTCAACCATTTCGCTTCCGGCGACTACAAGTCGGCGGTTGAATCGTGGCCGGTCGAGCAGCTCAATCCGACGGACGAAGTTCAGCGTCTGATTCTGGCCAGGTGTTACGCCGAGCTGGGCCGCCCCGAGTGTCTGGAGCTGATCGCGCTTGCGGCCGAGCGCCATCCCACGGAAGTGGCCGCGATCCGCGCCGCCTATCATGTCGAGCGCAAAGAGTGGGGCCAAGCAGCCCAATCGTACGAGGAAGTCCTCTCACGGTTGGAAGCCAATCCCTGGGTTGTCCCCCGCATGATTGACGACGCTTTTGTCAAAATGGTTGAAGTGGCAAAGGCTGATGCCGCGGCGGCGGGGAAACTCTATGACAGGCTGACGCCGCCGCTTGCTGCCAATCGTTCCAATTACCACCGTCAAGTAGCCCGCGTCATGGTGGCCGGCGAACTGGATCCCCAACGCGTCGTCGACGCACTGGCCTCGCTTGAGCCCAACGTGCCTTGGACGGCCGATGTCCTCAAGCTGCGCGCCAAGACCTACGCCGCCGTCAATCATCCGCTGGCGGCCAGCGCCCAAAGCGACTGGGAATGGTACCAGCGCCATCGAAAATTCGAGTAGCGAATGCTGTCCGCGACACATTCTAGGACGGAGACCGGTGCGTCCATGCCGCCAATTTCCCTGTTGGTGCTGTTGACGTTCGCTTCCGGCTGCGCGGCGCTGGTCTTCCAGGTGGCGTGGATGCGCGAGCTGCGGCTCGTGTTCGGCGCCACAACGGCCAGCGTGGCCGCCGTGCTCGCAATTTTCATGGCCGGTATCGGCGCGGGGAGCGCCGTACTGGGCAAACGCGCCGACCGGGTCGCCAATCCGCTCCGCATGTACGGCGTGTTGGAAGCGGCGATCGCGCTCGCCGCTGCCGTCTCGCCCTGGCTCATCGATTTCGCCAGTGCGGTGTACATTCAACTCGGCGGACAGGAGTCACTTGGCCTGCCAGGCGCCACGGCCATTCGACTGGTTCTTGCCGCGACCGTCATGGCAGCGCCCACGTTCTTGATGGGCGGTACGCTGCCGGCTGCCGTGCGATCGGTCACGCCGGCCACGGACGACAGCCGCCGAGCCTTGGGTTTGCTCTATGGCTCGAATACGTTGGGCGCCGTATTCGGGACCGTGATCGCCACGTTCGTCTCGCTCGAACATTTTGGAACGCGGATCACATTGTGGGGCGCGAGCGCGCTCGGCCTCAGCGTTGGCGCGATCGCCATCGCCTGCTCGTATCGATTCGTTCCGCATTCCGGCCGGAGCGACGAAACGCGTACGGACAATTCGATCCCCGCCGATGAAAGTGACGCAAACGTTTGTTTCCGTCCCCGTCTCATTTACTTGACCGCAGCCGTGCTGGGATTCACGTTTTTCGCGCTCGAATTGGTTTGGTATCGCATGTTAGGACCAATCCTGGGTGGAACCGCTTTCACGTTCGGCCTCATCCTATGCACTGCTTTATTCGGGATCGGCGTCGGCGGCGTGGCTTACAACTTCGTATTCCGACGGCTGCAACCGACCTGGTCGGCTCTGGCTGTCACCTGTGGATGCGAAGCGCTGTTGATCATATTCCCCTATATGTTGGGCGACCGGCTCGCCTTGACGGCGGGCTGGAACGCGCAATCCGCCACTGGTTTCCCGACCCTGGTCCTGGGCTGGACCTACATCACGTCGATTGTCGTCCTGCCCGTGGCACTGGTGAGCGGTTTGCAATTTCCGCTGTTAGTCGCGCTTCTGGGTCATGGCCGTCAGGCGGTCAGCAGACATCTCGGCATGACGTACGCCTGGAACACGCTGGGCGCGATTGCCGGTTCGCTGGTCGCCGGTTTCGGCGGCCTGCCGCTGCTCTCCGCGCCGGGAATGTGGCTGTCGATTGCACTCCTCCTGGCCCTGTTGTCCCTCGTGGTCCTCCTCGGTGCGCCGCGGTTTGAGCCCCGCACCGCCATCATCGTCGCCGGACTGGCGGTCGCGACCGCCGGCTCGATGTTTGCCCGTGGGCCTTCGGCGGCGTGGCGCCACGGCGGGATCGGCGCCGGACGGTCCGATCTGCCGCCAAAGTCCGTGCCGAACGATGTTCAAGCGTGGCTGAATCAACGGCGCCTCAGCTCGATTTGGGAGGCCGATGGAATCGAGTCGAGCGTTGGAATCAATAACGACTACGGCCTCGCGTTTTATGTAAACGGCAAAAGCGATGGTAGCGCGATTAACGATGCGGCTACGCAGGTTGGCATGTCGATCCTGGGTGCCGTGCTGCACGACGATCCAAAGACAGCGCTCGTTATCGGTCTGGGCACCGGAGAATCGGCAGGATGGCTCGCTCAGATGCGCAATATCGAGCGCGTTGACGTCGTCGAGTTGGAGCCGGCCGTCGACGAAATGGTGTCCCGCTGCAAGGCGCTCAATTGGGACGCTCTGCATCATCCGCGCGTGCGGCGGATTTATAACGACGGCCGCGAGTTCGTCTTCACGACGAAGAACAAATACGACCTGATCATCTCCGAGCCTTCCAACCCGTATCGCGCAGGCGTTGCTGCTTTGTATACGACCGAATTCTATCAAGCGGTTCGCAAGGACTTACGACAGGGCGGCCTGTTCATCCAGTGGCTGCAGGCGTACGAAATAAGCAGCGCCTCGGTCAGCACTGTACTCGCCACACTCGGGACCCAATTCAAGCACGTGGAGGTGTGGCAATCTTTAGCGCCCGATTTGCTGCTCATCTGCTCGGAGACGCCGCTCGATTATACGGCGGCCGAGCTGCGCGAGCGGATCGGCACAGGCACGGTGCAGGAGGCACTCGCCAAGACCTGGACGGTTGATGACCTTGAAGGATTCCTGGCCCACTATGCTGCCGGTCCTGGGTTGGCCGCGGAGGCAGCAAGGCTGCCGTCCATCGTGCTGAATACGGACGATCGTACGGTGCTCGAATATCGCTTTGCCCGAAGCGTCGGACAATCGACAACGTTCTCAATCGAAGACATTCGAAAGAATCCTGGCAGTAGGGGTTTCCTTCGGCCTTCGCTCGGAGACGACGCGATCGACTGGGATTTGGTTGAATCGCGTCGTCAGCTATTCAATTTGATGTATTCCGGTGAGTTGTCGAACAGTCTCTTGCAGGAGAAAGCGGATCAGGACCTGGTGCGCGCGTACACGGACCTGCAAAACGTTAATTTCACTGCGGCGGCCGACGCCTGGCCGGCCAAATATCGCGATCCGACAGACGGAATTCAGCGTTTGATGCTGGCCATGTGTTATGCCGAGCTGTCCCGTTCCGAATGCTTACAACTTCTTACAGCCGTAGCAGAGCGGCGCCCTGCGGAGGCGGCAGCCGTTCGCGCCACCTATTTCATACATGTCGGGGAGTGGCGCGAAGCGGCCCAGTCGCTCGATGAACTGTTCACTCGAGTTGCCAAGGATCCGTGGGTAAATGTACTTTTGGTCAACCACGCCCTAAACCGCGCGATCGTCGTGGCAAATGCAGACCCCGTGGCCGCTCGTCAACTCTTTCAAAACTTAAGCCAACCGTTTGCCGCTTACAGCTGCGATCATCGTCGAAAAACCGTTCGCGTGATCATTGCGGATCGACTGGGACCGGAGAACGTCGTTGAAGCGCTGGCCGAATTGGAGCCAAACGTGCCCTGGACCCACGACGTACTGAAAATTCGCGCCGCGGCCTATGCGGCGGTCAATCATCCGCTCGCAGCCACCGCCCAGAGCGACTGGGAATGGTTCCAACGCCATCGGAATTTCAATTGACGGTTGTTGGCGGCGGCGCGTACTGCGGCAGCGGCCGTTATGTGGTTGCCGTGCACGGCCGGCGAACAAATGCGTTGAGAACGACAATCCCTAGCGCAAGTATCCAGGCCGCCGGCTCCGGAATGGCGGCCGCCGGCACAACCGCGCCGCTGCCCGCCGCCGAGTTGCCAAAGTTCTTCCGCCATGCCGTGTAGTCGGCCGCGTCGATCTTGCCGAAACTGGCACCCGTGTTGTCGCCGTTGGCCACGAGATTCGTCGTCGAGCCCATCGTGTCCCGCCATACGATGTAATCGGCGACGCCGACCATTCCGTCGCGGTTGTAGTCGCCGATCGGGGCCACCTTCGCCAGCGGCAGCTCCTCCAGGAACTCGCCGATGTAGCGCAGATGCTCCAAATGCGAATCGCCGTCCGTTCCGGTCGCGCCCCACAACTCGAAATTGCCGCTCTTGGCGTGTCGGTAAAAGTTTAGCGTCCCCAGTCCGTTTACGTTGTATGCGCTCGCCGAGATTCCCAATGACTGCATTAACTCGTCACCGCACTCGCCGGTGGTCTCGTAGGTATACGTCGGCACCTGCGAATGGCTGAACAGGAACGTTTTGGTGCCGGCTTTGGCCGCGGCCGCGTACGTCTTGTAATCGACCATTTGCGAATCGAGCGGCGTGCCGTCGCCCGCCGTCGTGGCGTACAGCGAATCGGCGGCGAGCAGAGCGTCGATGTCGTTGCGATACGTGGAGCTCTTGAGAATCTCGCGGACCGCTCCGTACCCCGCGCTGAACGACGATACGCCCAGCTTGTCCCACTGCAGAGTATCCGGAATATCTGTCTCTGCGCGCACCTTGGTGAGCGCCTCGTTCACTACGGTCTGAAACAGCGTCGGATTCGAAGCATTCGAAAACGGCGTCGAGTACGCTCTCGACAGGCCGCTGTAATTCACCGTGACGATGATCGCGTTCAACTTGGCGTACTGGGCGTTGTTCCAATAGGTTTGCGGATCGCCGTGAAAATGGACCAACAGGTCGGCCACGTTGCCCGGCCGATATTGATACGTGCTCGGAATGAACACCTTCCAAGCCGCGTTGCTCAACGTAAATTGCCGTCCGGTGGCCGTCGGCAACTGCGCGGCGGAAGGCCGGGCCGCCACGAGCGGCAACAGCAGGGCCACGATTGTCCAAGTGAGTCGCATCGAGGTTCCGGTCCCGAGGCTAGCCAGCTCCAGCCTAACATCGTCACTCTGCGCTGTCACGTTTTTTCGCATCGTGGCGCAGCGGCCGCCCCGCCAGCACGTCCTGATGTTCCCCATCGGCGATTGCGATCCGGCCGTTCACCATTAGCCAGCGAATCCCGTGCGAAGTCTCGAAGGGTTTCTCGTACGTCGCTCGATCGACCAATTGTGCCGGGTCAAACACGCACAAATCGGCCACGAGATTCTCGCGCACGTAGCCCCGATCGGCCAAGCCCAGAATGTCGGCCGGCAGGCCCGTCGCGCTTCGCACGGCCACATTCATCGGCAGCACCTTTTCTTGAATCGCGTACCGCCCGATCTTTCGCGGAAAGGTGCCGAAGCTCCGCGGGTGCGGTCGCGTGCCGTTGTCGATTTTGCTGCTGCCGTCCGATGCGGTGGCCACCCACGGCAGCGCCATCAAATACTGCACGTCCATCTCGTCCATGCCGAAGTTCACGCCTTTGGCGTCGCCATCCAGCAGCACTTCGAGCCCCACCTCCACTGGCTCGCGGCCTTCCGCAGCAGCAATGTCGGTGATTGTCTTTCCGATCCATTCCGGCTTCGATTTGCAGCTGGCGATCATCAATTGCCCGCGAGCTTCGATCGCGTCCGCAATCATCGGACGCAGCCGCTCGATTTCCTTCGGATCCTTCAGTCGGGCCACCGTCGACTTCTCGCCCCCTTCGCGCTCCTCATCCGGCAACAACATCGCCATGATCGAAGTCGATGAGGCGTTGTAGGGATATTGGTCGGCCGTGATCCGCACTCCCGCTTTCTGCGCGTCCTCGATGACACGCGCCGCCGCCCGCACCTTGCCCCAATTATTCTTCTTACTCGCTTTCAAATGCGAAACGTGCACCGGCATTTTCGCCCGCCGGCCAATCTCGATCACTTCCTCGATCGACTCGATCAGCGTGTCGCCTTCGTCGCGGATGTGGCTTGCGTATATCCCGCCGTGTTGCCCGGCAACACTGGCCAGGGCGACGATTTCATCCGTGTCCGCATACGCGCTGGGCACGTATTGCAGCCCGGTGGACATGCCCCAGGCCCCTTGCTCCATGCCTACAGCGACCAGCTCCTGCATCTTCTTGAGCTCCTCGGCCGACGGCGGGCGGCGGACTTTGCCCATCACCGCCGAGCGAATCTCGCCCTGCGGAATCAGATGCGCGATGTTGATGCCGGCGCCGTCCTTCGCCAATTGGTCGTAATACTTGCCGATGTTCCCTGCGCCGCCGCCGCAATTCCCGGTCACCAGCGTCGTGCAGCCTTGCGTCAAATAGCAGCGCGCGTCGCGCGTTTCTTCATTCAAGATCGAATCGTCGTCGCTGTGGTTGTGCAGATCGATGAATCCGGGACAGACGACCAGGCCGCGGCTGTCAATCGTCCGCCCCACGCGGCCAATTTCTACGTCACCCACGCCGACAATCCGATCCCCCGCCACGGCCACGTCGCCCACATACGGCTCTCCACCCGCGCCATCCACAATCGTGCCACCCTTGAGCAGCACGTCGGCATCAACCGGCGCCGCGGCGACTTCCGGCCGTGCAGCAACACCGATCAGCATCCACGAGACAAGTAAGAATCGAATGTGTCGCATGAGATGGGTCCGCGCGGTTGACGTATCAAGCTGTCAATCTACCACAACCGGCTGCCGCTGCGCCATTGTCTGCGCATTAGTCGTCTACCGGCCGCGCAAAAACGCGAATCAATCCTGCCGCTTCCCGGGCATGTTCCGGCCGTTCTGGTGCAGGATCAGTTGCGTGACTTTGCCCGCCCTGTTTTTCCTGAACGAGATCTGTGCATCCACCAGTTTGCAAAAGAATTTGGTCCGCGACTCGGCATAAAACGGAAGCTTCTGCTGACCCGTCGCTTGCACGATCAACTGGCCGTTTTCGACGGTCACCGTCAGCACGAACTCCGGCACGATCGCGTAACTGCCGACGTACGACTCGAGCAGCTTGGCATCGACGGCGACTTCCTTGCGCTCGCCAGGTGGCGTCTCCGGTACGCTGCAGACCGTGCGCGTCAACTCCGTGCCTAATGCAGTTGTTTCGTCCGTCGCCGTATTTGTCAGGACCACGACGCCCACCTTCATCGGCGGCACGATGCTCATCCACGACGAGTAACCACCCGTCTGCCCGTTGTGCCACCAGGTGATGCCGTCGCCCGCCAGGTGCCAAGCAAGCCCGATAGCTCCTCCGTCCTTCATCGTGTGCCTCTTCTCGCACGCGAACTGCAGCGACTTCGTAAGGGCTTTGTCATCTTCGGCCAGGTTCGCCCGCAGATACTTGAGCATGTCGTCGACCGTCGACCGAATCCCACCTGCTCCGACGAGCGTCGGATTGTCCCAATTCTTGTTCGGACGCAGCTTCTCATCGTACGGCGGGGCCAGCCGCTCTTGCTGACTCTTGCTGAGCTTGATTCGCGTATCCGGCATGCCGATCGGCTTGGCGATGCGGTCGATCAGCAGCGCTTCGTACGATTTCTTACTTTCGCGCGCGAGCAACGTTCCGAGCAGCCCCATGCCGAAGTTGGAATACTCATATTCGCCCGGCGGCCGCCGCAGCTTGTGACCATTGAGAAAATCCGCCATCTGTTTCCCTGTGTAGTCCGCGTAGGGATTCATCGGATCTCCAAACTTCATGTTATCCGGCAACCGCGGCAGCCCCGACGTGTGCGTGGCCAGGTGCTCGAGCGTGATTGGCTTGGTGTCGACCTCCGGCATCGTCACGGACTTCGGCATATATTTTTGCACCGGATCGTCCATCTTCATGCGACCTGCCAGCACCGCGTCCGCGAGCAGGTCGCCGGTGAACGCCTTGGTGGCCGACCCGATCTCATACACAGTCTTGCCGTCCGGCTTCTTTCCAGAACCCTTCACGGTCTCGCCGTAGGCGAGGACCTGCGTCTCGCCATCGCGGATGATGCCGATCACCATCCCGACGACTTTCCCCTGTTCGACAAGCGGCTGAGCGAGCGGATCGATTTGCAACTTCATATCAATTCCCCACGCCGACCCAACGAACGCTACCACAATGACCGCACACATAAAAACGCTCACGTAACTTGCTCGCCACATCGGAAAACTCCTTGAATGTTGTTCTGTCATTCTTGCGACTCTCTAAGACTTTCGCGAACGGCCAAAAGTTCTTGCCGCCGCGGCTCCAACTGGGTTCGAACTGCGTACTGATTGAGCCAGTAAACAAAGTAGTAAACGGCAAGGAAAAACGCGGCATAAAACAACACGAACGATGCCTGCTCCCACCAGGGTTTGGGCATCTTCGCCGCCGTAAACACCG
>JBIOWO010000289.1:0-17563 GCA_044868555.1 Lacipirellulaceae bacterium | reverse complement strand
TCGCCGCAGAGGTCGTCACGCTCCGCGTCGTTCCGGCCGTCGGCCGGCGAAGTGCGGCAACGACGCGAGCGGTCGACGTGCGGGCGGTTGCTGCGGCGCAGCCAATAGCAGCAACCACTAAAGCCCGCACGACGGCAGCGAGGCCGGTAGTTTTTCCGCTTAAGTGCCGAGGTC
Source organism: Lacipirellulaceae bacterium (assembly GCA_044868555.1). GTDB lineage: Bacteria > Planctomycetota > Planctomycetia > Pirellulales > Lacipirellulaceae > JABDGM01. The sequence goes on along the minus strand of JBIOWO010000289.1, from coordinate 17,389 downwards.
CGAGGCCAGCGAGTAAAAAGTACCGGCCTCGCGGCCGGATAGGCCGTGAGCGATGTTGCCCTCGCAGTGTGGTTTCTTGGCTCTGCCAAGCCCGCGGCTGCCCTCTCTGAGGGTGCCGACGGTGGGGCCGCGCGAGGGGCCGGTGCCGGCCCCCGCCTGGCCCTGTCTGTGGCCCCGGTGAAATGCGTCATCGCTGGAGCGGATGGAAGCGCATCAGTTCTTTATTGAACATCAGTTCGGCCGTGCCGACTGGTCCTTGTCGATTCTTGCGAATGAAAATCGTTGTCAGGTCGGGATTCTCACAGTCCTCGTTGTAGTAGCCTTCGCGCCAGAGCATGAGGACGTTATGGGCGTCCTGCTCGATGCTGCCGGATTCGCGAAGATGCGAGAGCTGTGGGATGCACTGCGGCGCGTTCTCCACGGCGCGGTTGAGTTGTGAAAGCGCTATTAGCGGTACAGATAGCTCCCGAGCGAGTTGCTTCAGCCCGCGTGAAATTATGGAAATCTCCTGCACGCGGTTCTCGCGGGCCGCCATCCCCTTCGGCACTTCGACGAGCTGCAGATAGTCGACAATAAGCAGGTCGAGGCCGTGCTCCAGCTGATGCCGGATCGCCTTGGCCCGCAGATTTGAGAGCGTGGTGTCTGGGTCATCATCGATGAAGAGCGGAGAGTCGCCGAAGCCGTCGACCACCAAGCCAATCTGCTGGACCTGTTCGTCGGTGATATCGCCTTTTTCGATCTTCCACGTCGGCACGCCGAGACTGCTGGCGGTGATGCGATCCGACACTTCCTCCTTCGTCATTTCGAGAGAGAAGATGAGGACTCGTTTCTTCGCCTTGGCAGCATGGAGTGCGATGCCGGTGGCAAGTGCGGTCTTACCCATACTCGGCCGGGCGGCGATCACGGTCAGCGATCCGGGTGCAAATCCATTGAAGTAGTAGTCAATGTTTTGAAAGCCGGACGAAACGCGCCGCAAAGCCGTCGTGTCACCCGTGGCTTTAACCTGGGCGATTTGGTCATAGCGTCGCTCGGTCACAGCTTTGATTGATTCGGGTTTGGTCTCTGAGGCTCCGTCTGCCACGGCCAGCAGTGCCGACTGGGATTGCTCCAGCATCGCCGGGAATTCATCGGTCTCGTAGCCGAGCCCGGTAATGCGTTGACCGGCTTTAATCAGGGCGCGGCGGCGCGCCTTGTCGCGGACGATCGCCGCGTAGTTGGTAACGTGGCTCGCCGTTGGAACACCTTGGGCCAGCCTGACCAAAAATTCTATGCCGCCGAGTCGGGTCAGGGCCTCGTCGCTGGCAAGTTCTTCGGACACCGTGACAAGGTCGACCGGCGACCGGCTGTCGTACACCCGCACGCACGCCTCATAAACCCGCCGATAGATCGGGTCATAGAAATCATCTGGCCGGAGCGCCGCGGCGATCTTCGTAATCGCGTCGGGGTCGAGCAGCAGCGCGCCGAGGACGGTCTTCTCTGCGTCGAGGCTATGGGGCTGCGTGGCTATTGGTGGGGCTGAGGTGGGCATGGGAATAAAGGAATCGCTAAGAATGTAACAACGCTGACTCCCCTCTTCCGGTCGCGCGAGCTAGCACTTGGAGGATTTCAGGGACCGGTTCGTCGACGTTTGATTGGCGGATGCGACGTCGAGCAGTTTCACTAACCGCACTTTGTAGCGCGGTGGCACGGTACGCAGCTCGCTCGCGCGCGGTCGTGTTACGCCATGCAGCAAGTAGAGTTTCATGTTGCTGGTGCCGGTATCGGCTTTCTTCGGCCATGCGGACTTGGTCGACGTGGATCTTGGTATTCGTCGCGGCGACCTTATCGCGTAAACCCTTTTGACTGGCGTTCGCTGCGAGTGCGTCGCGGAAATAGGGCACAGCAAATCCAAAATAGACATCCGCCTTTGATTGCTGCTTCACTCGTTCAACAACTCGCGGCAAGACGCGGAGCACGGACTGACTGCCAAACTCGGCGACAAGAGCCGCGGCGTGCGTAAGCTCATGGTCACGGGGACGGTACGCTTTGGTGCCGAAACGAGCGCGGCTATAGGCGGCCAGGATTTCCTGTGCTTCAGTGGCCACCGGTGACGACGCTTTGGTTCGGACCGCCTTGGGCTTGAACACCCTATCGGGATGCAACTCGAAGGCCACGCGCCAGATCCCCCGGCGGATCTTCTGAAATCGGTCGTTGATCGGCATCACCGTGAGATATCGCCGTCGCTCCATTTCGGATAGCGCATTGCCGAAGTTTTCCTTGAGATTCTTGCTCGCGGCCATGTGGAGGTGACCGCAAGCGATTTCTTTCAGATCCCGCTCGTAGTGAAACGGTTTGCGACCGGAGTGCCAGACCTTATTTAGGTGTCGAAAGAGAAGGGCCGCCGTTGGGCTGCTCCAGTTTGCAAGCAGCTCCAAGTCGACGTTGATGAGGTTGCCCTCGGTCAGGCTGCGATGGAAGTTGTCGGTGAATTGAACGTAGCTGGCCGGACGCGCCCCTTTTTGTCGGCGGCCTCGCCGCGGTTCATAGCAGACTTCGGCGATGATGCCGGTAATGAAATCGCCACTGAGCCGTTTCGACTTTCGATCAAACCACGTGCCACGAAACGTGGCGGTGAGGGCAACGAATCGTTCGTATGCGCGGCGCTGGGCGATGATGTGCCGGTCACGGACCGGTAGCCGCAGGACTTGCAAAACGTGCGACGGTTCAAAATGAAACTTGGCTGGAAAATCGAGGGCGGCGGCCAGCGTCAAGAGCCCGATCAAGTAGAGGTCATCGGCGTCGGTCGGTAATCCGACGCGGCTCCCACCTTCCAGCGATACGTTCTTTGCGCCGGAAGCGTGCGGGAAATCAAACTCGACAAACGACAGTGACTCCCCTCGTCGGTTTTGCTGGTGCGGCACACTCAGTCGCCAGTCCGCGAGCGCGAGGTGGTCCTTCCCAAACCGCGGGACTTCCGACAGGCCGTAGTACGACAGGTCTGGCTGACTCAAGTGTGAGTGGGAACAAAAATACACACATTGCGGCTGTACCGCGTTTTGTGGGTACGTAAGTTTCTGGTAAACGGTTGTTTCTGCTTCTTACTAAAGGAGTTCCTGCTAAGCGGCAGTTTACTGGTCCCTGCTAGACGGCAGTTATCAGGGCATTTTGTTCCTGCTAGACGGCACTTATGAAACGACCGGTTAGCAGGAAGTTGACGGCCAGGAACTGGCACTTTCGGGGCCGTTCGGATGGACGGAATTGCGAAGCTCACTTGCGGCTGAGGAAACGGGCGATCCGGCGGAAGGTTGGGAAAGCGTCGTTGTTCACCGCCGGCCTGGAAGTAGAAGTCTTTTGCTTTGGGCGAGGGCGTTTGGCGACACGGGTTTTCGCCGTCTCCCCTTCTGCTTCCGGTGACTCTACTTCGACGACGTTGTCGATGGGTTGAACTGCGCCCGCTGGCGTTGCCTTCGTCGTCCGTTTCGCTTCCGAAACAGTAGCTCCTTCAATCAGAGCCTTGAGTCCCCCACTCTGCTTGAGGGTTTCTTGAAACTGATTGTAAAGCGTGTTCGTCTGACCCTGCAGCTGTTGGTTAGTCTCCACAACTTGAAGCACACGGTCGGTGAGCTGCTTGATCTCAGCAGCATGTTTTCGGTCATTGAAGTGCAGGTGTTCTAGGACGATCGCGCGGACAATGGAGTCAGTCGGGAGCGCCGGTGGTTCACCGACCAATTTATCGCCGACTCCCCTATCCTGAGCGGCTTCGGACTCATGGTCGTTGTCAGTCGTCTCTGCATCAGTCAGTGAACTGTCGTTGATCCGAAGTGCAAACTCGTCTCGCCACCAAACTCTCCGGAAAAACCATCGCGTGCGATTCCCCTCTTGCTCGTTCTTCGCGAGAAGTTCGACGGTCACGTTGGCTCCAGGGACTTCGTCGCCATTGGCGTACACTAGCTTGAGATTGGCCAAAATGTCATCAGTCCTTTTCTCGACGGCGTCCCGGACCACGCGGCTAACGGTCCGCTCGGTGCGGGAAATCATCTTGGCGGTTTGCTTCTTCGTGGACCATTCCGTGGATGTGGACATAAATCGTGGGAATAAAACGGGACAACCCTAGGACGCTGTCTGGGACTCTGTCAAGGACACGACCGGGTCACGTCCTGGAGCGGACTGCCACGCTGTCGCGCTGTGCGGCCGGGACATCGGAGAGGGGAATAGGACAACGTCCGAGACACTTCCCTGACATGCCAAATCCATGGCTCGGACATCGGCCGGCGAGTATCTCATCGGAAACCGGTCGTCGATTGTTGACGGAGCCCTTGCGGCCGCCGTTGCGAGTAGGGGAGTGAGTGGGACACACATTTGGACTGTAGAGGAAACAAGTTGCGTCGCTTGGTTTGTCCTGGGACATGGCTGGGACTTGTCATTGACGGAGCGATGACAATGTCTGGGACGTTCGATGAGCGATGGCCGGGACAAGAATCGGTTGACGGAAGAATCGTTCGATGTTTCGCCGTGACATGACTCAGTCATGTCCCGTGACAAATGGCGAAGGCCGCGTTGTCATCTGAGTTGCGGAGTGATCCGGTGTGAACGACATGTCAAACCGTTGTCGAGAGGCAGTTTCAAAAGTCGATTTGATTGAGAGCTCAAGGAGATTCGACAAGTACTCGATGAACGTTCGTCACCATAACAAGGGGCTGACAACTGCGACTTTATTGGGCGGGGCTTGCGAGAACGGGAGAAACGAGCGTTCTCGCCTCAGCTGAGAAGCTGATGAGAACACAATAGCGTGGGAACGGCGAAACGTCACCGACGCTCATCGGAGTAGGGGATTGCTGAATATTTTTGAGCAAGCGGCCGTCCCGCCAAGCGAAGACGAACAAACGCGGCAATGAAAAAGGATGCGAAGTGGGAAGTGAACAGGGTATACTCCCGGCATGTCTAAGCCCATCTTCACTGTTTCAAACCATCACGCGACGACTGAAAACGAGCCGCCTGAGATAAGCGACGACGACCGCAATTTGTACGTTGGATATTTCCAGAACGAGCACGGCGAGCAATGGACCTTCACGTTTGATCGGACGACGCGAATTGGCGAATTACGTGGAGGCGACGTGGATTGGAAGGCTCTGCAGGTCACCGACGCTGATGGCGCCCCGCGCGTGGATATGGTTTTGAACGCTGGCGAACGTCTATGGCTCCAGGCCTGCTGGAAGGCGGCTACTGCCTTTGGCAATCGCCGTTAAAAAGCAGTTTGCACGGCCCGGCCGGATACGCTTTGGGGAAGGGAAGCCAAGCTGCCGGAGGATTGCTCGCTGCGCCTTTCGCTTACCGTGAAGTCAAGGTGGCGTGGCGCGGCGAACGACCTTTGGCTGAGGGAACACAATGAAAGAAACGCGAGCATCCTTTCTCTCGCTCTTGCTGAAACTTCCCAGGCCGCGAGATAGGGGAGTTGCCGAGCGGGCTGTCGGCGGGCTGGTGGGCAGTGCCTTATATAATGGAATCCGTGGAATCGGAGACCCCTGTTTGGCAGGGATTTCAACGAAGCGCGGTATCTCGAAATCACTTGCCCCGGACGCGTTGAGCGTAACGAGCGCAACCTACGCTGCCAATGACATCATCACTGGGAAAGAAAACCCCTCCTGCGTGCAACACCAGACGCCGGTAGCGCCGAACAGCGGCGCGGGCAGATGTCCCGTGCCCAAGGCGGTTCGGAAAGCAGTCCACTCAGCATCGCCGGAAGTTGAGGGTTCCAATGGAACCTCCGGCATGCAGCGAACCAAATTGCTTCGGATCGCGCACACGAGCGGATGTTCCTTACTAGTCAGCGGAGCAAGCACGGCGAGGGCGGATTGGTACTGGGCCTGTGCTGCGGTCGAGTCGCCGAGCATCTGATACGCCATTCCCAAATTATTCCGCAGCGCCGCTTCGGCGAGCCGCCCTTCCAGTGCGTCTCCGCACGGCATCGCCAGCGCTTGCTCCACCAAATCACGCGCGCGCGCGGGCTCGCCCATCAGCGCCATCACGGAGGCGAGGTTGTTTAATGCCCAACGATAGGCCGAGTCATTCCGGTCCGCCGACACCTCAATCATTGCCAACGATTCCGCATAGGCCTGGTTGGCCTGTTCCAAGGAGCCGTGCGCCTCTAGGACGCTGCCCAAGTTGCCCAGCGCGGTCGCCGCATTGAGGCTCGACGGTCCCTCAAACTCCCGATAGATTGCCAGCGCCCGCTCAAAAAGCGTTCTGGCTTCCGTCAGCTCGCCGATCGCGTGCAGCGCGCAGCCTAAATCGTTGAGGTTCACAGCCGTGTCGGGGTGGCCCGTACCCTGCGTTCTCTCAAAAATCGCCAATGCGCGTCGATGCAATGGGACTGCCTCAGCATAGCGACCCTGCGCTTCGCGGACGCGCGCAAGGCCCGTTAAACTGATTGCCGTGTCGGTATGTTCGGGGCCCATTACGGCGGTTCGTATCTCGATAGCACGCTCAAAACCGCGTCCGGCCGTCTCGAACTCGCCGACCTGATAATACAGTCGGGACAGGCCGTTGATATACGTTGGCGTATCACGATGCGTTTCCCCCAAATTGACGAGGGCCAATCGGACGGCGCGAATGAGCAACTCGATCGCCTCGGTCCGCCGGCCGCCGCGGGCACGTGCTGACGCGAGGGTTGCCAACTGGTGCAGCGCCGGGACCGGGTTGTCCACGTCAAACTGCCAATTGGCCGCGTCGTCGTGCGCCGCGTCCCACGCCAATAGCTCGTCGATTCCAGGCAACGCGCGCAGATCAAGCGGAGCGACCGCCAGGGTACGCACAACCTGCAGCACGCGGCTGGCTTCCGAATCCGGCAGGTCCAGGTCGCGCCGCAGACGGTCGTCGGCATCACCGGCGTAACCCTGCACAACGCGGCTAAGTTCGTCGCTTGGTGCCATGGGCTTTCGGAGCCTCCTTCACGAGCAGTATCAACGCGTTCTTCGTGGTCAGGTATGCGGGCCCCCATTCGCGCAACAATTTCGCAAGTTGGGCCGTTTCCGTGATGAAATCCGCTGGCACGATGGATTGCACGCGCTTCAGCAGATGTCGCAGCCAGCCGCGCTCGTCGCCTTCGAATTCCAATTCAAACGCGGTCAGGTCTTCGGCGAATGATTGCTCCACACAGTGGTACGTCTTCCTATCAAACGGCGTGGTTGGATTCTGGTTCATCAGGTTGCGTCGCACAAAGTCGACTGTTTCGACCAGGGTGTCGGTGCGGCGCTCCATGACGGATGGGAACGTCACGTGGGCGCCGACCGTCGCTTGCAGCAGGTCGAACATTTCCAAGCTAATCGCGGCGTTGCGAATATCGGAGATCGAAGCCGGCGAAGAGTAGCCAAGCAGTTCTTTTAGCTTGGTGTCGGTTACGTAATGGCCGTCCAATGCCTTCCGGCAGTATTCCGCCTTCGCCTCCTCGAAACGTCGCAGATACGTTTCGCGAAAGTGGTCGATGATCGGCCTCTCCCAGTCGGGGTTGAAGCTGCCGCTAAATGAGCGCAACAGCTGCAATGTCTCGATCAGCCCGCTCATTCCGCTTCCCCCTCTGGCTGCCGAAGTGCATCCCAGGCCGCAATCTCTTCCAGTCCGGGGACTCTGGCAACGTCGATTTCGCTACGGGCAATGCGTTGTATCTCGGCCAAGGCGTGCGCGGCGTCAGAACGGGGATCGCGAAGTTGACGGACAAGCTCGCGGCGTCGCGGCTCGCGGAGTGAGCCGGCGTAAAGTGCCATCAGATCGTCGAAAAGTGATTCTGCCATCCGATTGCCTGGAGTCTTCCCAGTTTACCACGTTGCGGACGCCGGCGCAACGCGCCTTTCGGCGCCGCCGTAACCGCCCTTTCGCGGCCGGCGAAGCGGTTTGCTCGATCCGGGCGAAAGGGACTCTTGGCGCACCTGGTCAATTGAAGGTGTCGAATCGGTGAACGCTGTTCAGAAGGTTTGGCCTGGCACCGACCAACCGACTTCAACTTGGCACGAGAAAGGAACGATGTGATGCGCGTGATTGTGACCGATGTGCTGACGAGCACTTGCGACCTGACTGGCAAGGAAAACGTCGAGTGCCTGCGGGTCCAGTTTGACGACCACTCAGCGGAGATTTGTTGTGTGCCCGCTGAACTCATCAAACTGCTCCGTCTGCGGAAGAAGCAGGACGCCGCGATGAAGCTGGCCGAAAAGAAAGGAAGTCAACCGTGAACGGCTACAGCTTGCCGGAGGCATTGCCGCGTCGAGTCGAACAATTCGACCGTCGTGGCGACGCCGAAATTAAGGCGGCGGCTCGGGAGGAGGGGAGTGCTCGGCATCCGACGTTCCCTGCGATCGAGAGAGTTGCAATGAGATAACCCGGGGCGCGTGCCTCGGGAGGTTTTGGTTTCCCCTATTTTTTAGGAGGCATGTTTATGCATCGCTTAAAAGTATTGAAGAAGTCGTATACGTTTCCGGAGGTGCTTGATCGGGTGGTTGATTTCCGGGCGCCCGTGGTACACAACGACGAGCACTTATTCACGGCATACGCCGAGGCGACGGAACGGTTCGCGAGCATTTGCTCGGGGCTGCAGAGGATCTGCAAGGACTATGCGGACTGCCAGTTCACGGTGCCGGAGATTGCGGCGTTCGACGCCAGCGTGGCGGCTCTGCCGTACAACGACACGCTGCAACTGATGGTGGATCGGCTGGGCGAAGCGCAAGCGGCGCTGGTGGCAGCGCTGGATGATCCGCGGTTCGGCCGCGTCACGTGGAGCGACGACGAAAGCTGCCGTTTCACCTATTTCGAGCCCCTGCGCGAGCGGGGCGTTCTGCGGAACACTATCCGCCGCATCGTGCACCAGCACGATGTCGTCGACGCGCGGCAGCATAAGCTGCCCGCCAGCGGCGTGGTGATCCCAAAACGGGGCCGGCAAATCATCGCCGCGATTCCCGCCCCGCTGCAGCGCTACGCGCGCGTCATCACCGGGCTGGAAGTCCGCAAGGAAGAGCGGGAAGACTCAAGTCGGAAGGAGCGGACTTGGTTAGGGCAAGCGCTGGCCAACGGCGGTCGGCAATTGAGCAGCGCGAAAGCGGCGGCCGCACTTGGGCTGGCCGCTGCCGGCGGCGCCCTCGTTGCCGGCGCGACTGGCGCTCTTTCTCGGATAAGCAGTGCCCTCGCAGTTGCCGATCCTGCAATCGTGATCGGGGAGGTTTGCCTATATGGATGGGAGAATTGAGATGAATCGCAACGGCCACATTACGACTGTTGATGCCGGCCCTTCGAACTTGGTAACCCGCGAAAGCCCTCACGAATTGATCGTGGGTGGCGGCGAGCGGATCCAGGACCTGGTCCGGCAATCGACTTTGGAAATCCAGCAGGTTTTGGCAGAGGTCCGTGAGACAATCGCCAAAACTGAAGCGGAACTAGAGGTCAACGAAAAAATCAGCATCGTCCTAGAGCGGGACCGCACCGTGATGTCCTTGGAACGAAATTTTCGCCTCGCCAAGGACAAATAACCCAGTCGAACGGGGTTGTGAAACGCAAAGCCTCAGAAGGACCAAGCGCCTTCTGAGGCTTTTTTCAATCGGGTTACGCCATGCGGGACAACGTGATATTGGAACAGCGAGATTGGGAGCCCTGCTCATCAAGCGTGCAGTTTGAGCTGCCGTGCGCTTTGGCCGCTCTGTGGTTGCTTGGCTGGACGGTTGCCGTCGTGCTTGGGCGCGGCCGAGCCTACGCGAGCGGGACGACGCACCGGCTGTTGGCTCCGGTTCGCTGGCTACAGCGGCGGTTGCGGTCGGCGTTGCGATGGACCGCGAGTCAGATTCGACACGTTGTCGGACGAGTCGCAGCGTGGCTGTTAAGGCTTACGTGGCGGTGGTAACGCGTGAAATGCATGTTCCGACATCTGTTCCGCCGTCGGAACACAAGAACTTGCAAATTACTCGGGAAGCAATGGCAAAATCGATACCAGCAGGATGGCAATTCATTGGAATACGCACGCGACGATACCGCGCCGCGCGCCGGTACTCGTCGTTTGCAAAAGAGCTACTGAGCTTCTTTGCAATGCACCGAACTGCGACCGCGCTTCAGGTGCGGCGATTCTTTCACCATCGCTTTGGGACACTGCGTTCCGCGAGGATGCACCTGCAGACGTTGGCCGCCGAGGGGGACCTGGAGGTAGTTCGGAGTCAAACGATCGGCGGGCCAAACGTGTACCTCATCACCAACCGTGGTCTGCGGAAGGTCGCAGTCGACAGGGACGAGTCATTCGGGCTCCACCGTCGACGACCGACCGGAAGTCATCTGCCGCACGAGCTACTGATTACCGAGTTCGCAGTTCAGCTCAGGGAATCAGAACGACAGTTGACAGGACTACGGATTGAATGGGCCGAGCGGTTCGGCATCCAGCGACACGATTGTTTTCGAGGCCTCGTGCCCGACTACGCGTTCTTATTCCAGCATTCCCATGGGCGGCTGGCATGCCTGGTCGAGGTGTCTAGCGGCGAAGAATCGATCATTCGGCTCCGACAGAAGCTAATGACGTATTCCCTATGGATTGAAACCGACGACGCGCAGCGGTTCTTAGTCGATCTGTACCGGCGGCACGGCGCGAGCCGGCCTCGGCCCGAATTCCGGCTACTATGCGTCATGCACCGGCGCCGTGGGGAAGAGGACGATGCCGCGCTTCGCCAGCTAGTTCGCGCCGCGGCCGACGGCCCGCCTTCAATGCGGCGGCGCATCTGGTGCACCACCGCACAAGCGCTCGCGGAGGAGGGGACGCTCGAAGCCGCCATCTGGCTGCGGCTGGCCGATGTGGAAGGTGCCTTTGAAGAAGCAGCATCGACCAGTGGCCGTGCGCTCAGTCGTCGACTGGCGGCGGCCCAGCGGACGGCTCCGCGTCAGAGTCTTTTTCCGAAGGAGGCAGGACCATGAACCTGCGAAACCGGATTCGGTTGGTTGCCGCCGTGATTCGAGCAGTCGGGGTGGCCGTAGCCGCCGTCGTAGCGCTGTACGCGCAACAATTAGCGATGGGACTGATACTGGCAGTCATGTGGCTTATTATGTCGCGGCCGCTACTGCGTGAACTCATTTTGCCGGCGCTGTTTCCTGCCACGCTTTGCGCTGGGTGCCGACGAATTGTGCCCCTGGTGGCCCGGTGGAAGTGTGGCGACCATTTTACCGATCACCGAGAGCGACACATTCTGGCGTTCCGCTGCAACCAGGGGCACCGCCTCGAAGGTTTTGATTGTCCCCGCTGCAAATCAACGATCCTTGTGCAGCGCGGCGACCGACAGCGCTTGCGCCACGGTTCGGCCGTCCGCTTGCGCACCATTTCGCGCCTGTCATCGCGCGGTATCTTGATCGGGCACGACGCGCGCGGCCGAGCGGTTCGTATGCCGTGGACTGTACTGGCCTGGCATGCCGCGGTTCTGGGAGGCACCGGCCGCGGCAAAAGTACGTTGCTCGCGAATGTCATTGCGCAGCTCATCGACGAGCAAGTTGGATTCACGCTGCTCGACTGCGGAGACCTGGCGCCCACGGTACGCCGGCTGGTGCCTCGGGATCAAAGAGGGGACTTGCTTTACCTCGACGTTTCGGACACCGCAAATCCGTTTGCACTCAACGTGCTCAGCGCGGCAACGCCGATGGAAGCGGCAACCCTGACAGAGGAACTCGTGGAGCTGTTCCGTCGCATGCACGGTTCGGCGTGGGGACCTGTTCTGGAGCATCAATTGCGAATGGGAATTCGGGCGGCCATCAGCGCCCGTGGCTCACTTCGCGACGTGTACGACTTGTTCACGAGCCCTAGCGAGCGAGCCCGCACGCTTCCGCGGGTGAAGGACGGGGTCGCCAAGTCATTTTGGGTGAACGAATTTCCGGCCATCCCCGCGATTCGGCGGGCAGCGGTCGTGAACAAGCTCGCTCCGATCGTCTTTCATCCCATCATGGGACCGATCATTGGCGCAAAGGAATGCGTGCTCAACGCGGATGAAGCGATTGCCAACCACCGCATGGTTATTGTCAATCTGCGGACCGGCTCACCAGCGGATGACGTAACAAATATTTTGGGAGCCTTTATCGTTCAGAAAGTGGTTGCCGCAGCGTTCCGGCAGGGGAGTGTACCCGAGGCCGAGCGCGCACGACACGTCCTGCTGGTGGACGAGTTCGCCCGCTTTATGCACCGCGCGGCCAGCTTCGACCAAATCTTCGCAGAAGCACGGCGATATCGACTTTCACTCGTCGTTGCGAGCCAGTACGTGGAACAGCTCAATTTGGCCACCCGTGCCGCAATCTTCGGGAATATCGGGGCACTATTGGCATTTCGCGTTGGTCATCGAGATGCCCAACTTCTAACGCATGAATTCACTGGAAGCGTTGTTGAGGACCTGACTGACTTGGGCGTCGGCCGCTGTCTGGCGCGAATCGGAAACGACTGGAACACGGTCCGAACTCATCCGCCACCACGAGCGGCAGCCGATGAAACGGATGAATCTCCGATTGAGTCGCCGAGGCCGATGCCGCCGACCGACGAAGAGCACAACACCGAGACGCTTAACACAGAAGAAGACGAGTTCGTCCGCTAACGCCGGTCACGAATCTGAGTCAAATGCTTCGGCGCTTTTACCTGCCACATTTTACACGAACATTGAGGAGCCAGCGTGATGGATCCTGATCGCGATACTCCATGTGACTTCCCGACCGACAAACAAGACGGATTTCTTTTGTCAGCGGAAAAGCTTGCCAAAAAGCTCGACATTTCCGTTCGTACACTGTGGCGACTCCGCGCCGCCGGCAAACTCCCGGCGCCTGTGCGTCTTGGCGGCAGCGTTCGCTGGCGCCCCGCTGACATCGAAGCGTGGCTTGCCGCTGGTTGTCCGGAAGCGTCACGCCACAAGCGCGGCGCGACCCACTGTCCAAATCATTAGCTTTTTGCTCTGGCATGCTCTACAATCAGTCCCTTTTTTGAATCATCCGCATGGGAAGCCTTTACAAGCCCAAGTACACGAGGACTGACCCCAAGACGGGCGAGAAGGTCACTCGCAAGCTCGGCAAATGGTACGGCAAATACCGAGATCCCGATGGCAAGCTGCAACGCGTGCCGCTCTGCGAAGACAAGACGGCGGCCATGGCCATCTTGACGGACATTATTCGCAAGATGCGTCTCCAGCAAGCCGGGCTATTGGATCCGGCAGCCGATCATCTGGCACGGCCGATCGACGGGCACCTCGCCGATTTCCGGACCCATTTGGAAGCCAAGGGACGGAGCAAGAAACATATCACTGAGACGCTCCGCAATATCAATAATGTTGTTTCCTCCTGCCGCTTGCAAATCCTTGCCGAGCTGCAAGGAGCGGCCGACTCGTTGGAAAAGCACCTTGCCGCGCGACGAAAAGCGGGCGCTTCCCATCGAACCGTCAACGCCGACCTGGTGGCGGTACGCTCGTTTTGTCGTTGGCTCCTGCCGAAGCGGATGCACGAAGATCCGACAGCGGGCCTGGTGAGGCTGAATGAGGACGTAGACCCAAGGATAGAGCGCCGCGCGCTCACGGCCGCGGAAGCGGAACGGCTCATCCAGACTGCGTTCGACAGCAAGCACGTATTCCGGCGGCTTGCCGGACGAGACAGAGCCATGCTCTATTTGCTGGCACAAAGCACTGGTCTCCGTCGTGGGGAATTACGGAGACTTCGGCCACATTCTTTTGACCTGTCGGTCGATCCGCCGACGGTCACGGTTCGTGCTGCAACCGCCAAAGGCAGGCGAAACGATACGCTGCCACTCTCGCCGGACGTGGCCGTCGCCCTGCGTGAGTATCTTGCCGGCCGGCCAGAAAATGAGTTTGTGTGGCCCGGCTCTTGGTGGCGGCAATCCGCGAAGATGTTGCAACGCGACTTGGCTGAGTCCGGTGTTCCCGCGGTGGACGGCGAGGGGAGGATCGTTGATTTCCATGGCCAGCGAACCACGTTCATCACCGGCTTGGCCAGGGCGGGAGTCACGCCGGCGACAGCCCAGAAGCTTGCGCGGCACAGCGATATTAACCTGACGATGGGCACCTACACTCGTCTACAGATGAATGAACTCGCCGACGCCGTCGGCAAACTGCCGCGGCTCGCTGCGGCGGTGAACGGGCGATCGAATCGGGTGACAAAAAACCTAGCAGCAGAGCCCGTGCGGCTCGACGCGGACATGCAATCGGTCATCGAAGCTTGGCCAAATCTGACCGACCAGGTGCGAGCCGCCATCTTGGGTTTAATTCGCAACGACGGCTGAGCGCATTGCCCTGCATATACCTGTCTGGTATATGCAGCTTCGTGGTCGCCTGACTCTTTTTGTCAGGAAGCCATCGGTTTGCATAGCCCTGTGCATATACCTGCGTTTGACTTTGGATGACGCCGCATGACTTTGGGCGCTATATGTAGAGGTGTATCGTTTCACTGCGCTTGCCAAGCGCGCAAAACAAAACCCGTTGCTTGGCAACGGGTTACATCGCGTGACGCTGATTGTCACAGCGGAGGGCAAGGGATTCGAACCCTCAACCGGTTTCCCGGCACCTGATTTCGAGTCAGGCCGCTAGCCATTCGCTTACCCTCCCGAAAGGCCTGTTCAATTTATCCGGGTCGAATCGTGTCGGCAAGGCGGATGAGGACGTTCGACGTCGCCACACTGTGCAGCGGTGCATCGGTCGGATTCCGGCGGCTGCTTCGTGGGGTCGGCATTCTGCGAACGGCCGACGTGGCCTTGGTTCTCCGCGCGACCCTTACAGTTGTTACGGTCACCGCGGTGCGAACGACCGTCGCGACGGGGTGGCGATTATCGCGCACAATCGGCTCATTCGACAGCGTGACGAATCGCCGGTGGCGAACGCCGCTCGGACAGCGAATATGACGGATTGAGCACGTACAAGCGTGGTGACTCGGCAAGTCGAATCGCTAGCTAGCAGAATGGATTCCCGCCGATAGGAGTGGTGTCCTGCGATGCTCGTCCGGTTCAAATTGGCGGTTGGCGGATTGATACGAGTCCCCGCGACGGCCGTTCAACTGGTACAGACGCGCGATCCATCCCCTCCCCTCCCGAAAGTCCTCCCGCATGAAACCCACGATCCGTATTGTCACCCGCGGCAGCAACGGCGAGCTGCGCAGCAAAGACTACGAAAAGCACGAAACCGTGCTCAAGATGCACACTCAGATTGGCGTCGACGACTGCAGCACGGACCTGTCGTTGCGCGGGCTGCCGGTGTTCCGCGGCCTGATCGGCCCGATGCCGGAAGGCAAAGGCCTGGTCCGTTACGAGACGCCGGAAGTCTTCGAGACGCTGACCAAGGAATGGTCGGTCGCGTCGCCATCGCGCCGCCGCCGCTCGCGCGCCACGCCGAGTTGACCCGGCGCAGTTCGATTCGCTCACTTCGATGTGTAGCAGGCATACTCCGTGTGCCGTCGTCGAAGTGCGCCCACGGCAGACCTGGCAATTCAATTTGACACGCGGCGCAGGATCCCGTTACGGCACACGGAGCGTGCCTACTACTTTTTGCCGTGCCGCATTATCGGCGGTAGGTGCTGGTCGAGTTACCGCCCCATGGATTTCCGTCGCGCGGCGGGTCGCTCTGCATTTGCTGACCGCCGATCGGACGCAGGGCCACACTCGTCGTCGAGCTGCCGCCGGCCGCGCCGGACGGCACGCTGATCGCAACGCGACTCGTGGATTGGTCCTGCACGGTCCGATAGGTTGTCACCGGCACCTGCGTGGTTCGCGTTTCCTCGATCCAGTCGGTGCGGGCCACGGGGACCTGCACCGTGCCGGGGCGGACTTCCCAACGAGTCACCGGCACCAGCTCGTGGCTCCAGTATGGTTGGACGAACGGATTCCACAAACCGCGTTGCCGGGCGACCCACTGATACTCCGTGACCGGAGCGATGTACGTCTGGGGGTGCGTTTGATATTCGGTGGTGACCTGCGGGCGGTACGACTTTTGTTCCCGTGTCTGATACTCGGTGGTGGGAATCGACCGCTGCACGACTCGATTCGTGACGCGGTAAGTCACGCCGTCGGGTCCGTTTTCAATGCTGGTCGTTTCCTGCGCGCTCGAGCGAACGTCGATGGCCAGCACGGCCAACCATGCGAGTCCAACTGCTAGAGACCGTTTCTTCATCTCCGTGATCCTCCAAGATCGGCTCCCCCGCCAATCGAGCGTCGCCGTAAGGGCCGGCGCCGCTCTTCGTCAATATCGGCAACGGCCGCGCACGAACATCAATCGCCGTGCTGCTAGCGTAACTCTGCGCTTCGCAGTCCGGTTGCCGCGGCCCGCCGCCCCCCTTGAATTTCCGGGCGAAATCCGCGACGCTGAAGCGGTTGGCGATCGCCGCGACAATTTGGAATCGGCGACCGCCGCGCGGCAAAACCCGGCCAATGTGTCGGGGGATCGATCGCGAGCGGCAACCATCGTCGGACGACCCCATGGTGCGGAACGAACTATTCGACATCCTTCGCTGTCCCGAAAATCACGCCAGCCTGGTGCCGGCCGACGATGCGCTGGTTGCCGAACTGAACGCGCTGATCCGCAGCGGCCGTCTGCGCAACCAGGCGGGACGCGAAGTAGTCCAAACCATCGACGGCGGCCTGGTCCGCGCGGATGGCGACTTGCTGTACCCGATCGTGGAACAAATCCCCGTGCTGCTGCGCGACGAAGCCATCGCACTCGATCAGCTCGACAAATAGTACCTAGAACCAATTTCAAAACCTCGGAACAAAAACCGGACGCTAGCGCGTTTCGGCTGATTTCATTAGGCTCGCGCCCCCATGTCCATCTTCAAGCGGATCATCGACAAGGAAATCCCGGCCAGGATCGTGTACGAGGACGACCGCTGCCTGGCGTTTCACGACGTTTCGCCGCAAGCACCGACACACGTGCTCGTGATTCCGAAAAAGGAAATCATATCGCTCGACGCCCTGACGGACGCGGACACGGAGCTCGTCGCGCACATGTTTTGCGTGATTCGCAACGTGGCCCGCGAATTGAACCTGCAGGGCGGATACCGGGTCGTGGTGAACAACGGCCGGGACGGCGGCCAATCGGTCGACCATCTGCACTTCCACCTGCTGGGCGGGCGGCCGATGACGTGGCCGCCGGGGTAGGCAGCTCTCGATGCAGGCGGATCGAGGCAACCGTCGGCCGTTGGACGGCGCCCGCGAAGTTGGATTTCGCCTCACTTAATTTTTTTCTTTTTTTCGGTGGGGCGTAACTCGGTCGATTTCGCCTCACCTCGTGGTCGCAAGTCGTTGGCCGGACTTAAGTTCGAAGGTGGCAGTGAGGCGATATTCGCTGGATTTCGCCTCGGGGGGTGGACAAAATCCCCCCGCGGTTAGGAGTTATGCGTCGCCTCGTCGTCGTGCGGCCGCGTGCAACCCAACGAGCTTCTG
>JBIOWO010000288.1:0-8433 GCA_044868555.1 Lacipirellulaceae bacterium | reverse complement strand
ATTCCTGAGCCAACTCCTCGGCCCGCGATTGCAGTACAGAATCCATGCGTCAGTCTCCTTCTGCAAGAATGGGGTATTATACCTACACGCTTCTTGCTAGCTGACACAAGATTTCTTACAGGGCCTTTGCAAATGGCGTATGACATCGCCATCCTCGGCGTCCGAGGAGCTATTCATGCGGCGCGAACTAATCAGCGCGATCTTATCGCTGCGTCGCTGCACTGCCTGACACTTGATAAGAATCTATTAGACTGGCGAGATGTGCTAAGTGCCTTGGCACTTATCGAGCGCTGCTCTCAAGAAGTCGGCGCCGATTTTGTCACGATGGCTACAAACGCGGCGAACGCCGCGGATTCACGTCGCCAATCACTAATTCTCGATTATCTTCTTCGTGAACCTGTGATGAGGTCAACAAAGGTCATGGGCTATGACACGATTGGCAGTGGTGCGAACCTTCGCTTCGAGAAGTGTATCTGAGCGTCAATCGAAATCGAAAAGGGGACATCACTGATTATTCAATAATCAGTGATGTCCCCTTTTCTTCATTGATTATTCAATAATCAGAGCTGAGAAAAGGTGTCAGGAACCGAATACGCAAATCGGTTCCTGACACCTTTTCCTCTCTGACACCCTTTCCTCTCCCCCTTTTCCTCTCCCTTTTCCTCTCGCCTCACGGCTGACGAGACTATTTCGCACTATCGCGCCGCAACGGTGCCCGAGCCAGCTGCTGCGGCGCTCGCCCTATTTGCGCTGGCCCCATGCCTACGCCGGGCACGGTAGTAGGCCAGCCGCCCTAGTTACTGTACAGCCGTCCCCTAGGGCCTTTATGGGCCATGCAGCCCCCAAGTACCCACCAGCGCCGGGCGATGTTGTACGGCTCGTCAAAATCCCCTTGCCAAGCCTAAAATCAGCCCCGACGGGGGATTAAAATTCCTATCAGTCACGCTGGCGGGCGTGGAACCGTTAATGACGTAAGGCAATGCAGCGATTGGCTCGCCCTTTGCGGTCCCGAGGCGCGACAGAGCGGCTTACGGGCGGCTTCGGAATTTTTTGCCGGAACGGGGCAAAAATCCTTGCAACGGGCTGGCCGCCTTACTATTCTACTCTACTAGTTCAATTTCCCCGCTGCCGGTTGCGCTTTGACGACTGCCAAGGCCGTCGCGTGGCAAGCCGCAGCCGACAAATCCGATGACTGCCGGTTTCTTCAGCGGCGCCGATGGGAACGTGCCCATTCGCTTCTGTTGAAACGGTCGTCATGCGCTTGTATTCCCTGTTCGGTGAGACCTGTTGGGCGAAGGTGCAAGATGAATTACACGTTTGGCAAGTTGCTCGGATTAGCTCTCATTTGCGGCGTCGTTGCACGGCCAGCCAGCGCTGTTCTCGTCCTCGACGAGCAGTTCGATGACAATTCATCCAATGTTGCGGTTGATTCGAACTATGCCGCCTACACGCTCTCCGGCACAGGAACGGGAAGCGTTGTTTCTCAACGGCTCAATCTGACCGGCGGGGCGCTGACGTTCACTACCAACAGCACATATTCGGGCGAGCTCGATATTTCCGTCGACTTAAGCGCCACGGGCGCAGATGTTGGCAACTCACAACTCGCGCTGGTCCTCGACGGCGCCGGCAGCAACGATAATAAGGTGTTATTCCATATCGGGTTCACCGGGGCAGCGCTGCGAGTGGAAGGGACCGGCGGTTTCGGAAACACGGACGTTGGCTTCACGCCGGCGCAGGGGACGACCCTGCACACGCTCTCCGTCCACAGCGATGGGGCCGGGCAATTCAGCGTGACGATGGAGGACGGCAATTCGCTGGCGAGTTTCACAACAGCGTGGACTAACCTCGGCCTGACGGCGTTCACGGTGGGACTCGCGTACAACAGCGGGACCGGCATATTCGATAATTGGACAATCACGACGCCGACGCCGGTGCCGGAAGCCGGTGCGTGGCTCTTCGGCGGACTAGCCGCAGCCATCAGCGGACTCGGCGTCTGGATGCGTCGAAACAGAAAAGGGGACATCACTGAAAACAGAAAAGGGGACATCACTGATTATTGAATAATCAGTGATGCCCCCTTTCCTCCACCTGGCCAAGAATAGTTGCTGAACTGCCGGCCGTGTTTTGCTAGGCTGCACCTACGCTCGATCCTCGCGGCGTTGGTTCCTTGAAAATCCAATCAGCTCTTTGCTTCTTGCCCTTAGCTCTCAGCTCTCAGATTGTGACTGGCGGCTTCGGCCATGCGCCTTCGCGGCTGCGCATTTGCGGCATGAGAAACCGGGTAAAGTGCAAGCCCAAATTTGGCCGGCCGAGACCCCAATTGCGCCTGTCGCCTTCGAAGGGGTCACGCACCGCGACCCATTACAAGCGATGCGCACACTCGAATAAAGACACTCGCCGCGCAGCGCTTTTCGTGCCGCGTGACGGGTTTCCGCAGTCCGGCGCAGGTCGCTTCTCACGCGTCGTCGCCCGACCGGATTTGCACGTAGCTTTCGTACCGGCGGGTGTCGATCCAGCCGTCGGCCACGGCGTCCTTCACCGCGCAATGGTCTTCGTGCGTATGCGTGCAATTCGGGAAGCGGCAGCGGCTCACGTAGGGCCGCAGGTCGCGATAAAAGCCGGCCACCTCTTCCGGGATCACGTCCCACAACTGAAACTGCCGGATGCCGGGTGTGTCGACCACGTAGCCGCCCATCGAGAGTGGAATCAGCTCGGCCGTGGTCGTCGTGTGCTTGCCTTTCTGGGTTTCCTCGCTCACCGCTTGCACGCGCAGATGCAGGCCTGGCTCCACAGCGTTGAGAAGCGATGTCTTACCAACGCCGCTCTGGCCGGTGACGACGCTCTGGGCGCCTGCCAACTGCTCGCGGAGCCGATCGACGCCCAATCCCGTCGTGGCCGACGTGAACACGACGTCGTAACCCAATTGAGCGTACACGCCCACCAGCGGCATCAGCTCGGCTGGATCCACCAGATCGATCTTGTTGACGCAGATGATTGGCCGGATGCCCGATTTCTCGGCCGTGACGAGCAGGCGATCGATAAGGTTCGGCTTCAGCCGCGGTTCAGCCGCGCTCGTGATGATCATCAACTGGTCGACATTCGTTACCAGCACGTGCTGCCTGCCGCGGCTGGTGCGGCTCACCACGCCCCGCCGCGGCTCGACGCGCTCGATGATCCCCTGCTCTTCGCCTTCCGGCCGAAACCAGACAATGTCGCCCGCGGCCACGACGTGCCGCTGATCGGTCGAGAGCGTCTTGAGCAGCCGGCGCGTGGCGCATTGAAACATCGTGCCCGCATCGTCGCGAACCAGACTCAGCAGACCCTGCACGCGGAGCACGCGACCCAGGCGGCACACGCTGCGATCGACATCAGGCAGCATCCGAGTGCCGGCTTCGTCCTCGACGACCTCGCCGGACACCGTCCGCTTCCGAGAGATGCGCCCCTTGCCGCTGACGCGCTCGTGCCGAGGCGCATCGTCCGCGGCCGAGTCGTCACCGCCACTCGAGTCGGCAACCCGCTTGTCGCGGGCGCGAACCTCGCGGTTTTTACGGAAGTCAGTGCGAACCTTGCGCTTTTTTCTCGACATTTAGAAAAGGCTACGGCCGGGGAGGGCTAAACCGCAAGCGGTGCGATTCCCGTTGATCCTTAACCCTCAACCCTGGACCCTAAACCCTACTACAGCGGTTCGTCCGGCAGCTCGATCTGGCCCGCCTGCATATTGGTCGGGTCGTAGCGCTTGCCGCGGCCGTCCTCCTCGCCGCCCGCTCGCGCGCTTTTGCCGCGCTCGAAGTCGCGGCGATCCAGGCCGGCTCGAGCCAGTAGCGACTCCCGCATGACCTCCTGCGAGAGATTGTCGGCCGGCGGCGGCCCGACCGCGCCCAGCTCGACCGGGTCGTATTCCACCCGGTACTTGTGCTTGGCGATGGCCAGGATGTCGCCCGGATCAATCCGCTGGGTCGAGCCCTTATCCATCTTTACGTCGTTGATCTTAACGCCGTTGCTACTCTGCATGTCGCGGACATACAGGTAGCCGCTGTCGATCAGCAACTGGCAGTGGTGGGCGGAAACATTGGCAAAGCGGAGCACGATGTCGCAACTTTCGCGACGCCCCACCAGGAGCTGCTTCTTGAGCACTGGGATGGGGTCTCCGCCCCCTAAGGGAATCAGTTCTCCGTACATAATGCCGCTCTCTTGCACGTGGCAAAAAAATGAAACTATGATGCCTGGATGCCTGGGAAGGAAGCTGTTAGCTATTAGCTCTTAGCCGTTGGCCTTTTCTTCCTCCGGCTAACAGCGAACGGCTAACAGCTCCCCCGAGAGTTTTCTGGCCTTAAATTACTCTAAGTAACGACCCAATTGTCGTCAACCAAACCACTTACGGCGACCGATCGGCGGCTGGCCTGGCGCGAGGCCGGTTTGCCCTATTTCGCCTGCAACTTCTGGCTCCGCCAGCGTTTTGGGCGGCGCGTGCAAAAAGTGAGCATCGACGCCGGTTTTACCTGTCCCAATGTGGACGGTTCGGTGGCCACCGGCGGCTGCACCTTTTGCGATAACCGCAGCTTCAGCCCCAGTCGGCGGCTGCCCCGGGCAGGCATTCGTGGGCAGATCGACCAGAGCATCGCCCGCATGCGGCTCCGCTACCGCAACTGTCGCGACTTTCTGGCGTACTTCCAGCCGGCCACAAATACTTACGCCCCGGTGGACAGATTGCGAAGAGTTTATGAAGAAGCGCTCGGGCATCCGCAAGTCGTCGGCCTAGTGATCGGCACGCGGCCCGATTGCGTGCCGGATGAAGTGCTGGAACTGCTGACCGAGCTCGCCGGGCGGACGTATCTGTCGGTCGAATATGGCATGCAGACGATGCACGACCGCTCGCTCGATTGGATGAACCGCGGCCATCATCACGACGCGATGATCGACGCCGTGGCGCGGAGCCGCGGGCGCGGGTTCGAGATCGGAGCGCACGTGATCCTCGGCCTGCCGGGCGAATCGCACGCCGACATGCTGGCCACGGCCCGCGAGCTGGGCCGGCTGGGCGTCGACGCGGTGAAGATCCACAACCTGTACTGCGTGAAGAACACGCCGCTGGCCGACCAGGTGGCCGGCGGCGACGTGCGTCTGATGGAGCGGGCCGAATACGTGCGGACGGTCGTCGACTTCATCGAGCTCCTACCGCCAACGATGATCGTCGACCGCATCAGCGGCGACGCCCCGCCCGACTACTTCATCGGCCCCACTTGGTGCCTCGACAAGCCGGCCGTGAAGGCGGCGGTGTTGGCCGAGTTCACACGGCGCGGAACGTGGCAGGGTCGCAAAAGATCGGTCGAATCTCAGATGACTTGAAATCAATACGGGGGTGCCAAATGCCTACGCCAATTCGGTTCGCCGGGAAGGTCGAGGCGAGTGAGATGCTTCGCGCTTACAAGCTTGCCTGGCGTGGCACTTGGCAGATGCGAGCACGGATAGCTTTCTATTGCGCCGGCGCGGCTTTTATTGTCGCGTTCGGGATAGTTGGATTGCACGCGTTTCAACATGACGAGGTGCGCGCGGCCTGGCGTATTTGGATCCCGGCGATTCTCCTGGTGGCCTGTCTGATTATGAGTGCGCGGAATCTTCATTCAAGAGTAGCGCGGTCTCTGAAATATGGTGTGTTCAACGAGTTTGTTGAGGTGATCATCGACAACAAGGAGTTCGTTTATAGCGACGGTAAGGCAAGTCTACGCATCACCTGGGAAAAACTCACGGGTATTCGCGGCAACGATGAAATTGCCGTGCTATACATATCCTATCCGCGGAGTTTCTTGGCGTTCTTCCGCCGTCTCAGTGCAACGCCAGACGACTGGGATCGGTTTATTGCTCTTGCCGACGAACGCTTACCTAGAATGTAATTGCAGTTCGAATCACAAGTGCGAACCGCCGCCAGGATGGCGGACGCGCAAGAAATGGGTGCGCTTGTTCATCGGTAGGGCGAGCAGGCGGCGGATTTGATCGACGAGCGCGCGTTCGCTCTCCTGCTTAAGGGCGGCCTCTTGCGCCTTCTTCGAGCTAGTTCGCTTTTTGCTCATCGAGTGTCTTCTGCAGGATGCCTAGAACCGCCAGATCGCGGTCACGGCCGGATAATTTGCTCAAATCATGCACAAACAACGGGGGCTAGTGCCTGCGGCTGATGTGTTCATCAGTCGAAACGCGCTAGCGTCCGGTTCGTGCGGCAATGTCATATACGAACAACCGGGGAATAGCGCCCTGCAGCTGATGCGCCGTCCGATCAGCCGAAACGCGCTAGCGTCCGGTTGATTCGACATTTTCGTACTCCATTCGATCCTGCGCTTCGCGCACGTACAAGCAAACCGCATCCAGATCCTCTTCGGTGTTGATGCACTCCCAATCTCCGCCGACCGCCCAAACGGCGCGGTTACAGAATTGACTCCACTGTTCGCGCAATCCGCGCGTGCAATTTGCCTTCAATTGGTCTCGAATAGTTCTGCCCGAATATCCATCTGCCGTGACAACGAGATGAACGTGACTCGATCGCGCGTTGATTTCCCAGAGATGCCAACCCCGATGAGCGCAGTGCCGACGGCATTCCGCTTCGACAATCTTGCGACCGTCGGCCGAGAGCAGAACCACATCGAATTTCAATCGTTCTCGACGCCACTGAGCGAGTCGCGGCTGGGGTAATTGGTTCCCCTTGCGTCGACGCCGCCAGCCGCGTTCATCGCCCTGAAGGTGTGATCCGTACACAGTCCACGTGATGAAGTACGCCAGCGGATCACCCGATTCCATTGCAGTCGTCCCCCAAATAAGGATTAGCCGACACGCGCTAATGTCCGGTGCGTGTGGCGACATCATACACGAAAAACCGAGGGCTAGCGCCCTGCGGCTGATGCGCCGTCCGATCTGCCGGCACGCGCCGGCGTCCGGTTGGTGCGGCTATTCCGAACGACTATAATTTACTGTCCCCGCAGAGGGTCGGGTGGTCGCTGGTCTGGTTCTGCGAATCTTTGATTCGCCGAATCAGGCGGGAGGAAAGTCCGGGCACCGCAGGACAGGGTGATGGATAACGTCCACCGATCGCAAGATCCGGGAAAGTGCAACAGAAAGTAAACCGCCGGGGGAGCTGTTAGCCTTTAGCTGTTAGCCTTTAGCCAGGCAGTGGAAGCGCACTTCTGGCTAACAGCTAATGGCTAATCGCTAACAGCTTCCTCGGTAAGGGTGAAACGGTGCGGTAAGAGCGCACCAGCAGGCGGGGTGACTCGCCTGGCTCGGCAAACCCCACTCGGTGCAAGGCCAAACAGGGAGCATGAGCCGGTCCGGCTCGCTACGACTCCCGGGTAGGCTGCTCGAGACGACGGGCAACCGTCGTCCTAGAGGAATGACCGCCACTAACCCTCTCCCTGGCCCGCACCCAATGGGTGAGGGCCAGGGAGAGGGTTAGTACAGAACCCGGCTTACAGGCCCTCTGCGGGGATTTTTTTAGCGGAGCGCGAAGAGCACCGAGCCGAGAGTGTGGCGGAAGAATTTGTCCGACGTCGTCGCACTCTGCTCTCCGCTGCCGCCAAATGCAGTCAGGCTCGCAGCGCGGTATAACGTATGCCGTGAGCGAGGTCACGCAAATCCTGGCAGCCCTCCAGCGGGACGATCCGTCGGCGGCCGAGCAGCTTTTGCCGCTGGTCTACGGCGAACTCCGCAAACTGGCCGCGGCGCGGCTCGCTCAGGAGAAGCCAGGGCAGACACTCCAGGCCACCGCGCTGGTGCACGAAGCGTATCTCCGACTGGTCGGCGGCGGCGAGTCGCAGCCGTGGGATAGCCGACGTCACTTCTTCGCCGCGGCCGCCGAGGCGATGCGGCGGATTCTGGTCGACCAGGCTCGCAAGAAGCGAACGCTTCGCCGCGGCGCTGCGGCAAAACGAATCTCGCTCGCTCAAGTTCAGCCGGCCGTTGCCGAACGCGATGAGGACCTCGTCGCGCTCGACGACGCCCTCCGCCGCCTGGAGCAGATCGACCCGGCAAAAGCCAAACTCGTGAGTCTCCGCTACTTTGCCGGCCTGTCGATTCCCGAAGCAGCGAAAGTGCTAGGCGTCTCGGTCACCACCGCCAACCGCTATTGGTCGTATGCCCGGGCCTGGCTCCACGAAGAGCTCCGCTCCGACGGAGAATCGACCGGCCCCTGAAAATTTTCCAAAGTTTTACGGTCCCATGATGGGACGATTCGTCCCCGGATTCCGCATTGTATGTGACGATGTCCCGAGAGGGCGAGGATATGAACACACTACAAAACGAAGAAGACATCTTTCTGGCCGCGCTGGAGATCGACGCGTCGGCCAAGCGGACCGACTACGTGAACGAGGCCTGCGGCGGAAACGCCGACCTGCGGCGCCGAGTCGACGCGCTCTTGGCTCGACACCACGAGTCGCAAGGGATGCTCGACGCTCC
>JBIOWO010000287.1:0-7614 GCA_044868555.1 Lacipirellulaceae bacterium | reverse complement strand
CACTTACTCACCTACTCACCCACTCACCAACAAACATGGGTCAAAAGATCAATCCAATCGGCTTTCGCACGGGCATCATGCTCGGCTGGAAGAGTCGCTGGTACGCCTCCAAGAAGGAATTCTCGGAGCTGCTGATCGAGGACCACAAGATTCGCAAGTACGTGACGGAGAAATACCGGTTTGCCGGGATCCCGAAGATTGAGATCGAGCGGACGCGGGACGAAGTGAAGGTGATACTTCACGCGGCCCGGCCAGGCGTGATTATTGGCCGCAAGGGTCAGCAGGTCGACCAGTTGCAAGACGAGCTGCAAAGCCTGGTGGGCCGGCGGATCAACATCAAGATCGAGGAAATCGCGCGGCCGGAGCTGCAGGCCCATTTGGTGGCCGAGGAAATCGCCGAACAACTTGCGAAGCGGGCCAGTTTCCGCCGCACGATGAAGCGGGTGATCGATCAGACGATGGAAGCGGGCGCGAAGGGAATCAAGATTCAATTGTCCGGCCGATTGGGCGGGGCCGAAATGGCCCGCTGCGAGAAACAAGGTGCCGGGTCGATTCCGCTCAGCACATTGCGGGCGAATATCGATTACGGATTCGTGGAGGCCGTGACGCCGCAAGGCAACATTGGCGTCCAAGTGTGGGTGAACCAAGGCATGTTTGAGGACGCAACCGATGGCGCTGATGCCCAAGAGGGTCAAGCACCGAAAAAGCCAAAGAGGGCGTATAAAAGGTAACGCCACGCGCGGCAACAAAGTTGCCTTTGGCGAGTACGGCCTGCAGGCGGTGCAAGGCGGCTGGGTGAGTGCCCAGACGATCGAAGCCGGGCGTGTTGCGGCGACGCAATACATCCGCGGCGAAGGGCGGTTGTACGTCCGCGTTTTCCCGCACAAGTCGATTACCTCGATCCCGCTCGAAACCCGCATGGGCAAGGGCAAGGGCGAACCGGAGTATTGGGCGGCTGTCGTCCGGCCGGGCACGATCCTGTTCGAGTTGGGCGGCGTGACCGAGGCGGCAGCCAAGATGTGCATGGCCCGGTTGGCACACAAGATGCCGATTCGCGTCCGGATGGTGAAGCGGCAAGGTTGACGGATGGGTTCGAGCCATGAGCAAGTTAAGCGAATTGCGGGATATGAGCGACGAGCAGCTGGGGCTGACGCTTTCGGAAGCGGTCGAGAATCTGTTTCGGCTGAGGATCAAGTCGCAGACCGAAAAGTTGGACGCCCCCAGTGAGCTGCGTCGCAATCGCCGGCTCGTTGCACGGATCAAGACAATTCAGACGCAGCGGACCAAGGCGGCCGCGGCAACCTAGGAATAAATAGCCCGGCCATCTTGGCCGAGGCAATGCGGAACCGACCCAGGATGGGTCGGCTATGTATCAAGACAGCTGAAAGCCACGAATATGCCCAAGAGACAGATTATCGGCGTCGTGAAGAGCGACAAGATGAACAAGTCGCGGCGCGTCGAGATTGAGCGCCTGGTGCGGCACCCGAAGTACGGCAAGTTCATCCGGCGGCGGACGGTGTGCCACGTGCACGATGAGAATAACGAGTCGCACGTCGGCGACACGGTCGAGATCATCGAGGCGCCGCCGCGGTCGAAGCTGAAGCGGTGGGACTTGTTGCGGGTGGTGACCCGGTTCGGACAGGTGGATCTGGCGGCCAGTCGAGCGTCGGCCGAGGTTCATGCGGCCGAGGCCGAGGTCGGCCTGAAATAGGGCGAGTTGTTTAACTTTTGAATTTTCCTAGGATGCTGCGGTTCCTCCCATGATCCAGATGCAAAGCAGATTGGACGTCGCCGACAACACCGGCGCCAAGGAAGTGATGTGCATCAAGGTGCTGGGCGGCAGCCGGCGGCGCGTGGCCGGAGTGGGCGACATCATCGTTTGTAGCGTGAAAGACAGCCTGCCGACGAGCGAAGTGAAAAAGAAAGCAGTGGTGCGGGCGGTGATTGTGCGGACCAAATTCCCGACGCGGCGGCCCGACGGCAGCTACGTACGATTCGATTCGAACGCCGTCGTATTGATCGACAACGAGAAGAATCCGCGCGGCACGCGCATTTTCGGCGCGGTCGCCCGCGAACTGCGCGATCGCAAGTTCATGAAGATTGTGAGTTTGGCCAGCGAGGTAGTGTGATTTTTGTCTATTGTCCGTAGTCCGTGGTCAGTTGCACACACGCGCAGACCACCGACAACGGACAACGGACGACGGACGACGGACTATGTTGATACGCACTGGAGACACGGTTGAAGTAATCGCCGGGAACGAGCGTGGCCTCACGAGCCGCGTGGTTCGGGTGGACCGCGCTACGGGCAAGGCGATTGTGGAGAAGGTCAATCGAGTCAAGAAGCACATTCGGCGGAGCCAGAAGTATCCGCAGGGCGGCGTGCTGAGCAAGGAAATGCCGGTCGAGCTGTCGAACTTGAAATACTTCTGCCCATCGTGCGGCAAGGCAACGCGGCTGGGCGCCCGCTTCCTGACGGACGGTAGCAAAGAAAGATTCTGCCGCAAGTGCCAGACGAGCGCCGGGCAGATCGCGCCGGCCAAGGCAGCTCACGCTCAAAAAGCGGGCTCCTCTCCGGCCGCGGCGGCAAAACCAAAAACGACAAAAACAGCCACAGCAAAGACCAAGTAAGAGCATTGTGTCGGACACAGATTGTGTAGCCGACGCACACTGACCATGGCCAAGAAAGACGAAAAAAACTCCGAGAAGCCTGAGAAGTCCGAGAAATCTGAGAAACCTCAGAAAGCTCAGAAACCTCAGAAGCCCGAGAAGGCAGAGAAGGGCGAGAAGGCGGAAAAGGCTCCAAAGCAAGCCAAGCCGACCACGCCGCCGCCGGTACCTCGACTGCAAACGCAGTACGAGAAGGAGATCCTGCCGCAGTTGGCGGACAAGCTGGGTCGCAAGAATCGGATGTCGCTGCCGCGGCTGGAGAAGATTGTGGTCAGCATGGGTGTAGGCAGCGCGATCGCCGACAAGAAGCACATGGAGGAAGCGACCTCGGCCCTGACCGAGCTCACCGGCCAGAAGCCGGTCCGCTGCAAGGCCACGAAGAGCATCGCGGCCTTCCGATTGCGGGCTGGCCTGGACGTCGGTTGCAAAGTGACGCTGCGCCGGGCGCGGATGTACGAGTTTCTGGATCGGCTGATTTCGCTGGCGTTGCCGCGGGTTCGCGACTTTCGCGGGCTGAACCCCAAGGCCTTCGATGGTCACGGCAATTACAGCCTCGGCCTGAGCGAACAATTGGTGTTTCCGGAATTGAATCCGGACAAGTTTACGCGCGTGCAAGGCATGAACATTACGATCTGTTGCTCGAGCCATTCGGACGACGAATCGCGCGAGCTATTGAAGAGCTTTGGCGTGCCATTCCAGCGCGAGGGAGCGTTGGCGTAGAAGGAGGTGAGTGGGTGAGTAAGTGAGTAGGTGAGATAAGTATCGGAGCTTCGTTTCGCTACCTACTCTCCCACTCACCTACTCACTTACTCACCTGAATGACAAAAGAGTATCCAAAATTCGCGAGGCTGAATCCCTCGCAGATCGTAACACGACAAGGGATCAAACTCGGTGGCCAGTAAATCGAAGATTGCCAAGGCGAAGCGGACGCCCAAATTCAGTACCCGTCTCGAAAGCCGCTGCCGGTTGTGTGGTCGGCCGCGGGCGGTGTACCGGAAATTCGGCATCTGCCGGATATGTTTCCGCAAGCTGGCGGACCAGGGATTGATTCCCGGCGTTCGCAACGCGAGTTGGTAAGAATTTGTCAGTCGTCCGTGGTCCGTTGTCCGTTGCAACGAACCCATGACGACTGACAGCGGACAAGGGACAACTGACAACGGACAACAACGACTATGATGACCGACCCAATCGCCGATATGCTCACCCGCATCCGCAATGCGGTGCGGATCGAGCGCCCGCAAGTGGAGATGCCGCTGTCGAAGGTCAAGCGTGGCCTGGCGGAGGTTCTCAAGCGGGAGGGCTATATCTGGGATTGGCGCGAAGAAGAGGACGAAAGCGCCCCGGCGAAACAGTTGACGATTCAGCTCAAGTACGGGCCGAACGGCGAGCGTGTGATTCGTCACCTCCGCCGCGTGAGCAAGCCGGGTCACCGCGTGTACAAGCCGGCGACCGGGCTGCGGCCGATTCTCAACGGTTTGGGAATTTCGATCATCAGCACCAGCCGCGGCGTGATCAGCGATCGCGAAGCGCGGCAGCGGAACCTGGGTGGCGAAGTGTTGTGTGAGGTGTGGTGAGTGGGAAGCTGTTAGCTATTAGCCATTAGCTGTTAGCCAGATTGGAAACACGGCTGACGGGCGTCTGGCTAATAGCTAACAGCTAACAGCTAAGAGCTTTTAACATGTCTCGAATTGGTAAAAAATCGATCGCCGTGCCTGACGGTGTCAAGGTAAGCGTCGCTGGGCGGGCGGTGACCGTCGAGGGGAAGCTGGGCAAGCTCCAGTTCACCCATCGGCCTGAGATTACGGTCAAGGTGGATGAGGAGAAGAAGGCGGTTGTGTGCGCCCGCGGCTCGGAGGAGCGCGAGATTCGGGCCTATCACGGTTTGACGCGTGCCCTGATCAACAACATGGTGATCGGCGTCACGCAAGGCTACGAGAAAAAGCTGGAGATTCAGGGCGTCGGCTACCTGGGCGCGATCGCCGGCGACACGCTGCAATTGCGCGTTGGTTTTGCCAACGAAGTTCATAAGAAGATACCGAAGGGTTTGAGCGTGACGTGCCCGGATCAGACGCATATCTTGATCAAGGGCACGGACAAACAACAGGTGGGCCAATTTGCGGCCGAGGTGCGTGCGGTGCGCAAGCCGGAGCCGTACAAGGGCAAGGGCATCCGGTACGACGGCGAGCAAGTCCGCCGCAAGGCCGGCAAGACAGCAACGTAGAAGGGTTGAGGGTCTAGGGTTGAGAGTTGAGGGTGGAAGACAGGCAAGTTTTTCCCTCAGCCCTCAGCCCTCAACCCTCAACATTACCGACCATGGAACATTCCAAGCGACTCGTGAGACAGCGGCAACGACGGGCATTTCGTGTCCGCAATCGGCTGCGCGGCACGCCGGAGCGGCCCCGTCTGAGCGTGGCCCGCAGCCATAAGCACATTGCCGTGCAAATCGTGGACGACGCGACGGGCAAGACCCTGGCGGCCGCGTCGTCGTTGGACAAGGATTTGTCCGGCAAATTGAAGTCGGGCGGCAACCGGACTGCTGCCCAGGCGGTGGGTAAAGCCATCGCCGCGCGGGCCATCGCGGCCGGAATCAAGGCGGTCTGTTTCGACCGCGGTTGCTACCGATATCATGGGCGCGTGGCGGCTTTGGCCGCGGCGGCTCGGGAAGGCGGTCTAAACTTTTAAGTGGCTTTCAAAGACCAACCAACTGATTCTCGAAGGACAAGCAACGTGGCTGCCGGTTCAAGTGAACGCGTACAAGGCGAACTGGGCGAGAACATCGTCAAGATCAAACGCTGCGCAGCGGTGGTGAAGGGCGGGCGTCGGTTCAGCTTTGCGGCGATGGTCGTCGTGGGCGACGGGCGCGGCAAGGTCGGCTGGGGCTATGGCAAGGCCAACGAGGTGCCGCCCAGCGTCGAAAAGGCGCGCAAAGAAGCGATGCGGAGCATGGTCGAGTTGCAGTTGGATGGAGCGACCATTCCGCACGTCGTCGAAGGGCGGTACGGAGCGGCCCACGTGATCCTGCTTCCGGCCGCGCCGGGCGCCGGGGTCATCGCCGGCTCGGCCGTGCGGGCGGTGTGCGAATCGGCCGGAATTCACGATATTCTCACGAAGAGCTTCGGCTCCAACAATCCGGTGTCGCTCGTCAAGGCGACGTTTGATGCACTCCGCCAGGTTCGGCCCAAGGGCGACGTGGAACGGTTGCGGGGAGTGACTTTGTCATGAACATCAGCGACGTCAATCGCGGAATCCATAAGAACCGCAAGCGCAAGCGCCTGGGCCGGGGCATCGGCACGGGGCACGGCAAAACAGCCGGCCGGGGCCATAAGGGCCAGGGTCAGCGCAACGGCGTTTCGTTTTCACCGATCTTTCAAGGCGGCGCGATGCCGCTGGTGCGGCGGGTTCCCAAGCGGGGCTTTAATAACCAGTGGGCGGCCACGGTCGTCGTGGTCAACGTCGGCGATTTGAACGAGGTTTTCAAATCGGGCGACGAGGTTTCGCCCGAGACACTGGCCGCCGCGAATCTCGTCAAGGGACGGTACGACGAGCTCAAGGTGTTGGGAAACGGCGAATTGACCAAAAAACTGAAGGTTTCGGCGCATCGCTTCAGCCAATCGGCGGCCGAGAAAATTGTGAAGGCCGGCGGCGAATCGGTCGTGCTGCCTGGCAAAGCGCCGGTTGTGAAAAACAAGATGCGGAAGAAAGAGTTGGCATCCACGTGACCGGACGGGCCAGCCGCCGATTTCACCTGAGCCAATGTCCGCTTTCCAACCCGCGCTCGCTTAGGCCGTGCCGTTATCGCGTCGGTTGACGACAAGGACGGGTCGATACCATGTGGGAAAAAATTCGCGTTATCTGGCAGATTCCCGAGCTGCGGACCAAGATCGGTCTGACGCTGTTGATGCTGGCGATCTATCGGATCGGCTTCCAGATTCAGTTGCCGATTATCGACCAGACGGCGGTACAGCGGTTCAATTCGCAGGAGTCGGGCATCGGCGACATGTTGCAGCAAGTCGCTTTGTTGAGTGCCAGCCAGCTCAGCGACGTGACGATCTTCGGCCTGGGGATCATGCCGTATATTTCGGCGTCGATCATTTTTCAACTGCTGGCCAGCGTCTATCCGCCGCTCGAGCAGTTGCAAAAGGAGGGCGAAGCGGGCCGCAAGAAGATCAACGAATACACGCGCTACGCCACATTCTTCTTATGCCTGTTTCAGAGCTGGTTCTACATTAAGACGTACGTGGAGCCGCAGCACCTGGTGGACCCGAATTTCCTGTCCGGCGGTTCATTGATCTGGTATTGGCAGATTGCCGCCGTGCTGACCATGACGGCCGGCACGGTGTTCTTGATGTGGCTGGGTGAGCAAATCGACGAATTCGGCATCGGCAACGGCATCAGCTTGTTGATCATGGCCGGCATTCTGGCCCGCATGCCGAGCGCGGGCTACGACTTGTTGCAGAGGTCGTCGCTGTCGCTTGGCGGCGGCGGCAGCGATTTGGGAATCGAGAGTCTGTTGCTGCTGGCCGTGATGTTTGTGGCCGTCGTGACGGGCGTGGTTTTTATTACGCTCGGCCAGCGTCGGATTCCGATGCAGAGCGCCAAGCACGTCCGCGGGCGGCGGGTCTTCGGCGGCACCCGTCAGTACCAGCCGCTCAAAGTCAATCAGGCCGGCGTCATGCCGATCATCTTCGCCAGCAGCCTGTTGATGTTTCCGATGATTATTTTCCGCCAGCTCAGCAACGTGGCGTGGGAGAGCGAGTGGTGGAAAAAAATGATCGAAACGTTAAACGACGTGTTTGCGCGCGAGGGCTTCATTTACAATCTGCTGTATCTGGTGTTGATCTATTTCTTTTGCTATTTCTGGACCGCCATCACGTTCAATCCCAAGGACATGGCGGAGAACCTGAAGAACTTCGGCTCGTTCATTCCCGGGTATCGACCCGGCAAACG
>JBIOWO010000286.1:0-10768 GCA_044868555.1 Lacipirellulaceae bacterium | reverse complement strand
GTGTTGCCCAGGATTTCGAAGTGGTTGAGCACCAGCACGCCGTTGTGCAATGCGGTGATGTAAGCGGGAGTTTTCAGGCTGCCGTCGTCGTTGAAGACGGGGGCGTTCCAGATGATGTCGTAGGTGTTCCACTCGCCGGGCGGTCGCATCGCGTTGACCATCGGCGGCGTCTGCTTGTAGATGCCGGCGGCCTGGCCGTCGAAGTAGGTCTTGTTGTTGTAGGAGTCGAGCACCTGCATTTCGTAGCGGTCCATCAGGAAGACGCCGCTGTTGCCGCGCTGCTGGCTCGTGCCCCGGACTCGCGTGGGGGACGACCATTCGACGTGCAGTTGGCAGTCGCCGAACGATTGCTTGCTGGTGATGTCGCTGTCGCGGACGATGGCGACGCCGTCTTCGATCCGCCACTTGTCGCCGTTTTCCCAGGCGGAGAGGTCCTTGCCGTCGAAGAGGATGATCGCGTCGGACGGCGGGTCGGAGTTGGTTTTGCCGGGAGTGATGATTGGCGGCTCGGGCCATTCGATGCCCGTGAGGTATTCGCCTTCCTGGGCGGGCGATGTGAAGCACATAGTGAGCGCTAAGCCGCAAGCGGCAAGGAGCCTGGTGAGCATGGTTGATTGGCCCTGTGGAGCAACATGGAAAGGTGGAATTACATCCGCATGATTATGAGTTCGGTGCGGGCCGACGGCAACTGGGCCGGATGTCCTTGCCGGGCGGGGCGGATTCGGCCAAAATAGTCGGCTCGGGAGATGGTTTTGGCTTGAGGGAGTAGCGACGGCGATGTTTACGGATCAGATCGACAAGCTGAAGCGCGAGTACACGGATAAGTACGTGGTCGTGGATGCCGCGCGGCCCGAACTGGCCCGGTTTCGGGATACGGTCGGCCGGGTGAAGACGGTGAACATGAGCGGCCGGGCGCTGGTGGAGTTCATGGATTACCACGTCAATATTGGGTGGTACGACATCGATCCGGCGTTCTTGAAAGTGGTGGATAAGCCGGCGCCGAAGTTGGAGAAACCGAAGGCGGAAAAGAAGCCGGCGGCGCCGAAGGCGGAAGCGAAACCGCCAACGGCCGCCAAGCCGCAGGCCGCACCAGCGGCAGGGAAGATGTCGGTGGCCGAAATGATGGCGGCGGCGCGCGGGGGGAAGGGCGGGGCGCCCGCGGCGGCGAAACCGGCCGCGGCGAAACCGAAGGCGGAGGCCGCTAAGCCGCAAGCAGCGAAACCAGCGGCCGGTGGCAAGATGTCGGTGGCGGAGATGTTGGCGGCGGCGCGCGCAGGGAGCGGCGGAGCGGCGGCGCCCGAAACCAAACCACTAGCGGAGGCCGCGCCCGTGGAAGACGCCGAGGCCGCGCCGGCACCGGTTGCTAAGGCCCAAGCGGCGGCGCCGGCTGACGACAGGGCTGCGATACACAGCCGGGTCGATCGGACGAAGATGTCGGTCGCCGATATGATCGCCTATTGCCGCAAGGTCGACGCGCGGGGTTAGGTCCGCTTCTTGGGCCCGCCGGGCGTCACGGCGACCGGCGTCACTTCTTCGCTCTCGGCGGGCGATTGGCCGTTGCCGTCGGTCTTGGAATTAATGCCAGTCAATTCCGTCAGGTTTTCGGGGATGTCGATGCCGCCGATGTCGCGCATCACCTGCATCATGGGCGGCAGCGTGCCGGCCATCTTGTGCAGGAAGTCGGCCGTGTTCGAGCGGCCGTTCGCGCCGCCGTTCTCCCAGACGACGACCTTGTCGAACTTGATGTTGCTGATCGCCTTGGCGCTCGATTCGGCGAGCTTGTCGAGGTGCTCGAGCATCATCAGTTGAAACGCCTGCTGGGCGCCACCGCAGGCGTCGACGATCATTTTAAGACCCTCGCCCTTCTTGGCCAGGATTTCATATTGGCCGCGGGCTTCGGCTTCGAGCTTGGCGTAAATCGCGGCCGCTTCGCCTTGGGCTTCGAGGCGGCGCTTATCGGCCTCGGCCTCGGCGTCGACCAGGATACGGGCCTTTTGCGCTTTGGCGGGCGCTTCGAGCTTGGCCCGCTGCTCGGCCTCGACCCGCTCGGCCTCGGCCAGGGCGGCCTTGGCCATCGCGCGGTTCTGAATTTCGATGACGGCGGCCTCGGCCTCGCGCTTGCGCGATTCGCCCCGTTCGTAGGCCTCGGCCTTCTGCACGAGCAGCGTGGCCTGGGATTTGGCAATGTTGGCGTCGGCGATGTTTTCGCCGTCGACGGCCGTGGCATTGGCCTCGGCGATGGCGATACGCTTGGCCTGTTCGGCCTGCTTAACTTGGACGTCGCGTTGGAAGGCGGCGGTCTGTTCGCCGACCGTCTGTTCCCGTTCCAACTCGGCGACGCGGACGGCCTGTTCGCGGCTGGCTTCGCGGGTGCCGATCTCGCGCTGCTTCGTGGCGTTGGCGACTTGGACGACCTTATCGCGGTCGGCGCCGGCGACGCGGATCTCGCCCTGCTTCACTTCGTCGGCCACGTCCGCGCGGGCCTGCTGAATGGCCTGCGAGGCGGCCTTCTGGCCGATGGCGTCGATGTAGCCGCTCTCGTCCTGGATGTCGGTGATGTTGACATTGATCAGCACCAGGCCGATCTTCTTGAGCTCCGGCTCGACCGAGTTCTGAATGTGCTGGAGGAACGTATCGCGGTCGCGGTTGATGTCCTCAATCTTCATCGAGGCGATAACCTGGCGGAGCTGGCCGAAGATGATTTCCTCGGCCTGCTTGCGGATTTCGTCGGTCGAGAGATCCAAGAGGCGGATGGCGGCATTGGTCATCACGTCGGGCTGCGTGCCAATGGCGACGGTGAACACGCTGGGCACGTTGACGCGGATGTTCTCGCCGGAAAGCGCGCCGCGGAGCGGAATTTCGATCTGGATCGGCTCCAGGCTGAGGTAGCGGTAGTCTTGCAGCAACGGGATGACGAACCGGGCCTGGCCATGGACGGTCTCTGCCGCTTCGCCCTTTTTCGTGCGGCCGAAGATCACCAGCACCTGGTTGCTGGAGCAACGCTTGTAGTTGGCTTTGAGCAGGATGATCGTCGAGAAGAACACCAACGCGACAAAACCGGCCAGCACAATCAGCCAGAACAAGGTCGTGGCGGAGATCGGCAGGTCTGGCAGGTCGCGTCCTTGGGCGAGCAGGGACGGCAATTGAGCGAACAGGGTCATGGCGAACTCCTTTGGAAAGCTGCTAGCGTAGCTGGATTCGCAAGAATTCAGCACAACTCTGAAGTTTTGCAACTTCAGCTACGACCACGAGCTATTCATCACGCTTCGACCGGCTGCGGCGCGCGGCGGACGCGGACGATGTCGCTGCCGACGATGTCGACGACCTCGACGTGTTGGCCGGTTTTCAGGGTTTCTTCTTCGTCAGTGACTGCTTGATATTCTACGATGCGGTTCTGCATCGAAAGCTGCACTTTGCCAGCCCCTTTGCCGGCAGCCGGAATGGGGATGTAGACCGTGGCCGGGCGGCCCAGGGCGTTGATGATCCGCTCATTGCCGGAGGAGCTCAGGCTCGCGATCAACCGCAGCAACCAGTACATTCCATACATTGCGGAGAACCCGACCAACAAGGCCAGGACGAACGACGTGGCGGGCGCGTAGCCCGCGCTGAGGGCCGCCTTGCCGGTCACGCCGAAGAACGCGGCAGCGGCGACGAGCGTGCGGAACGATAGGACGCCGAACAGCCAGGAGCTGTCGGGATGTTGTGTGTCGGAATCGCCGGCGTGTCCGTGCATCGAGTCGCCCACGTGCGCGTCGCCGTGGAAATCACCGCCAACGTCCCCGGCATCGCCGTGAAAGTCGCCGCCGAATCCGCCGTCATGATGGCCGACGTCGAACCCGTCGTGGCCCATGCCGATGAGCGTGAGGACGAACTGACAAACGAGCACGGTGCCGCCGACGACGGCCGCGATGAGGAAAATCGTGTCGAGCATGGAAATGTCCCCGCTGAATCAGGCCGCCGACGTGGCGCGCTGCGCCCCATTGTAGCGATTGCGGTTCGCCGCTGCGAAGTACGCCCGGCTGGAGAGCAATTTTGCCGCGTAAATTGCGGGAGTGCCCCAACAGCCGGCGAGCCACCAAGCGGTCGGCCGTGATTTCAAGAGCTATTCGCCGGGCGGGCGGGAATCTTGGCGGGGTGAAATAAGCGGCTAAAATCAAGCCGCTCTTAGAACCCGCCGATGAGAGCAACTGCCATCCGGAGGAGCCCCGCGGCAAACCACGCTAGAAAAAACACGACAACGAGGAATGCGACCGAACGCCAAAACCCTTGTCCGGTCCACGAGGGGGCTGAATCTGGCAGGTCCGTGTCTTCAGGCGTACCGACGTCGACCTGCGACCAGTCAACGTCGTCGTGCGTTTTGTCAATTTCTTCCAACAAGGCTTCGGCACGCGGCAGGTCATCTTCGGCCACGAGCACTTGCACCCAACCGGGCGCTTCGGCGCGGAAGCCGGCGGTTGTTGCGCCGGTGGCGATCGCCCGAATTCCATTTTCCTCGAGCGTGGCAACGACGATTCCGGCCTCCATTTCCGTCGGTCTGGAAGTCAGAAGTGCGAGGTGTGCGGGCGGATGAGGCATGATGGCAATTGTAGCAGGCACACTCCGTGTGCCGAAGCAGCGTGAGAAAAATCGCTGACCCGGGTCGCTTCACGGATCGCGAAGTGTGCCGGCTGCGTTACGTGAAGAGTTCCTGGATGATCTTGCCGCCGCCGGCGATTTTCATGGGGCGGCCGCTGGGCGTCGTGTACTTCGTGTCGAGCGAGATGCCCAGCGCGTGGCAGACCGTGGACATGAGATCTTCGGACGAGTACGGATCGGTCTCGACGCCGGTGCCGTCGGCGTTCGTTTTGCCGATGGCCCGGCCACCCTGGATCGCGGCGCCGCCGAGGGCGACGCTCCAGGCTCGGGCGAAGTGGTCGCGGCCCGAGTTGCCGTTGATCCGCGGCGTGCGGCCGAATTCGCCCATGCAGAGAACGACCGTGGATTCCAACAGTCCGCGCTCTTCGAGGTCGGCGATGAGGGCGGCGAATGCTTTGTCGACCTCGGGCAACTTGTTGCGGAGCGAGGTAAAGCAGTTCTGGTGCAGGTCCCAGCCGCCCGAGTTGACCTCGATGAACGGCACGCCGACCTCGACCAGCCGGCGGGCCATCAGGCAGCCGCGGCCGAAGTTGTTGTCGCCGTAGCGGGCCAGCATGTCCTGCGGTTCGCTGCGGACTTGAAAAGCCTTCATCTGCTCGCTGGTCAAGAGGTCGTACGTTTTGGTGAGCACTTTGGCGTGCTCCGCGGCGGCTGTGCCACGGCGCTCGTCGACGAAGCGGGTCTCGAGCGCGCCGAGCAGTTTCATGCGGTCTTTCATGCGTTGCCAGGGCACGCTCATGTCGGTGTCGCGAATGCGGCCGTTGGCGTCGACCTGGAACGGGGCATAAGCCATGCCCAGAAAGCCGGGCCCTTCGCTGCCGCCGCCGATCGAGACGAATGGCGGGATTTCCAGCTCGGGCAATTTGGATTCCATTTCCTTGGCGATGACAGCGCCGTAGCTGGGGTGCTCGACGCTGGGATTCGGCACGTAGCCGGTGTGCATGTAGTAGCGGCCCCGGTCGTGATCGGCCTCGCGCGTGCTCATCGAGCGGATAACCGAGAGGCGGTTCATCTGCTTGGCCAGGTCGGGCATCAGCTCGCAGATTTCGAGATCGCCGGCGGTGGAGATGGGTTTGAACTCGCCGGCAGTGGGGGCGCCGGGCTTCATGTCCCACATGTCGATCGAGGGCGGTCCGCCACCGAGCCACAACAGGATGCACGACTTGTGGTCGCGGCTAAGCGACTTGGCATGGGCGCGAAGCGTGCGCGTGAGCGCGAACGCCGGCAGCGTAAACGCCGACGCACCGGCCAGGTGAGTCATGAAGTGACGACGCGACATGCCGTGAGGCGTGGGGCAGCAGGACATGGCAGACTCCGAAGCTGTTAGCTCTTAGCTATTAGCTTTTAGCCAGAAATGGATTGGCTAACAGCTAAAAGCTAACGGCTAACAGCTTTTCAATGTATCAGTATAAACTCGTTCGTGTTCAACAGGGCCCACCAGATGTCTTGCAGGGCTGCGCCGACGTTGCCGTTGCGGGCGGCCAGGAGCTCGTTGCTGATCGCCAGTTCCTGGCGCGTGGGATCGCGCGACAGGGCCGCTTCGTACAGGTAGCGGATTTTCTGGCCGTTATCCAGTTGCGGGTCGGCGGCCACCCGGTACAGCATGCTGCCCGGCTGGTTGCCCGTGGCGCGGCGGACCACCTCGCCGTTCATCAGCGTCAGGGCCTGCGGGATCGAGCCGTTGAAGGTGGTGGCCTCGGCGTTGTCGTCGGTGCCGAAGGCCGTGTTGAACTGGCGGAGCCAGCGATCGCGCATGTCGTTCTGCTGGTCCTTGGTGAGCGTCTTGTCGGCGGCCGTGGCGACCAGCAGCGATTCGTACAGCTCTTCGGCCTCCATTTGGCGGAGGTAGAAGCGGCTGAACATCGGGCGGGCGCCGAGGTTCGGGTCGTCGCTTTCGTTGCGGCCCGTGATGCGGCTCGACAGGCTGTACGGCTCGGAAAGGACGATCCACCGCATAGCCTGCTTCAGGTCGAAATTGGCGTCGCGGAACTGTTGGCCGAGCTGGTCCAAGAGCTCGGGGTGCGACGGTACGTTGTGCGGGCCGATGTCGTCGACCGGCTTCGTGAAGCCGTAGCCCAGGAAATGTCCCCACAGGCGATTGATGACGGCCCGGTCGAATTCGCGCGAGGCGAGAATGAGCTTGGCCAGCTCGTCGCGGCGCTTGACGTCGGCCACGTAGCCGCGGTTGCCGAAGTCCTCGCCCTTCTCGGCATACTTTGTGGCCAGCGACGTGCCGTCGACGAACACCGGGTAGGCCACCTTCATCTTGCCGTTCCGGAGCTCGTAAAAGATGTCAGCGTTCGCCGGGTCGCGCGATTCGCCGGCGAAGTCGCGATCCATCACGCGGCCGAAGTAGTTCCGCCGTTCCTCGCCGTAGTCGACACGTTCGACCCGCGTCTGGCGGAAGAAGGCGTTGAGCTCCCAGAACTGGTTCTGCTTGTATTCGTTGAATGGGTGGTTGTGGCACTGGGTGCATTGCGTCGCCATGCCGAGGAAGATTTGCGACGTCTTCGCCGTAGCCTGGACGCCCTCCTCGGCCATCTTGTCTGCCAGGAAATTGGCGGCCCCGTTGAAGTCAGTCTCGCCCGGCCGGGTTGAGCCGGTGGCCGTGATCAGCTCGCGGGCCATCTCGTCGTAGGGCTTGTTGTAGGCAAACGCATCGCGGAGATATTGCTGCATGCCGCCGCGGTCGACGAGCGAGCGGCGCTCGGTGCCGCCCGTGCGGCCGATCAAGAGGTTCGTGAAAATCGTGGTCCAGTTGCGCGCCGTTTCGTCGGCATACTCCTCGCCCAGCAGGCGGTCGACGAGGCGGGCCCGCTTGTCGCGCCTGCGGTCGGCCGTGAACTTGTTCAGCTCGTCGACGTTCGGAATGCGGCCGATCAGGTCGAGATAAACGCGGCGGCACCATTCGCCGTCGGTGGCGGCCGGTGACGGCACGAGCTGGTGATCGGCCCAGCCCTGGCGGATGGCGTCGTTGATCAGGCGGACCTGCGCGAGGCCGAAGTCGTCGGCTTCCTTGCCGCGCTTGACCGCCGGCGTGGCGGGCGGCTGGATGATGGCTTCGGCGGCGAGGACGGCCGTTGTGACGCAGATCAGAAGCAGCAATGAGAGCAATCGGGTGGCACGCTCAGAGCCCCAGGCGATGGGCGTGGTGCAAACGGTCGCCAACTTCCACGCCCTTCGCCGGGAGCTCAGGGGCGTGCCACCCCGAATCTGAGTTGTTTGGCCCGAGCGCATTGCCGTCCCCTGCACTTGTGTGGCCCGAATTGACGAGTTGGCTCGACTAAGAATTGAACCCCGCTACGACCAGAATAACTCGTCCACCGTCAGAACCAAAAGAATTTTAACCACGGATTGCACGGATATCACGGATGAATTGAAGCCGGACTTATGCTCTCTGTTTCCTCTGCATCCTCCTGTTCAAAGTACATAAACAAGAGGCAACGGAGGGAGCGGAGTGGAGGAACGCATCACCAATAACGCTTCTTCGATCCGCGTCCATCCGTGTCATCCGTGGTTATCAAAGGATTCCGAGAAATCTTTTTGGAATTCTGTGTTGGCGATTCTCGATCAGGGACGCGGGCGGCCATCGACCACCCGAAAAGCTGCATCGAAACGCAACACATGTTCAATTTTGCAACAGTTAAAAAGCAAGGGCGAGCCTGGGAAACATCCATGACCGGATGCCCAGGCTCGCCCTTAACGTGCGACAAACGCCGTGGTAAGCGAGTTTCTGTGGGAGGTGGGCAGATCTCGCAAACTCTGTTCTAGCAGGCGATTTCGTCCACGTTCTGGTGTGCCTCTTCGCCTTCCCGGCCCTCTTGTCTGTTCCGGCCCCGAGCGATTGGTCTGCTCGACGCACCAAGACGTCCGTTTGGGCGACGCCTGGATAGATGCAATACCCATGCCAATGGGGGAAAGTGGTGCCGTGTGGTGGTCCCCGACTAAGTGTGGGGAAGCTGGGAGAGCGATCTTTTGCGTCGCTTCTGGCAGACCACTACGATGGTCCTCATGCGCGAACTTATCCAACGAGTGCGGTTGTGGTGCCGCTCGCACCCGAATCGTGCGTCCGTTATTGCTTTGGTGTTTTTCGCCGCTTCGTGGCTGCCGAAGGTCGTTTCCTGGGTCGGCTGGGTGGATGACGCCATGACGACTTGGCAGTGGCTACTGGCAGTTGTTGGCACCGTTGGGCCGTGGATTATCGCCCTCGTTGGACTAGCAGTTGTGGTGTTTGCCCA
Source organism: Lacipirellulaceae bacterium (assembly GCA_044868555.1). Lineage (GTDB taxonomy): Bacteria > Planctomycetota > Planctomycetia > Pirellulales > Lacipirellulaceae > JABDGM01. Next base: position 1,895 of record JBIOWO010000286.1, on the reverse strand, counting down.
CTGGCCGGCAATTCGGGGCCGCCTTGCCCTGACCCCAGAGCAAGTTGCGGAAAAGAAATATGCTGAAAGGCAAAAGAAGTTGGATGATTGGTTTAGGGAGGAGGCACAGCTCGACCGGATTGAGCGGCGAAATGCTTTTCAGCGCGGGATGTACTGGCTTATTGACTGGGCTGAGTCAAATCCAGACGCCTATACAATTGAAGATGCGAATTCGTGGCTGCGAAGTGCGTTTTCTCAGCTAGATCGGTTGAACCGATCACCACGAAATTCCTTTGGCTGCACATCCAATCCGAGCTTCCGTGATTTTCGCCAAGCTGTCGCACGGTTTCGCGCCATAGCTGACGACCTTCGACCAGAGGACATGCCAGACTAACGCCCCATCACCTTCACCAGCAATTCTCTCACGGTCCAAACGTGGTCGGCGATCCCGTGGGCCATCGCGGGCGTCTCGCTTTTGAGGCTCTTGTGCTTGCGGCACCAATTGTAATGGGCGAAAAACAGCCGAGCGTCGGGTCTCCGATGCCGCCCATTCCATAATGCCTGGCATAGAGTCAGTCACAGCGCACCGCCTTTCGGTGCGCGCCGATTTTCCTTGCCATCTTCCCCACAGATAATCGGGGACCACCGGGCAAGGTGGGCTAGGGCTCATTCCCGGAAGGGGGTGGGACCGTGACTGACTGCTCGTCCTGCGGCTTACCCGTCTGCGGCTTATCCGTTTCCGGTAGCTTGCGAACGCTAACCAGTATTTCGACCTCTGGCATACCTTGGATTATTATTCCCTGGCCTATCATTAGATTCATGTATGGCGACACGGGCATCTGTAGCACCGTGACGCCCTCGACGCCGGATTTTCGGAGTGCGTCTGCAAGCGACGCTGCCGCAGTTGAATCGTCACCCCGATGTAGAACATATACGCCTGGTTCGGCCCGCATTGGCACGTCTGTCACCTTGGGCGGCATTTCCGGCCATTGCGCGCCGGCAAGTGCCACTGAGAGGGCCTTTGATAGATTCCACGCCTCGGCATCTTCAACGCTTGCCACGCCAACGCGGACTTTAGGAAGCGCGTTGAGGAGCTGCTTTTGCCGATCCCAATCTACTCGCTTTGAACGCGCATCGCTGGGCATTTCTTCCTGGTCCAGTTTTCGGACCCGCTCTCGTTCATACTCCAGAGCGGCCGCCAGTTCGTTTTGTCGTTCTTTTTCAATGTTGCGTGCCTCAACCTCAGGCCCATGCTCGCCAGTTCTCCAAAAGTTTGCGTCGATTAGTTTATCGCGATTCAGCTTTGGAAGAATCTTCATATCGTTTGGTAGCAAGTCACTCGGTCCGATCATAATCCGCACTGTATTGAGCGGCACGGTGACGGAAGAGCGAATTCCAGCCCGCACGCCGACTCGCTTTAATTCTGCCACAAGCGTCTTCGCAGCCTCTTCGGATCGGTCGTCTTTTGGCGGAATCAATGGGAAGAAAACTGTTATTCCATCCCAAATAGGCTCATTGTCAAGGATCGGCTTGACGAATTCCCACCTTGCAAACATTAGGTCGTGCCATAGATGTAACGCGACATTTTTAGGTTCATCATCGTCCATCATCTCCATCATCACGCGCATTCCTCGAAACGGCCTCATTTTCGACGGGTCGAAGTTTCGTAAATCCACATCTCGCCGCGTAAGCTCTTTGGTATACCTAAAGCGTTCGGATCGCTCGAATTCCAGTCGCCGCAACAGGTTTAGGTTCTCTTGTTCGCGCTCTTTGATCGCAAGATTGGCTTTCGCCAGGCCCTCCTCTGCCTTTGCTGCCGTGCTTCTGGCCGTTTCAGCAGTCGCGTTGGCTTCGCCAAGCTGCAATGCGAATACCCTGTCCTTCGCTTCTCCAAGGGCGGCCTGCGCGACCGATAG
>JBIOWO010000285.1:0-13563 GCA_044868555.1 Lacipirellulaceae bacterium | reverse complement strand
GTTACCGGCGTAATCGAGCTTGCCCACGTAACCGCCCGGTGGTGTGTCCGCGTTCCAACTGTCCTCCGGCCCGTAGGTCGGCACTGCCGGTCGGCGCGTCGGACAATAAAAACCTGCCACGGGTGTCTTCTTCTGATTCGCCAGCTGTGCCTTCTTCGTGGCGATAGGCAAACCTTTTCCAACCAGCAGTAGTCCTTGCTCTTCCAAATAGGGCAGCGTTTGAAAAGCCCAACCGCCCGGTTGAGCCTCACCAGTTCCACTATCCGGGTCGCCGCTCCATCGCCAACCCCAGCCACCCGACGGGTAAATCTTGTTTGCGCTCTCGTGATTCAGAAATCCGACGCCAATCTGTTTGAGATTATTCATGCACTGGCTGCGCCGCGCCGCTTCGCGCGCCGCCTGGATTGCCGGCAGCAATAGCGCCACCAGAATTCCAATGATCGCGATCACCACCAAGAGTTCGACAAGCGTAAAGGCGCGCCGAAGACCCTCACCCCGGCCCTCTCCCGGAGGGAGAGGGAGTAATTGACGCCGCTGGTTCAGTACAAGTCTCATGACAGATCTCCCGCTTGATATCGCTGACCGCGCACGCTACGACGGCGAACGCGGCTGAAGTTTTGTGGCGCTGCACCGCGAGCCCGACCGACGACGACAGCGTCGTCAGCAGGCGCGCGTCGCCCGTGGCTGACAAGAATCGAAACGCCCATAGGAAAAGTCGGTTCTACTGCCGCTTCTCGCTCCAACCGGCCCCCGGCGGAATACCGCGTTCCGCTGGCCAGCCTTCAGTAGAAACCTCACAACCTTATTTGTACCCAATTCGCGGGATTAACCGCATCTTCATCGGCTGTGTTTATGCCTTGACAGGCTATGAATTTGCGTCACGGCCGGCACGAGAACTACGGCTGAGAATCAGAATATCTCAGGCAGAGGCGCAGAGACGCAGAGAAAACCAGTAATCAAAGTATTCCGCTGCGGCCTTGGCGCCTCTGCGTGAGACCTGTCCCGTCTTTGATCACGCCTCGGGGAAATTGACCCACGTGTCGACCCGCAGCGCCGCCTCGTGCGGGCAGGCGTACACGCACGCGGCCCGGTTGCCCGGCAGGCTGCTGCACTGGTCGCAAACCACGGCCCGCTCTGTGACCAGCTTCTCCTCGAACTCCTCGCTCTCTTCGGCCAGCCGGTCCAGCCGCACATCCAAGAGCAGTGCGTTGAACTCGGCCGCCGGCTCGACGGAAACCGCCAGCACATTTTCGCCGCGGCCGAGCGACGTGCTCGCGATGTCGGCCGCGTACTCGCCGCGCTTCTTCTGCGGCGCGTCCTGCGTCAGCTCCAGCCGCGCGCCGTTCAGATAAACTTCCAGCCCCATGCCGGGCGACGTGATCGTGAGCTGGTAGGCGGCCTCGCTCGACCGGCTGCCGACCGGCACCTCGAATCGGTGGCGGAACCGAACCACGTTCGCCGCCGCGCCGCCCGCCGCCAACCGCATCGCAATGCCCCAGTGGAACGGCGTCACCCCAACCTGCCAACTCGACTCGCCCAGCGACGGCCGCCGCCAGCTTTCATCATCGCTCGAACCGTCGCTGGTCGTCCAATACCAGCCGGGCGCCCCGGAGCGAATCACCGCCGCGTCCTGCATCTGGATCGAATCGTACGGACACTGGCCGGCGCACAGGCCGCAGCCGATGCACCAATCGCGAATCACAATCTGCCCGTTGTCGCCCTGCTGAATCGAACCGACCGGGCAGCCGATCATGCACACGGGATCGCGGCAATTGCGGCAGGTCGACGGGATCAAATACTTTCCAAACCGCGGCCCGTCGAGAAACAGTCGGCTGTGCCCGTCGTCGTGCGTGGCGATGCAGGCCTGCACACAGTCGCCGCACCGCGTGCAGCGGTCCAGGTCGATGAGCATCAGCTTCTGTCCCTGCAGCAAGCCCAGCTCCTCGGCCCGGCGCGATCGCGACAAGTCGCTGTCGGCGGCCGCGGGCGCGGCGACGTCGCTGGCCGTGTACGTCGCGGCGATCCGCTGGATCTCATCCCGCACGGCTGGCGACTGGGCCGCCATTTCGCGGACCACGTCGGCCGGCACGCGGACCAGCTCGACGTCCGTCGCCTCGCGATCGGCGTCCGGGTGCGAGTAGGCCATGCACGTCGCCGAGCGGGGCCGGTTGAGCACCAACCCGATCTCGCCCAGCGTGTTGCCCCGCCCGACGTACCGCATCACCCGCGCGATGCCGACCGGCTCCGGCAGCGCGATGACGTCGGGAAACAACACACGGAACAGCACGCGATTGGCCCGTCGCACCTGCAGGCCAGTCCAATCTTTGGGCTTCTCCGAGAAGCTGGCCGTTTCGCGGACGAATGCGGGATCGGCGAGCGCGGCCTTCATTTCTTTGGCCGTCAGAAGTGCGTCGGACTTCGCCACGTCGTTGAATGCCGCGACGACCTGAAGTTGGAGCGCGGTGGTCGGTGCGCCGTCCGCACTTGTCACCACGTCCTGCACTTCTTTGGAGAGTGCCTTCCACAGCCGGCCGATCGCCACGTCCGACTCGTGCTTCGTCCGCAGCGCCTCAAGCAACTTCGCCCAGTCCTTCACTTGCTCCACACCGAGCCGCCACGGGTACGACCGCACTACCTGCACGATCCCACTCCGCACCACGAGCAGCGAATCGGCCGCGTCGCCCTCATCCCAGATCACCGTGCCGGGCGCGAATTCCACCAGCTCGACCCGCTGCTGCACGGCCCGAAACTGCTCGTCGGTGAGCAGGCGAAAAATAGAGAGCTGCCGCAAGTGGCCCTCCAGCACGCGGTGACGATACTTCTTCTGCGAAACTTCCTTGTAGCCGGCGTCCTTCCGCATCTGGTCGAGGATGTTGCGGAGGATTTCCAAGGCGAAACACTCGGTGTCGGCTACGATCGTGGCCGACCGCGGCTGCCGTGTAAGACAGCTCATCTCGCCGAATACTTCGCCTTCGTAGATGGCTGCCTGCCGGGTCTGGTAATCGATGTCCGTCGGGCCGTCGTTGGCGATCATCGCCGGCTCGGCAGCGGACGCAGCGGCTGCACCGTGCGACTTTCGCCACGGCGCCCACCAGCGACTTCGCGCGCCCGGTCCGCGCGATGTATCCACGAGCAGCCGCGCCGTCGCTAGGCGGCTGGGCTCCTTGGAAGTTGCTTCGCTCGCGCCGGCGGGCTGCGCCTGCACCTGTTTGAGCCGCGCCAGAAAATCACTCGGCGGAGCGCTCACCGCACCGTCCTCAAGCTGCTTGACGAGCGCGTCCAGGTCGCCGTGTGTCAGCATGTAGAATGCGGTGCCGCCCGCATCGCCCTGCCGGCAGATCACCTCGCCCGGTCGATAGTGTCGCAACAACCACGTGCCCGGATTCTTGGCGAACATGGGCTGCTTCTTCAGCGACCCGAACACGCCAAGCACGGCCAACTGCTCGGGCGTCGGTTCGTAGTCCCGCGCCCGCGGAACCAATTGGGCAGCCGGATTGACGACTTTCTTTTCCATGCAGTCTGGCATATAACCGACCCGTCTTGGGTCGGTTGCTTAGAGTTCAGTAACCCGCTGGACAATAACACGCGCTGAAAATCGGCCAAGACGGCCGGGCTATGTATTCACTCGTGCCTGCCGGCCAGCCGCGCCCGCCCTTCGCTCACGCCACTGGTGGGCGTGCCGATTAGCACAAACGGCGCCCAAAAATAGGGCGACGACGAAGCTTCCCGCGGCCGTAACCGCCGCTTCGCCTGCTGCAACGCGCTCGCGTAATCGACGACCTTCCCGTCCGCCAAGTCGCTCGCGACACGGTCCATGAAATCGGCCACGAGCTCGGCCGTGGCCTCGTCGCTCACCTTCCACTGGCTGCACACGACGCGCTGTGCGCCGGCGCAAAAGAACGCGCGGGCCATCGTCGAGCCGGCCTCCAGCGCATTTTCCGGCCCGCAATTCGTCTCGCAAGCGCTCAGCACCGCCAGATCGCAACCCGCCAGCGGCAGCATCATCACCTCGTACAGCGTCAGGAAACCATCATCCGCGGCCGACGGCCTGCTGGGCGGCGTCAGCGCCAGCGCGCCGAACAGGTTGTTGTACCGCTGATCCACGAGCCCATGGGCGGCCACGTGCAAATAGCCCACGTGCCGATTCGTGGCCGCCAATTGTTCGAGCGCGTCTTTGAGCCTGGCCTCCGTCGCCGTGTCGTCGGCGAGCGAGATGACGTCGCCCGGCGGCAGCCGCAGTTTCTCAAACGCCCGCAGCACCTGGTCCGACTCGACCTTCGTGGCCGGCAATCGGGGCAGCACATTCGCGCCAAAGTAGTGGTGAAACTCTTGCTCCAACGACGACAGACTGGCCGGCGAAATCTGCCGCTCCGTGCCCGCCGACTCACGATAATTCGGATTGGCCACGCTCAGCATCGCCGCGTTGCCGCCGCGCCCGTCCGCTGGCTGCTGCAGTTGCCGATAAATCTGCAGCGACGGCGCGTAGCAGATGGGCGGAAACACGTCGAGCAAATAGGTCGTTCGGTCGGCGTCGGTCGGCAGCGACTCGAACGCCAATTGATGGAGCGCGCCGTCCGGGACCACGAGCACGTGCCGGCAGCCGGATGCCGTGATCCGCTGCTGCACCGCCCTTGGCACGAGGATGTCCGTAATCAGTGCCAAGTCCTGCGGCCGAATCTTGACCGACGACACAATTCGCAACCCGGCCCCGCGCGATCGGGCCGCTTCGTCGGGCTGACTGACGTCGAGGGCAAACCGGCTGGCCAGCTTCGCCACGTCGTCGGCCCGTACCGGCCGCTCTGTATCCGCGCCGTCCGCCGCAGCCGCGCTCGGCAGCCCCAGCCGCTGGGCCCGCTCCGCCGACACGGTCAACGCCGTGCCGCGAATTCCGTGCTTCGCGCTGCACTCGAACACATAGCTCTTCTCCGAGCCGACATAATACACCAGCGCCACATCATCGCCGCCCAGTTGCCGGCCGACCCACTCTTTGTCCGCCAACGCCGCCTCGGCCCGCGCGTCGCCCGCCAGCGGCTCGGCGAGCAACTGTCGGTAGACGGTGCTGGACGAGCGGATTCGTTCCTCCGCAGACACCAGCCGGCCCTGCAGCTCGGAAAGCTCCGCCGCCAATTCGGCCGTGTCGCCGCCCTTACTTCCCGCGCCGACTAGTCGGGCCAGGCAGGTGTAGTATTCGTCGCGGACGATTTGCGCCTCGTCGACCAGGTGCCGGTCCGCGGCCGGGACGGTTTCATTCAGGTCGACCCCCGCGATCTTCAGTTGATCCAGGAACGTCCGGCTGCGGCGCTGCTCCGACACGTCGAGCGCCGCGCGAAACTCGCCGCGCTCCGTCAAGAGGTCGACCAGCAAATCGAAGCCGGGTGAAAACTGAGCAAAGTACGCGGCCCGCTGCTCTTCGGCGCCGGTCGTCATCGCCCGCGGCAGCTCCACCAGCGCGAGCGCGGCCCGCAGCGCCGCGATGGCCTGGTCCACCGCCGCGCCGGCCGCTCGTTGCGACTCGTCGGCAATTTGAGTCTCGCGCTCGCCGCTCAGTTTCTCCGCGCTGGCCCGCCGGATTTGTGCTTCGGCGTTCAACACCTGGGCCCGCGTCAACAATACTTGAAACCGCACCGCCGGATAGGCGACCATTTTTTCGGCGATCTGCTTCGCATCGGCTGACCTGCGGCCCGCCCGCTCGAGCCGTTCATTGCCTTGATCCATCAACCTTGCGGCCGCGGCCTCGTCCGCTTCGCCACGCGCTTGCGCTCTCAGCAAGGCTGCTTCACGGAGCGCGATCGCCGAGAGCGAATTGAGCGCACGGACGCGGAGGACGTCGCCCCGCATGTCGCCGCCGGTTTTCGGTGCGTCGGCAACCTGCTCCCACAGCCGCTGGGCCGCCGCCACGTCCGACTCCGGCGTTCCCAACAACAGATGCCGGCGAAAGAGCGCGAGCGCCTGCAGATGGCGCGCGCTGTCGCCATTCAGCGAGTTAGAGTCGGTGGCCGAGTCGTCGATCACCGTCTGGGTGGCCGCAATCGCCGCGGCAAACGCTTCCCGCACTGTTTGCAATTGCTCCGCGGCCAGGCGCCGTGCTTCCTCGTTCCGTCCGCCCGGCTCGATGTTGCGGTACACATTCTCGGCCTCGACGATCCCCAGCGCGGCGTCGGCGAGCAGGAATGGCGCCCGGTCGGCACCAGCCAGCCATTTTTCCGCTTCCGCGCCGGCCAGCGTGCACGCCTGGCGCGCGTCGGCATATTGGCCCTGCGATTTGAACAACTGGGCGAGGTTCAGATACACGAACGCCAACAATTGCCCGCGGGCCCGCAGGTCGTCCCCCGCGCCGGGGGCGCCGGCCACCTTGATCGCCGCCTCGTAGCTCACGAGCGCCGGTTGAAACAATCCCACCGCCGCCAGCACGGCCCCGCGATTGGAATGAAACTCGCCCAGCGGCAAGGCATCGGCATCGTACGCTGCCGCAACGTAGGGCTCGGCCTCTTCCAACAGCTCGCCCGCCCGGCGGAACTCACCATTGTAGCGGAGCGCTTCGGCGTAGTAATTCAGCGTCGCGGCCAGATCTTGTGGAGAGAGCGGCCGATATTTGCGCCACATCTCGGCGGCGTCCTTCAAATGCGCCTGCGCCTTCTCAGCCGCCCGCCGCGCCGTCGAAAAGTCGCGGACCTCACCGGCCGACCGTGCCAACGCCGACCGCGCCGCCTTGGCATACAACGAGCCGACCGCCGACTTGGCCCGATAATAGTTCGGATCGCCCGCGGAAAGCAGCGCCTGGCTCCGCAGTTGCAGCAAATCCTCCGCCGCGGCAATCGCATTCTCCCACTCTTCCAGCCGCGTGTAGATCAATTGCAGTTGCAGCAGGCACTCGGCCTGCTGACCGGGCGACAGCCGGCGCTGCTTGGCCGCCGCGCCGGGTCGTGCACTGCGGCCGTCGGTCAGGATTTGGGCGTACAGCCGGGCCGCTTCGTGGTACCAATCGATCGCCTGCTGCGGCCGGCCGGAATCCGGGCTCGCGTCGGCCAGCTCGGCCAATCGGACCATGATCTCAGCCCACGACAGCGGTTCGACCTGATCACCCATGCCGGCGGCCTGAAGCGCGTCGGTGAGCATCCGCGTTTCGCCTGGCGCGTCCTCCAATTGCCGGCGGCACCCGGCCCCGGCCACCAGCAGCCGGAAATGGTCGCCGATCGCCACGTCAGGAACCGCCAGCCGCTTCTCAATCTCACCCAGGGCCGACTCAGCCTGTCGGCGCTCACCATCGCGGTCGCCCCTGACGCGGGCATTCTGGATGACGGCCGCCCCACGGAGAAAAGGTGGCAACGGTTTGTCGGCCGCAGCCAAATCGGCCACTGCCGCCAGCGCCGACGTGCTCGCGGCGGAGTACTCAATGCGGGCTTCATCCACTCGGCCGAGGATCTCCAGCGTTCGCGCAAGCTGCAAGCGCGTTTCCGCCTCCCAGACGGGATCCGTTTCCCGCAGGCCGCCGCGGATCGCCAGTGCTGCGGCCAGCAAGTCGCGCGCCTGGCTCCAATGAGCGACCGCCGCTTCGTCGCGAAGATCGGTCTTGGTTTCGGCCGGGCAGTAGCTCCGCTCGATCCGCGCCCGTCGAACGAGCGCCGCCTGCTCTGGGGCCGCCTGCTGCGGGCGACTCGCATCGGAAACCTGTCGGACTAGCGCCAGATGCGTGAGTGCCGCTTTGCGAGCAACGTCTAGCAGGCCCGACTCGAGCGCCACGTCGGCGCACAAGTCCCAATACATGAGCCGCTCCGCCGCCCCCAATTGTGATTCCGATTTCGCCAATTCATTCAGCCGGCCCGCGGCGACGCGATACGCGCCATCTCGATACGACTCACGGGCGGCACCGAGCGCGCCAACCGTGTCGGCCAGGGCGAACGACGAGAGCGAGATCGCCCACGCAATTAGCGCCGACACAAATTCGCGGCCAGCCGTTCGTCGCATGAAATCTCCGGTTGTAGCTGAATTCGCAAGATTCAGATATTTCAACAAGCCTCTGAATTTCTTGCGAATTCAGCTACGTGTGACTACGGCTCAGTGGCGACGATCCAGCCGTGGTACGCGGTGAACCACTGCTGCAGGTTCGAATGGTCGGCGGCATAGCTTTTGGGCGCTACAACCATCACCAAATCGGCGCCCCGCGTGCGATATTGGCCGCGGTCATTCTGTCGGTACGAATCGGGCCGCTCAGGGAACTCGAACTCGGCCACCAGTTCGTCGGCCGGCAGCAGCTTGCGCATGAAGGCCGTCTGTCTCTGGAACTCGCCCAATTCCTTTTCTCCCAGCTTGTTCGGCGATACGCCGAGGAAAAACACCTGCGCCCCGCCCGTCTCGGGAATCTGCCACCAGTTGGGCCGCGAATCCTTGTCCGCCCCTGGCGGACTGCTCAGCTCCGTCACCGGCTGCTGTGCATCGAGCGGGACTTCCGGATTCGGCCAGATCCGCTTCGGCTCGCCATCGGACGCAACCCAGTACAAGTAGGCATACATCGGCTTCGGCAAATTGGCGTGGAATTGCACCTTGTCGCCCACGGCCAGCGGCAGATCGGCCCGTGGGATCGTCTTATCGAACACCTCCGCGCCGGCCTTCTGGAAATGGATCAACAGGTCGGGATTGCCAGCCGACGAGCCCGCCGCTCCCACGCCCGTCGCATCGCGCCGCGATCCAAACAGCGCGAAGATCGCGGCCGCGACAATCAAAAACGTCGCCGCCGACACGGCCAGCGGTAGCCAACGCTTCGGCGCTTCGACCGCGCGCTGCGGCTGTGGGGCGCCGGCTGCCTTCGACTGCAACGCTCCGCGCAGTGCCGCGGCCAGATCGGCCGCCGTGCTGAACCGCTCGCCCGGCTCCTTGGCCATCGCCTTGCGGCAGATCGCCTCCAGCTCCGGCGGCACCTCAGGGTTGTATTGCCGCACTGGCGTCGGCTCCGCCTCGAGAATCTCGCGCTTGAGCGCGTCAATCGTTTGACTCTTGTACGGCAGCCGCCCGGCCAGAAGCTGGTACAGAATCACGCCCAGGCTGTAGATATCCGACCGGCCGTCCACGCGATTCGCTTCGCCGCGCACCTGCTGCGGGCTCATATAATGGTACGTGCCACAAACGCTCGACTTGTAACTGAACTCGGCATCGTCCAAGGCCAGGCCAAAGTCCACCACCACGGGCCGGCCGTCGTCGGTCAGCAGGATGTTGCCGGGTTTCAAATCGCGGTGCACGATACCCTTGCTGTGCGCGTGGGCGACGCCGTCGGCGATCAGCGCCACCACCTCGGCCGCCTCGCGCCACGGCATCTTGGGACCTTGCAGCCGGTTCGCCAGACTGCCGCCCGAAATGTATTCCGACACGACGTACGGCACGCCGTCCTCGAGCCGCTGCACGTCGAGCACCTCGACGATCCCCGGATGCTTGCCCAATTGCGCAACTTTGCGCGCTTCGCGAACGTACGACTCCGCATCCACGCGGCCCGACGACAATAGCTCGCGGTGCGGCACCTTCACCGCCCGATGCGTTTGCAGCTCGGGGTCCCACACCTGCAGCACGGTCCCGAACGCGCCCTTTCCCAGCACGCGGACGTAGCTGAAGCGACCGATCTGGCCGGGGAAGCTCGCGCGTCCCGATTGCACGTCGGATTGCGGGACGCTCGTCCCAGGGCCCGCTTCCGTGCGTTCGCCGTCGAGCGCCTGCGTGGGGGCCGAGCCGATGCCCAGGGCATCGATGTCCGGCATCGTCGTGATTGGCGACATGTCGCGCTGGGTCTCCACCTGGTCTTGCAGACTATGCACCTTATCCTGACCGCGGCTATCCCATTCTCGTTTGTCCGACATTGCTCAAACCCTCATTGTGTTGCAGCCATTCAGTGTACACATCTCGCTCCGGGAGATGAAATTCCTCTCGCGAAGCGAAGCGCCACACCGTCATTTTTGCCCCATTTTTCGCCCGCGGCGCATCCACCACCAGGTGCCGCCTAGCCACAGCGTCCCGCTGCCCGCCAGCGCCGCCCAAAATGCCAGCGAATTCCAACTTGGTCCGGCCGGCAACTCGGGCACCGGCACGTCGGCAATCAGCGGCATCGCCGGCGCCGGCTCGTCGACTGGGACGTCCGACTCCGCGGGCGCGGCCTTTCGCTTGCGACCAAGAACTGGATCATCCCCCATATCCACGCCCACCAAACTCACCTGCTCGATGTCGCCCAACGTAAACACGGCGTCGACGACTTCCTCCCGCTTAATCGCGCTCGGCCGGTAGTACGCCGCCTGCATCACTCGCTCGTCGAGAATCGACCGGGCACCCAACGGCGCTTCGAACAGCAGCGGAGCCGGCACCCCACCGCCAGCACCCCCGTCGCTCTCTGGAAATCTCGTCAACGAAGCGGGCGGGATCCCCAGCAGCAGCGACGGCAGGTCGCCCACCAGAACTAATGCTTCCTGGATCACGTCGTCCGTCGGCGGATCGGGCGGCTGACTCAGCGGCAACTCAAACGGTATGACGACCGCAGCGACCGACACCGCGAACGAGCTTTCGATGAAATCAATTCCGCTGGCGCCGGTGGCAAAGTTGCCCGACATGTCGTCATCCGCTATCCGCACGGTCACCTGGAACGTATCCGCCGTGTCGTACACGTGATTGCCATCGAAGGAAGCGCGAGTCAGCGTCAGATTTCCGCCGACGCTGTCGATCGTGGCGGTGCCGGTCACGATGGTGCCGTCGCCCCAATCGAGATAAACGCGAAACGTCTCCGCGGTAGCGCTCGGCGCAAGCAGATTGGCAAACCCCGGATCAGTGATCGCCGCCAGATCCACCAACGACAGCGCCTCTCCCGAGTCGACGTTTTGGTCGCTTACAACGTTCAGCGTCGGCACAACGTTGCGGACCGCCACGCTCACGGTATTGCCGGCCGCATGCGTTCCGTCCTCATCGGCGGCGCTGGCGGAGACAGTGAAGTTCGCGTCGCCGTCGGCATACACGTGCACAGCGCTGGCCGGACTGCCGTTGATTAGCTGCGAGTCGCCGTCTCCCCAATTAATCGTCCAGCTCGCAATGGTATCGGGGCCCGGATCGGCGGACGAGAGCGTCAGCGTGTAGATCGATCCTTCATTGATCTCCGCAGGGCCGCTCAGCCTAAGCGTCGGCGGAACATTGTGGACCGCCACGCTCACGGTGTTGCCGGCCGGGTGCGTTCCATCCTCGTCGGTAGCGGTGGCAGAAATGACGAAGTTGGCCTCCCCGTCCGGGTAAACATGGGTGGCGAACGCCGGATCGCCGGTCACCACTTCCACGCGGTCGCCCCAATTGATCGTCCAACTGGTAATCTCGTCGCCGCCCGGATCGAGCGACGACAGATTGAGCCTGTATTCCGAGCCCTCGTTGACGTCCGCGAGCCCATTCAGCGTCAGCGTCGGCACGACATTTTGGACGGACACGCTCACCGTATTGCCGGCCGAATAAGTTCCGTCCTCATCGGTGGCGGTGGCGGAGACGACGAAGTTGGCGTCCCCATCGGCGTATACATGAGTAACGAACGCCGGATCGCCGTCCACCACCTGAATACTGTCGCCCCAATTGATCGTCCAACTGGTAATCTCGTCGAAGCCCGGATCGACCGCCGACAAATCGAGCACATAACCCGTCCCTTCGTTGACATTGGCCGGGCCACTCACAGTCAACGTCGGCGGAACATTGCCGACGACGATCGAGAATTGTCGCGAGACCGCCGGGCCGTCATCGTCCTGGACCGTGACGGTTACGGTGTACGTGCCGTCGTCGGTGTAGGCGTGCGGCGCATGGTCGAACTGGGCCATGGTTCGAACGAGCGGCGCTCCATTGATCAGATTGGTAATTTTGTACGGCAGCGGCGCCGTACCATCGCCCCAATCGATGGTCAGGTCGGCAAACGTCTCGGTGTCGAAACCGGGATCGGACAGGCCGACGCCGAGTCCGGTGAGCGTGAACGACTGCCCCTCGTCGACGGTCAGCCCGTCGGTGCCGGTGAGCGTGGGATCGACGTTGTTCACAGTCGCTTCGAACGTCTTGCTGTCGCTGCCGCCAAGGTCATCGGACACTGTTGCGGTGACCGTGTACATGCCGTCGTCGGCGTAGACATGGCTTAATGCGACAAAGCCAATTGGCGCGTTGGTAACGACGTCGTCCGGCGTACCGTCGCCCCAATTAATGGTCACCTCATGTGTGTTGAATGTATCGGGATCCGAAAAACTGACGAGCGTTGCAAGATTGAGAACGTCGCCTTCGTTGACCGTTTGCGGACCCGGCACGGTGACGACGGGTGGATTGGTGGTCACCGACAGGATAAATTCATCGAAAGCGACCCCGTCTCTGCCGTCATCAGCGGTTACCCGGACGGTAATCGGACCGATATCACCGGCAGTTGGAGATCCCTGAATCGTTCGCGTCGCGGCATTGAAAGAGAGCCATGCCGGAAGTGCGCCGCCGGTGCTCAGTGTTGCCAAGTACGTCAGCGGGTCGCCATCGGCGTCGGTGAAGGTATTGGCCGCAAACGTAAACTCAAACGGGGCTCCCACCGTGGCCGCTTGATCGGCGATCGGGTTAGCAACGATTGGCGGCGAATTGGGCGGAGTAGGCGTTTGAACTTCGAACGCCCCCATGTCGATTCGCTGCCCGATAATCCGCGAGAAGCCCTCCCCGCGTTGATCTTCGAGTGGCACGCCCGCTTCCGCGGCAACCGCGTTCGGTATGCCCGCGTCAATCGCCGGGCTGTTACTTTGCAGTTGGTGCGTGCGCGTCGGTCCGCCGTTGTCGGCCAGCGGGTCCAGCCGCGGATTGATCACGCCGCCTTCGTCCGGATCGCCGATTAAGTTTCCGTCCTCGTTCGGCGAGCCAACCGGTGCTGCGCCCAACCCTGAGCCGGCGTTGTTTCCAATCAAGCTGTAGAGAAGTCGCAGGCTGAAGAGTGGGCCGGTCGTCAGATCGAGATCGGGCGACACGCCGGAATTATCGATGTTGCCGGCGATGATCGTGTGCTCGAACTCGAGTTGGCCGGCGCCGCGGGCGTAAACTCCGCCGCCCGAGCTATCCAAGTCGAGGTTGAAATCGGATACGTTGCCGGTGATCGTCGAATGGCGGATGCTGGCCGTGCTGTTCTGGCTGTTGAGGTACAGCGCCATCCCGCCGCCATTGTGATCGGCCGTATTGCCGCTGAGCGTGCTGTTGACCACGTTCAATGCGCCGTCGACGACGTAGATCCCGCCGCCGCTGTTCGCCGCATTGCCGTTGAGCGTGCAGTTCGCGATTGCCAACGCGCCGTCGTCGCTGTAGATGCCACCGCCCTTTTCGGCCGAGTTATTGGCAATGGTGCAACGGCTGATCGCCAAATCCTCCCTGTTGAAAATAGCGCCGCCATTTCCCGATACGTCCCCACCCGTGAGTGTCAGGCCGAGAATCACTACCTGCCGACGGGTTTCTGAGTTGCCGTCGTCGATGCGAAACACCCGCGTGCCATCACCATTATGGATGTTCCGCGTCGGGTCGTTGCCGCTGGCGTCGACCGTCAATCCGGCCAGAAGATTGTTG
>JBIOWO010000284.1:0-30078 GCA_044868555.1 Lacipirellulaceae bacterium | reverse complement strand
GACGGCTGACAGCACTTCCTAGTTTCTGACTCTCGGCCCTCGACTCTCGACCGTTTGTGGCTGAGAGCTGATGGCTGACGGCTGACGGCTTCTTTTACATTCCGTTTCGAAAAAGCGAGCGCGAGTCGAGTAGGTCGGCCTGAGTTCCTGAAAGGCAGCCTCCTTGAGCACTTTCGAGTATCATGCCGAAATGCGAGAGCCACCCATAGAGCGCGAATCGTCATCTGCAAATTGGCGAATTGCTTTTACGCCTTGGAAATTCGGCGTTTGCCTACTGGCAATCGGATTGTGGATCGGGACGATTGCCGTTCTCGACTCTTTAATCCCTGGAGACACAATTCATGCGACAACGAAACGCGTGAATGGGGGCGTTGAATTCACCATTACAAGCTTCAAAGGCGGGTTGTTAAACATTGCTACCATTCTTGGTTTCGTTTGCATTCCCGGATTATTGATTTGGTGGTTCTGGCCCCAGCTTTCTAAGGAACACTATCGGTTTCGCGAAAAACCCGGCACCGATACAACGGGACCGCTGGTGATCCGAGTGGGAGCATATTGCATCATTGGAATTCTGAGCGCGTTAATCCTGTGGATCATCTTTATCGTTGTCGTCCTGGAGCCTCTGAACTGCGTGTACCGCGTCGCTGTCCGCGGAGACGACATACATGTCGAGTCACTTTACCGCAGTTGGGACGTATCACGTGGAAACATTCAGCAAGTGCGTGCCACGCGCGAGGTTCGCGACACTCGCGGAGGACGTGGCGCGGAGTTTCGCGCCGAATTTCGACTTCGCAACGGCGACATGTTTCGCACTCCGAGCAACATTATTGCCCGGCCGCCCGGTGGACCTGAAGATAAGCAGTACGAAACATTTTTCGACGAACTGCGCAATGAATTGACGCAGAAACCTTAATTCTTGTGAACAAGAAAAGGCCGGCGCCGCTTCGTGCGGGCCGGCCTTGTCGGTTTCGTGTGTCGACCTTCCAAGGTCAAACGACTGCTTACTGCTTCGTGGCGGCGACCGCTTCGGCGGTAGCAATTCTGGTGCGGTCGAGGACGGCGACGTTGTTTTGCTCGTCGGTTTCCATGATCTCGACCGCGCTGTCGATCACCACGATCAGCGCGCCCATCGTCGACAGGTCCTCAGTTAGCTGCAGGCGGACGTCGACGCTGGCGACTTGGCCGGGCGCGAGCGTGACGACTTCGGCCGTGGCGGCGGGGAGCGCCGCGCTGGGTTTGCCGTCGCGGCTGGCCATCGCCATCAGTTGGAAGTTGCCGGCGGCCACCGTACCGACGTTGGTGAACACGATTCGGTACCGCGGACCGCGGTTGTGCGCCGCGTCGCCGGAGTCGACGATGCGGACGTCAACAATCTGCAGGTCGATGGTCGCGGGGAGCGTCTGGAGGACGATCGGTTGCTCGATCACGGTGGGGCAGTAGTAGTCGCAATCGCCACCACCGATGATCACGGGCGGCCACCAGGGGAACGGGCAGTCGTGATCGCAATCGTCATCGTGCGGATGATGCGGGTTCGGCAGGATGGCATCATGCGGGTTGTCATCATCCGGATTCGGATCGGCCTGGCCGCCCGCGCCTTGGCCCGGATCGGCAGCGTCGCCGTTGTTTCCAGGACCGTTTTCGGCTCCGCCCGCAATGTCGTCCAGGCCGAAGCCGGGCTGCATCGGTTGCATCGGCTGGAGATTGGAGTTCTTCAGCGCATCGGCAAACTTGTTGCTGTCGAACGCTGGCAGCGTCGGGCGCGAACGGCCTCGAGGTCCGAAATTGGGGGGCGTGTACGGAACCAAGCCGTCGTTGGCAGGACCGCCACTGCTGGGAAATCCATTCGCGCCGCCCAGGTTGAGCGGCTCTTTAAACTTGAGCGGTCCGGTGAACTGCTTTCCAAGTTTCAGGCCCTTCGAACTGGGGCTGTTGGCGCCGTCCGTCATGTGTGCCCCCTGACCGGTTATTCCCTGAAACTTTTTCCTGGCGAATCCTTTCGTCGAACTGTTGGACGAGCTCATGCCACGGCTGTTGGCCGAGCTCGACTTGGACGTTGGCCACCACTTTGATTTTTCAGCGGCGGCCGGCGACGTGTGGAGCAGGGCCGAAATGCCGACTCCACAGGTCACTGCGAGAGAAAAGAATCTGCGAACCATAATACACCTCCACTATTCCGAGACGAGTAGTTTGGGCCGAGGCAACACGCCTCGACTCCACTTGCTCTTACGCGCGAAGTTGGATGTGTTACGGTAAATGGGGAATCTGAAAGCCGGTGATGCTACCGGTTTTGACGGATATTCCGGCGCTCCGCCGAACGCACTCGCCGCGGCGAGTGACACCGGAGCGCTCTCACCCCGGCCCTCTCCCAGAGGGAGAGGGAGATAGTCACAAGTCGCCGGTAATGGCTTGGCCGTCGGCGCGGGTGGCGAGGCGGTCGAGGGCTGTTGCGTCCATGTCGACGGCCAGCGGCGCGACGTGGCCGTCGCAGAATACAAATTGGCAGATGCCCGGGTGCCAACTGCCGAAATTGTCGCAGACGCAGTTCTGGCAACCACTCACCGAGCGGCAGTTGGTGCGGTCGACCGGCGTGTTGGCCAACGGCGCGTAGCGGCCGGCGACGCGGGCACAGTTGTTCTGGTTGTCGCCGTTGTAGAGGGAGCCTTGGGCGTCCAGATTTCCGTAGGGGATGTGCTTCTCGCCGACGAGCAGCGTTTTGGAGAGGCCGTCGGTGATCCGGCGGAAGCTGATCTCCGATTGCCAACGGCGATCGGGATAGCCTGGAATGTCGAACATGCGGGCTGTGATCAGGACGCCGTTGGCGGAGGGCCGCCAATAGGCGGGATAGGCGCCGCTGGGGTTATCGCTCCCGGCGTTGCCGGCGTAATCGCCGCGGGCCGCGAGCGTGGCGCTGTTTCCTGAATTTCCCTGGCTGTCGCGGACCAGGTTGGTGCCGACGCGCGACGGGCAGCCGAAGATGGGCACCAATGTTTCTCGCGGCGTCCGGTTCGCGTTGGCGTAGAACGGCTGGTCAAGGCGCCACAGATGGCCGAGGTTCTGCTCTTCGACATAGGGCAGAACGATGGCGAACCAGGTCGGGTATCCATTGAAGTATCGCGACGGCGGCAGCTTCTTGCGATCGTTGTGAAACGATTGCAGGGCGACGCCGATCTGGTGCAGGTTGTTTGCGCAACTGGCGCGGCGCGCCGACTCACGGGCCGACTGAATGGCCGGCAACAGGAGCGCGACGAGCACGCCGATGATGGCGATCACCACGAGTAGTTCGACCAGCGTAAATGCTCCGCATCGACGCTTGCTCACTACAGGTAGTTCGATGAGGGTGAAGCCGCGTGTGCGGAAATGCTGGTGTCGACTTTGCATCCCGGCCTCGGCGTAAGCGAAACTGCCAGATCGCTGATAGTCGGCGGCCTCCAGGCAACCCCGACTAGCATATACGGCAAGGACCGGGGAACGCAAGAAAAAAGTGGTCGTTGGTCAGGGAGGGGACAGTCCCATTTTGCTGCGCAAAATTGGGACAGTCCCCGGGCGGCTCGCTATTCGAGCAGCTTTTGGTATTGGCTTAGCAGTTGGCTGGCGGCGAGGTGGATATTAAATGCCGCCTGGGCGCGGCGGCGGGCCGCTTGGCCGAGCGACTGTCGCTGCGGTTCGTCGTGGAGTAATTTCGTGATGGCTTCCGCAATCGCCAGGCGGTTGTCCGGCGGCACGAGCACGGCGCTATCGGCGTCGGTGGGGAAGATTTCCCGCGTGCCGCCGACGTCCGTGGCCACGATGGCCAGTCCACTGGCGGCCGCTTCGAGCAGCACGCGGCCGAGCGGCTCCTGCCGCGCCGCGTGGACCAACAGCGCGCATTCGTTCATGAGTCGCGGCACGTCGCTGCGGCTGCCCAGGAAATGCACTCGCCCGGCGAGCGGCGCTTCCGCCGCGATCGATTGCAACAAGGCCTCGAACTCGCGCGATTCCACCTTGCCGGACGTCCGCTCGCCGACGATGAGCCAGTGAACGTCGGGCAAGTCGCCGGCCGCTTGCAATGCGGCCGCCAGGGCCACGTCGGTCCCCTTGCGCAGGCCGAGTTGGCCGATCGTGGCCACCAGGCGAGCGTTCGCGGGCAGGCCAAGCTCGCGGTGCAGATAGCCGGTGGACGGGCGCGGGCAGAAGGCGTTCAGGTCGACGCCGTTGTGCGCGACCACGCAGCGTGTGGCGTCGATGCCCTGAGCGACGTGGAAGTCGCGCGTGGCGTGCGAAACCGCGATCAGCCGCCGGTGTTGATTCAAGTCGTCGATCGCTTGCCGCGACAGCTTCACAATGTCGCGCAAGTGGCCGACGCTGCGCAGGCCGGCCTCCGATGCCACCGGTCCAGAGATGCGGGCCGTCGACAGGCTGTTGGCGTGGACCAGGTCGGGCTGCACCTGGCAGAACAGGCTGGCCAGCTCGGCGCGCGATTGGTCGAGCTGCAGTCGCTCCTCGCCATCGCCATGTGCCGACCAAGGGACCAGCGACACGCCTTGCTGGCGGAGCGCGTCGGCCAGCGGGCCGGCCGGCGGAGCAGCCACGCGGACGTCGAATCCCGCCGCCGCGATCGCCGGCAACGTGGCGAGCATCGACCGCTCGCCACCGAGCAGCGTCGGGTACTCGCAGAGGATCAGCAATCGCGGCATGGCGCTACTGAGGGTGGCACTCCCAGAAGCCTCCGGCGATGGGCGTGGCCAGCTCCGTCAGTATCAACCACGCCCTTCGCTTGAGGCTCAGGGACGTGCCACGCCATCCAAAGGATTCGCTTACAGCAATCCGTAATCCGCCAGCGTCTTTTTCAGCTTCGTCATGCTGGCGTCGTCGAGCGCCGTCATCGGCAGGCGGAGCTCGCCCTTGTCGCGACCCAGCAGCTTCATCGCTGCCTTGATCGGAATTGGGTTCGTGGCCAGGCCGAGCATATCGCGGCATAGCGGAAAAAGCTTGTGGTGCCACTTCTGCGCTTCGGCCAGGTTGCCCTGATCCATCGCGGTGGTCATCGCGATCATGTCCTTGGGCACGATGTTGCCGACGACCGAGATCACGCCGCGACCGCCGATCGCCATCAGCGGCAGCGTGAGGCTGTCGTCGCCGCTGAGCACCGTGAGGTTGGTGGCCGAGATGATTTGCGACGCCTGGTCGAGCACGCCGGTCGCCTCCTTGACCATCGTGATGTTTTCCAGCTCGGCCAGCCGGATGATCGTCTCGGGCTCGACGTTCTTGCCCGTGCGGCCGGGGATGTTGTAAATGCACTGCGGCAGGCCGGTTTCCTCGGCCAGCAGCTTGAAGTGTTCGTAGAAGCCTTGTTGCGTCGGCTTGTTGTAATAGGGAGCGACCTGCAGGGCCGCGTCGGCGCCGGCCTTCTCGGCCGACTTTGTCAGCCGCAGCGCTTCGCTGGTGCTGTTGGAGCCGGTGCCCGGCATGACCTTGGCCCGACCGCTGACGGTCTCGACGACGAACGCGATCACGCGTTCCTGCTCCTCGTGGCTCAGCGTCGGCGATTCGCCGGTCGTGCCCACCGGCACGAGGCAGGTGGTGCCGGCCGCGATCTGAAACTCGATCTGTTTGCGGAACGTCTCGTAATCGACCTCGCCGCCGGCCAGCGGCGTGATCATCGCCACGCTCAGCCCGGCAAACGCCTCACCTTTCGTCTTCTTCATCGCAACGCGACCTCCCAGCCGTTGATCAAGTGAACGCGAGCCCCTGACTCGCCCTCTCCCATTGGGAGCGAGCCGGTGTGAGGGCTCGCAGGGGGCATGATATGCACGTCTTGCCGTGCTGGCAATTGGTGGGCCTGCCAGCAGCGGGGACGCTACTAAATTCTAGTTCGTTTTTTGCCGCCAGTTGGGCTGGCAATCTTCACGCATTTCTTACGGACGCGAAACCCGTGCGGCACCACGGGGTTCAATGAATT
Organism: Lacipirellulaceae bacterium; assembly: GCA_044868555.1. Classification (GTDB taxonomy): domain Bacteria; phylum Planctomycetota; class Planctomycetia; order Pirellulales; family Lacipirellulaceae; genus JABDGM01. The sequence goes on along the minus strand of JBIOWO010000284.1, from coordinate 24,140 downwards.
GTCGGCTGGCGACAAACGTCGCGGGCTATCCCGCGTGAGGAGCCTTTGCGCCATGAATGGCTGCCGCCGCCGACTTCGCGCGTTCACCTTGGTTGAACTCCTGGTCGTGATCGCGATCGTGGGGATTCTGTTGGGCCTGTTGCTGCCTGCGGTGCAGGCGGCTCGCGAATCGGCGCGCAAGACGCAGTGCATGTCGAACCTGCGTCAAATTGGGCTGGCGCTCGACCAGTACGTCGACGCTCAGGGCAGCCGCGGCAAGTTTCCTGACGCGGCTTCGATGCCCAAGAGCGTGAACCCCGAGCCACGTTTGCCAAGTATCGTCGAAGTGCTGGGCGATCGCGTCGAAAACAACAACGAGCTGTTTCACTGCCCGAGTGATCGGAAGTATCTCCGTGAGGAAGGGCTGAGTTACTTCGACCAGGAAGGGCTAAGTTACGAGTACCCCGCGTGGCGGCTGGCGAAGAAGACACGCGAGCAGGTGCGCATCTCGCGCCGCGGCGACGAGCGTAGCTCCACCCGCGTATGGATCGTGTACGACTTCGAGTCGGTCCATGGGCCGGAAGGCGAGGATGGCTCTAAAAACTTTCTGTATCTGGATGGGCATGTGGACGCACTGATTGTCGCGGAGGACTGAACGGATTTCGGGTGGCACGCCCAGAGCGTCAAGCGATGGGCGTGGTGAGCGACGAATCGAAAGCACCACGCCCTTCGCCGAGGCTCAGGGACGTGCCACCCATTTCTGCCCAAGGGAGAACACAAATGAATATGCGTAATGCGGTGATTGGCACAGTGGTGTTGCTGTTGTTGGTCGCGATCGCCTGGTTGTTCGGCTTCATCGGCGGGACGGACGCGGCGGTGGCCGAGCTGCAGCAGATACGCGACCAGATGTCCGCCGACCTCCCGGACGCCGAGCGCGACCAGCTGCGCGACCAGTTCCGGCAGCGGCTCGCGAGTTTGTCCGACGATCAGCGGCGGGCCGTGTTTGCCGCCGGCCGCGAACAGTGGCAACAGCGGTCCGAGCAGCGGATGGACGAGTTCTTCGCCATGTCGCGGCCGGACCAGCAGAAGCGGCTCGATGAATCGATCAATCGCATGATGGAGCGCCGCAACCAGCCGAATCAAAACCAGGCTGCTGCCAACCGCAACGGACGAGGCGACCGCGGCGGAGGCCGCAACATGACCGAAGCCCAGCGCGATGCACGGGCCAAGCAGCGGCTCGACCGCAGCACGCCCAAGGAACGCGCCCAGCGGGCCGAGTACCGCCGCCGGCTCCAGGAACGATTGCAGCAGCGCGGCATCAATCCGGATACGCTGCCGGGCCGCGATCGCCGCGGATTCGCTTGAGATTGGATTGCGAGTAGCTGAATTTGCAAAAATTCAGTCTTTGCCGGCGAGTGTAACAACTGAATCTTGCGAATTCAGCTACTGGTGTAACAACTGAATTCTTTGCGAATTCAGCTACTGCTGCTCTAGCCGGTCAAATTCCAACTGCCGACGCGGGCCTCGCGTCGAACGCGTTCGGCTTCACGGGCGCCGTCTTCGAGAATTTCGCCCTTCTCCTGCTCGGTGACGTTCTGGCCCTCGAGTACGCTGTTGTCGATGTACACGTCGTGAAACTCTTGCGGGGCATACTCCGGGCCGAGCACGTCGACCACGGTCGGCCGCGTCGGTGGGCGCTCTTTCGGCCAGATGTAACCCTCAACGACCGTAGCTTCTTCCGCATATTCCGGATACCCGGCCATGGCCTCGTGCAGCGCCTTGAGGCGGTAGTGCGGGATCGATGAGAACATGTGGTGCGGCAGATGGTAGTCCTGCCCGATGGGGAAGACAGCGAAGTTCATGAGCGGATGGCAGTCGAACACGCGGGTGTTCGTCATCCAGCCGCGGTCGCCGTTGCCATGCTGCACGATTTGCCGCAACACCATGAAGAGCGGAAACGACGTGAGCAGGGGAATGCCCCACAGCAGGATAAAATACGCGCCCCACCAGTCGCCCGTCGCCCACGTGGCCCACGCCAGCGCGCAAAACATCAGGGTCAAAAACGTGGTCCGCATCATTCCCAGCACGCGGATCGAGAGGATCGGCCGAATCTTGCTTTGATAGTAGTACCGTTCCGGCAACATCCACAGCACCGCCATGATCCCGGCCCAAGCGACGGCCGGCACAACCGCCAGCAGCACCGCGTTGCCGAACATCACCAGGCCGGTGAGCATCGCCACCGTCGTTAACAGGTAGGCGACGGTAATCCGCTGCGGCAGCTTCGAATACTCCCAGTCTTCCTTGATGTATGGATTGTTGGCCGTCCCCAGCGAATCGTACTCGGCCCGGGCCAGGCTGTAGCGAACGAGGTTCGGCACCCACATCTGGCGAAACAGCACGTCGATGAACTCGTCGCGCACGATCGGAAACGTGAGCCGGTGCCCGCTCTTCTGCAATTGCGAGATGTCCGGGTCGCGGACCGGGTCGTTGACGAACTGATGGTGGGCCAGGTGGTGCAGCCCGTAGTGAAATGTCGAGCTGAACATGGGGAACGAGCAGAGCCACTCCGACACCAGGTCGTTGAGCCAGCGGTTCCTGAATAGCGTATGGTGCACGGCCTCGTGGGCCAGATTGCCCATGTGATGCTGCAGCGCCCCCACCAGCACGATCGCCACGAAGAATACCGGCACGTTCCACAGCAACGACAGCCCGCCATCCCGCGTGAAGTGGTAGAACCAGATCGCGCCGCCGATGACCGCGAACAGCATCACGTAGGTGCGGATCAAGTAGTACCAGTTGTGCCAGTTGTCAGTCTGCCGCAGCTCCTGCAGCCGCTTTTTGAACTCCGGGTCGGAGAATGACTTCGTCCGTGATTGGGGTGCGATAACGGTGGCCATCGGTTCCATCGACTTATGGGGGAGCGAAACTCAGTAGGGCGGAGCCGGCAGGGCCTCCATGACGAAGCAAACAGTCCGCCTAAGGAAAGTCCAAGCATTTTACCCAAATCCCCAGATTTGGACAGGGGGATTCCGGTCATGCAGAAGCCTGGCGCGCGGCTGGCGTTCCGGCATCGCGGTACCACTGTAGCGCATCTTCGAGCCCTTCGCGCACGGGAATTTCCGGCCGCCAGCCCAACTCGCGCTCCGCCTTGGCGATGCTGAACCGCGTGGGCCGGCTGATCATCAGCAGCGCGCGGCGGGTGAATGGGGGCGGAGACTTGCTGCCGGCGGTACGAAACAGAAACTCCAAGAGCGTCGCCGCCGACCATGCGACTCCGAACGGCACGCGGCGACCGGCCCGCGGCAGATCAAGCCGCTCGGACAGGAAGTCGAAAAACTCCCGCTGCGTGATCTCGCCCGGACTGCACAAATGATACTCCTGTCCCACGGCTCGCGGCGACTCGGCGGCCAGCACGATTCCCCGCGCCACGTCGCGGGCGTTGACGAGGTTGAGTCGATTATCGCCGGGGCCGACAACGCGGGCGCTACGTTCGCGCAGTTTCTGCACGACGCGGGGAATCGACACGTGGTCGCGGCGACCATAAATCCAACTGGGGCGGACAATTACGTGGTTGTCGTAACCGCGCACCACTTCCTCCGCCATGATCTTGGCCCGACCGTAGTAGTCGCCGCGCCACAAATGCTGCCCGATCGGCGAATCCTCGGTGATCTGGCCGGCCGCCTCGGGCGGGTTGCCGTAGACGGAAATCGAGCTGACGTGGACGAAGCGGCCGGCGCCGGCGTCGCGGCAAGCCTGGATTACATTCCGCGTAGTCGCCACTGTGCCGGTGTAGAAATCGTCCCAGGTTCCCCATTCGCGGACGAACCCGGCACTGTGGTAGACCGTGTCGGCATTTTCCAAGGCCCGCGGGTAGTGCGACGGGTCGTCGAGATCGGCGACCTCCAGCTCGACTGGGAGAGTCCGCAGAAAGCTGGTGTCGCTGGTGGGACGGACTAGCGCGCGAACGGCCACGCCGCGCCCGCACAGATGTTCGGCGACGTGACTGCCGACCAGCCCCGCGGCACCGGTGATGACGCTCACAGTTCCCATTTCGTCATCTCCGGTACCAAAGTCACTTTAGTTTCGTCGCACGCATGAGCCGGCTGAACAGGCCCGGCGCAAATCGGCTCAAATACACGGCCAGCTTTTCTGTTCGCCCAATATACACTTCGCGGCGGCGGCGCTCGATGGCCCGCACGATGTGCCGGGCACACTCCTCGCTGGTCAATCCTCGCGACAACTGCTCGTCCATTTGGTCGTGCGGTGTGCCGTCGCCGCGCAAGGCATTCCGCGAGGCGTTCGTGCGGACGAATCCCGGACAGACCAGCGTCACGGTGATCCCATTCGCGGCCACTTCGGCGCGGAGCGAATCAAAAAAGCCGTGCAGAGCGTGCTTCGACGCACAGTACGCCGACCGGTTCGACGCGCCAAACTTGCCCAGCAGGCTGCTGACGACGACTATCTGCCCCGCGCGGCGGGCGAGCATCGACGGCAGCACCTGTTTCGTGAGCGCCATCGGACCGAAGTAATTGACGTCCATGATTCGCCGGTCGACGTCGGTGTGCGTTTCGGCCGCGTGGGCACGCTGGCTGATCCCGGCGCAATGAATGAGCAAATCGACGTGCCCAAAGCGGCTTAATACGGTTTGCACAGCCGGTTCAAACGTGGCAGGCGCGAGCATGTCGAGCGGAAGCACGCGATGGCGCTCAGCGTTCGCGCAGGCCACCTGAACCTTGCGGAGCTGATCTTCATTGCGCGCGGAGAGCACGAGCGATGCGCCCCGTTCGGCCAGCGTACGGACCAGGGCCTCGCCGATGCCCGACGAAGCGCCCGTCACCCACGCCACTTTGCCGGTGAAGTACGTCGCGTTCACGTCTTGTTTCCTCCGCCGCCAGAAGAGGGCGTGAGACGGTGATCGCGAAATAGCGACCGGCGGCGCCGCAATAGCAAACCGGCGGCCCGCGGAAAGTGGCGGTACAGCCACCACTCGAACCGCGCGAATCGCGGCATGCTGATGATCGCCCGATCGCGACTGACCCCGCGCAGAATTTCGTCGACACAGCGTTCGACCGGTTGCTGCTTCAAAGGAACCGCCGCCAGCATCGCTTCGCCGTCGATATTGCGAAACTTGGTATTTTTGAAAATCGATGTAGCGACGTTAAACGGGCAGACGACATTGACACGGATCCCCAGGTCCTCCAACTCGTAGCGCAGCGACGTGGAAAGGCCCACGACGGCGTACTTCGTCGTCGCGTATGGAACCATCCCCGGTCGGGGTACCAAACCGGCGGCCGACGCGACGTTGACGATCTGCCCCTGCCCCTGCCGGAGCATCACCGGCAGCGCGGCATGCACTCCATGAATGACGCCCCACAAGTTGACATCCACCAGCGGCTGCCAGTCGGACAATTCCAGATCGCGCAGCTCGCCCGCCAGGCCCACGCCCGCGTTGTTGAAGATCAGATCGAGGCGTCCAAATTCGCGGACCGCCGTTTGCACCGCTTGCTCGACATCCGCGAAGCGTGACACGTCCGTCCGGCACGCCCGCACCCGCATACCGCCCTTCCCCAATTCGTCGGCCAGTGACTGCGCGGCCGCGCCGTCGATATCGGCAACGACGACCGCAGCGCCCGCGGCCGACAACTGGCGCACCAGTTCCGCGCCGATTCCCGCCGCCCCGCCCGTCACCAGCGCCACTTTATCACAAAAATAATCCACTCGCAGTTTCCTGAAGGCAGTATCAAGTCCCGTTCAAAATATGAGAGATGGGGTGGTCGGACAAGATGCGGCCGAGTATGTTGGGCTAAGAATCAGCGTCGTTGAACGGGCATCCTATTCTACCGAGATCTCACCCACCACCTTGTTAGTTACCACGTCCATCGAACGCACACCGGCGGTTGGCGCGCCGCAGTCGGCCGAGCGCCTCCGCATTCTGTTCACGGAAGGGGCCAGCCTGTCGGCGCGGCAGACGCTCTACCCGCTGGGGGGGCGGTACCAGATCGACGTTTGCGACCCGGACCCACTGTGCCAGAGCTGGTTTTCCTGGTTCGTCCGCTGGCGGATGCTCTCGCCCTCGTTTTCGAAGAAGCCGGAAAAGTTTTTGCGTTTCCTGGCCCGCAAGATTGGCCGGGGGCGATACGACGTGCTGTTGCCGACGCACGAACAGGTGTACCTGCTGAGCCGCTTTCGCGACGCGTTCATGCCCCACGTGGGACTCGCACTGCCCGAGTTCGCGGTGCTCGAACGACTGCAAAACAAGGCCGAGTTCAGCCGGCTGCTCCGCGAACTCGACCTGCCGCAGCCCGAGTCGGTCATCGTCCGCTGCCGCGAGGATCTCGATCACGAGTGGCAGTACCCGTTCTATTTGAAGCTGTCCCATAGCACGGCCGGCGGCGGCGTGTTTCACATCGAGGATCGCGCGGCGCTCGATCGTCGCGTCGACGAGCTCAGAAAAGACGGGCGGCTCAACGGAAGTTCCGAGGCGCTCGTTCAGCAACCGGCTCGGGGCGTGCTTTCGACGGTGCAGGCCGTTTTTGATCGCGGGCGGCTGGTCGGCATCCACTCGTTCGAGGCGCGTCGGCTCGGCGTCGGAGGCATGTCGACCGCCCGCACCAGCGCCGACCATCCGCTCGTTCGCGAGCACATCGGGCGGTTGGGCGAGCATATCGGTTGGCACGGTGCGTTGTTTATCGATTACTTCTACGACCGCGAAACGGGCCGGCCCGAATACATCGAGGCCAACCCGCGGATCGGCGAGACCGTCAACGCCTTACTGAGCGGCCTCAATCTGCCGGAGCTTTTGGTGCGCGTCTCGCGCGGCGAATCGCCGCCGCCGGCGCCGCTCGGCCGCATCGGCGTCCGCACTCAGAACCTGGTCATGATTCTCATGAGCGCCGCCTACGAGGGACAGGGCCGCGGCGCGCTCCTGCAGCAGCTCCGCGACTGGCGCGCGGGCCGCGGCCTCTATGAGAATGGCCAAGACGAGCTGACCCGCTTCCGCGACGATCCGCTCAGCATCCTGCCCGCCATCTGGATCATCGGGCAACTTCTCGCCTGGCCGCGGCTGGCGCGAAGTATCGTGGACAACACGGTGAGGAATTATTCACTGCCCGAGTCCGCCATCGAAGCGATCAAGCAGTTGCCGCTCGATCTGTTGGATAACGCCTGGTAGATGCTGCCTGCGGCGGCGCACTAAGGATAAACAGTGATACCCGGCATCTGGCGGAAATGCTGGTCGAGCGAAATCACCTCTCGGTTCGCCGATCGCTGCATCACCACTAAGCTGGTGCAATCGGTGAAGCTCCATTCCTTGTCACGATATTGAATCAGTACCTGGTACGCTTTGATCAGGTCAGAAAGTGTTGCAAATTCAATCGGCGTGACGCCCGAAATCAACAAGTCCTCTCCAAAGCTAATCGCACGACTTCTCTCTCTGCGCGCCCGAAGTAATGTGATCGTTTCGTCAACGATGAAATCTGTGGTGAATAGTTCCCTGCCGAATCGGGCCAGAAGTTGGGCAACTTCCTGATGGCGCGGGTCACTCGGTACGCAAGCCGCATACCATGCGCCTGTGTCGACAAGGATCATTTCTGCCAGCCATAGAGAATCTGATCATGGTCTGCTCCGCTAAAGCCGTCGTTCGGGCCTTCCAGCGGCATCCGCGCAGCCTCCTCCAGCGCAGCACGCAGCGCGGCTGCCCGCTGATCTTTCAGCGTGTCTTCGCCACTGTCGTTCGCGCGGGCAACAGTCAGCGAAACCCGCTCATGCTCCGGAAGTGCAACCGGATCCAACGGCCGGAATACGCCATGTTCGTAGATGGCATGGATGAATTGCGTCATATGAGAAGTATACCACGACTCACAACTGTTTGGCAAAGTTGCCTTCGAGTCGTTATTACAGGCTCAAGAAATCAACCGCTTCATGTCCCGCACGGCTTGCTCCAGGCCGACCATGATCGCGCGGGCGATTATGCTGTGGCCAATGTTCAGCTCGTGCATGCCTTCGATCGCGGCGACCGGCTTCACGTTGCGGTAGGTGAGGCCGTGACCGGCGTTGAGGACGAGTCCTGCAGCACGGACTCTTTGGCCGGCGGCAACCAGCGTCTCGAGCTCGGCCTGCGTTTGCTGCACCTGGTGCTTCGTCGAGGCCAGGGCGTACGCGCCGGTGTGCAATTCGATCGCCTTCGCCCCGAGCGCTGCCCCGGCGTCGATTTGGGCCGGGTCGGGATCGAGGAACAGGCTGACCACAATGCCCGCGTCCGCCAGCCGGCGAACTGCATCGCCCACGCGCGATCGTGAACCCACCACGTCGAGGCCACCTTCCGTGGTTACCTCCTCGCGTCGCTCCGGCACCAGCGTCGCCTGGTGCGGCCCGGCGTCACATGCAATCGCCAGCACCTCCTCGGCACACGCCAGTTCCAAATTGATCGGCACGGCCACCGATTCCATCAGTACCCGTAGGTCGCGCTCTTGGATGTGCCGGCGATCCTCGCGGAGGTGGATGGTGATCGCGTCGGCCCCGCCCAATTCGGCCAGCGTGGCCGCCCATACCGGGTCCGGCTCGTTTGTCTTGCGGGCCTCTCGGACCGTGGCCACGTGATCGATGTTGACGCCCAGAACGGCCAAGTGAACTCCTTTCAATTAATAAAACCCTCTCCCAGGCCCACACCCGATGGGTGAGGGCCTGGCAGAGGGTGATAATTGATCCCCCTACCACGCCGCGCCCGAGGCGTGAAACTGCTGCCGGCCGTCGTAGACGCCGTCGCCGTCCCTGTCGGAGTCCAGAAACCACGCCTCGCGCCGCCGGTCGAACACCAGCCTATGACGCGGCTGGCCCGGCGCAGGTTCGGTCACCAACGGCCGGCCGATCCGATCCACCGCGGTCGACAGCGATTTGCCGGACGGCATCCTTCTCCCTTGTTGATCGGAAAAGTGCTGGCCCAGCACAAAGCTGGCCACGCCGGCCAGCACCACGAGCACAACGGGTCGCCAAAAGACCGGGTCGATCGATTCGTCCATCGTCGAAAAGCGGAACCCGCCCGGTTCGCCGTCCGTTTCGGTGGCCGCGTCGTCGGCCAGTTGCTCGCGAATCCACGCCGCCGCCGCGGGCGCTTGTTCGCTGGGCACGCGAATGAAGTACGCCGTCGCCCACCGATCGGTGATCGCGCTGAACTCCTCCAGTTGATGGATCCGCGCATCCATGTCGTGGCCGACCAATTCGTCGGTCAGAAAACCGGCCTCCGCCAGGTTCGTGACGCGGGCCACGTCCGTCCACGGGCGGTCCGCGGCCGACGGAACGGCTGTGCCGCAATGCGGGCAGACGGGGCGAATTGCTGTGCGTGATTCCGAATCCATCGAGCAGGCGCAATGGGGGCAAACTTTCATCGGTGAGGCCTCGCGAAAATGTCTGGGCGATGCGGGCGGACTCCGGTTAAGGCGACCCTATTGATTATGCCGCGTGTGCAGGCAAAAGGCCAGCATCCGGTCGTCGAACACGCGGACACACCGACGCACGCTACTACATTCGACCGGATTGGCGCCGGCCGAACTTGTTACCGGAACGGCTTGTTTTTCCCGTCCCTAAAGGCACACCGCACGGCGCGCCGCATGAGCTAGAATTTCCTGGACGACGGGCCGATGGGTTGGCGCGGCCGTCTCCGGGGCAGCCGTCCATAGAAACTTGTTTTTGAAAATCTCCTCATCACGCACGCCAACCGAGCCTGCTGGCCGCCAACATAAGTCGGCACGGACATCCTGTTTCGCCAACAACTGAAACAACCCATTGCCACCTCATGGAAGCCAACACCTAGAGTACGCCAAATCACGACCGTGAATCAGCCACAACAAAACACGATGACCTGCACGGAATTGGCCCAGCACATCGAACGGCTGCAGCCCAACGCCACGCCTCAGGACGTGGCCCGGCTGTGCCTGCTGTTGGCCAATACGGTCGACGATCAGCAGATGCTCCGCGACCAGCGCTCGCTTCAGGATGCCTGGAAGCGGACCGGCCTCAAGCTGCAGGTGGCCACGGATCAACACGCGGCCATGACCGAAGAGCTGGAAAACCTGGCGGCATCCGATCCCGACCGCTTCACGCAGGATCAAATCTGGATCCTGATCCGCGCCATCAAGGTGCAAAGCCAGGTGCTGCAGATGTACGTGGGGCACCCGATCCTGGACGTGTAAATCGGGCTCCGCCGCAGACATGGGGGTAGGTGGCTGGGGCAACGCCCCAGCTATTGAAAACGATCTCGAGCGTTGCCCCAGCCACCCCCAGCTACAGCGCTTCTGGAAATACGCTAACTCGACAGTTCTGCCAGCATCAGTATCGCGACGTTCATGTAGATGAAGATACCAAGGACGTCGATGATTACCGTCACGAACGGAGTACTCATCAAGGCGGGGTCCCAGCCCAATCTTGCAAACAAGAGCGGCATCAAGGAACCGACAAGGGTGCTGCACGTCACGACGAGAATCAGGGTCAACGGGATCACGAGTGCGTCGAGCGGGGACACCATCAGGCAGGCAATCACATAGGCGATCGATCCCAAAAAGAGGCCAAGGGCGAGTCCAGTCCGCAGCTCGCGCCAAACCACAGTCCACCACAGCACGGGCGATACTTCCCCCGTCGCAAGCGCCCGAATAATAAGCGTCGCCGATTGGCTGCCAGAGTTGCCTCCGCACGCCACAAGCAGCGGCAGAAAGAAGACCAGCCACTCCACGCGCGCGAGCGTGGCATGGTAGGTTCGTAGCGCGAAAATGGTCCCCATCGCTCCCACGAACAACAGTGCGAGCCACTTCGCCCGAAGTCGTGCAAACTCAAACCATGGGATCGCAAGATACTCGTCCTCGATCCGCCCGACGGCGCCTGCCAGATAGGCGTCCTCCGTCGCCTCTTGTTTCAGCACGTCGATCACGTCGTCGTGAGTGATGATGCCCAGCAAATGCTGCTCGTGGTCCACGACCGGAATTACGGGGAAATCGAAGTCGGCGACTTTCTTGGCCACCGCTTCCTGATCGTCCGTGGCTTCGACCGTCACGAGGCTCCGTTCCATCAACTCGGTGATGGGCATGTTCGGTCGATTGAGGTGCGTCACGAGCTGACGCGCCGAAACCGCGCCGCGCAAGTGATTCTCGGTGTCGACGAAGTAGACGTAATAGATTGTTTCCAGGCTTTCCGCGATGCGGCTGAGCTCCTCCAGGGCGCCGCGCACGGTCAACGACTCGGGCAGCCGGGCCACTTCGGTCGTCATCAATGCGCCGGCCGTGCCCTCCGGATACGCTTGCAATCGCTGCGTGTCGCGGCGCTCCTCGGGCTGGAGCAGCGCCATCAGCTCGCCGGCCACCTCCGGGTCGACTGAGTTCAGCAGGTCGACGCGTTCGTCGGCCGGCATGTCGGCGATCAACTGGCTGACGCCTCCCCGGTCGCACGTTTCGATGACCTCGATCTGCTTTTCGCGTTCGAGATAGGGGAAGATTTCCGCCCGCGTAGCCGGTTCGGCCGCCGACAGTACGGCCCACGATTCGGCTGCGGTGAGCCCTTCCATAAACTCGGCCGTGCGGGCCGGGTGGAGCGCGATGCAAAACTCGCGCAGGCCGTCCGCGTCGCCCAGCTCGAGCATCTCGCGGAGCTCCGGTAAATACAGCGTGTTGATCATCGTGGTTCGCGCTGAGAGGTTCCTTGGAATCTTAGGTCACTCGCCGGCAAAATGTGTCGGAGGACCGATCGGTTGGAGCCGGTTGCCGCAATCGGCCCGCATTGACACATTTCCATCCCGCCAGTAGCTTAACGGCAACGGTCGGTTCCTGTGGGCGGCGGCGCACCGTACGAGTGGCACACGCGGCGGTTTCTTCTGTCGCTGTGCGTCCGCCTCCTCTGCCCCATCGGATGGGAGCCCTTCTGTTTCAACGGCTCGACGGTCAGTGAGATTGGGAATCGTCATGGTCCAGTTGCCCTCGCCGGTCGCCGATCCCAACGATGCCTTCCGATTGGAACGTTGTCAACAGCGTCTTGGCTACCAGTTCCGCGATCCGCAACTTCTGTACGCGGCCCTGACCCATGCCTCCGGCGCCGACCACCGCCTGTCGTCCAATGAGCGGCTCGAATTTCTGGGCGACGCCATCCTGGGCCTGGTCGTCTGCGAGCAGTTGTTCCAACAGTTTCCCGAGCAGTTGGAAGGCGATCTCACCAAGCTCAAGTCGGTCGTCGTCAGCCGCCAAACGTGCGCCAAGATCAGCCAGGCGCTCGGCCTGCGCGAATTTCTTGTGCTGGGAAAAGGAATGACGACGCATCCCGCCGTGCCGCCGTCGGTGTTGTCCGACGTGCTCGAGTCGTTAATCGCGGCGATTTACCTCGACGGCGGCGTCGACCCGGCCCGCGAGTTCATCCTCACATATTTTGGACCGGAGATCGAATCGGCCGCGGCGGGCGACACGGGCGGAAACTACAAGTCGCTCCTGCAGCAGTTCGCCCAGCGCGAGCACGGCGTCACGCCGACGTACCATTTGATGGACGAAAAAGGTCCGGACCACAGCAAGTGCTTCCAGATGGCCGCCCAAATCGGCAAGCAGCGGTACGCTCCCGCCTGGGGACGCAGCAAGAAAGAATCGGAGCAGCGAGCCGCCTTCAACGCGATCTGCGAGCTGCGCGGCGACCCTGTCCCCTTCCCCTCCGAAGAATCCAGCCCCGAATTGCCAGGCTGAGTCGCGCGCTGCAAGTTTTCGTCTCAGAACCCTGAACCCTCAGCTGGCCTCGTGCATCCAATCTTCGGGGATCGGGTTCTCTGCGATCCGCCCATACTCGTCCGCCGTGCGACGATGTCCGACCGCAGGCCAGCCGGAAACCTCTTTCAATTCCGGCATCATCTCCAACAACTGCTCGACGAGCAAGCGTGCCAGACGACGCTCTGCCTCGGAGCGCGATTGACGGCGGATGGCAATCGCCGTTTTCATGATCCGTAGCAATCGCGCGCGGGTCAGCACGCGCGGAGAGAGCGAATCCTGCGGCTCGCACAGCAGCTCCTCGATCGGTACGTCGAGCGCGGCCTGCCAGCGCAAGAGCTCCGAGATCAGCAGGTCTGCATGCTCGTCTTCTTGCGCGCGGATGTCGCCGACGGTCCGTCCGAGTCGCTGCGCCACGCAGCGCACCGACAGGCCCTGACGGCGCCGCGCGGCACCGAGCTGATGAAGTTTTCGTGGATGAAGCTTGACGGCTGGCGGAGTTGCAGATTCCCGCTGTGCATCCCCAATCCCATTCTGTTCCTGTCGATCCATAGTTGCACCACCCGTGGATTTCGTTCCGCGACGAAAGTCCAAAGGCAGAGAAGAGTGCCCCGCCTCTCTACCGTTTCGTTTGGAAAAGTCGCCGGTAAAATTGTCGGCGCTCCGGCCCGCCGCCCAACCGTATCCTCGTACTGACAACCACAATAGTCAGAGAAAGCGCGATTCCGCAAGTGCCCCGCCGTTTTTGGCGCCGGCACCCCTCTACTAGATATAGGCTCCCTCGCAAGTCGGCTCCGCGACGACCAACCCGATCGTCTCGAGTTCGCGCGACAAACGAGCCCGATTTGCCGACGTCGGCCGCGGTAAAAACGGCATTTGCGCCCCGCCTGCCGACTCCCATTTTTCGACAAATCGAAATTCCACCCCGCCGCAGCGAATGCACCGCGTTCGCGGCTCTGCCGTTGACACCGACATCATCATTCCACATGAACATTCGATTACGGGCATGGCTTTGCCTCCAATAAACCATTGCACGTGCTTCCGCTTCCACACGGTTCCGACCTCCCTATCGGCTATCTACTCCCGCGACAGATTGGCCGCCAAGCGTTTTGCATTGGACGCGGGTCAACCCTGCGCAGCGGTTTTGCTGCCCGGTGGATAGTCTGGGGTAAACCCTACCCGCGCAGCGCGCATTTCTGCCAGCGTCTTCTTCCCGATCGTTGCCCGAAACGCTGTGCACTAGATCGTGAGAAGGTGAAACGGCTTGCGGCGCGAAGTTCCGCCCTTTTCACCGAACAGAACCTACGCATCGCTGCATCCGTCGGCCATCAGCGCCAACTTCACCAGTTCCGGTACGCTGCGGACGCGCAGCTTTTTCATGAGGCTGCTGCGGTGCTTCTCGATCGTCTTGATGCTCAGATCGAGCCGGCGGGCGATGATCTTGTTTGCGTCGCCCGCGACCACCAACTGCATGACGTCTCGTTCGCGGTCCGTCAGGCTCCGCATCTGCAAGTTGGCCTGCGCTCGTTCGCGTTCGTGCTCCTCGCGCCGGCGGCGCTCCGTGATGTCGCAGCCCACCGATTGGAATTCGACCAGCTTGCCTTGCTGATTGAATAGCGCTCGGTGGGACCAGTGCTGCCAGGCGATCCGGCCATCGGGCATCTCCACGCGATGATCCAGCACGACCACGGGCATCTCAGCCGACACTTGGGCCAATTTTTCCTCGAGCACCCGGCGGTCCTCCGCGACGATCCCCGGCATGAAGCTCTCCCCGATCAACTCTCCGCGCGAAGCGCCGTAGTACCTGCAATAGGATTCATTGACGAAAGTCCGCTCGCCAACGTTGCGCCAGCGAATGATAAATTCCAGTTGGTCCTCGACGACGGATCGATAGCGGTGTTCGCTGTCGCGAAGCTGCTCGATCGCGGACGTTAGCTCGGCAGTTCGCTCCTCGACGCGCAGCTCCAGCTGCTCATGGGCCCGCCGCAGGGCTTCCTCCTGCATGATTCGCTGCGTGACGTCGCGGCCAATTCCCTCGTTCAAGATGACGCGCCCCTCGGCATCGCGAACCGGCGCGTCGGTAAACTCCATGATCCGGTTCTCGCCATTGGCGTGCAGCACAACGGCCGTAAAGGCCGGAGTCGGCAGCCCGGCAAACCGCATCCGCTCCAGCTTCTCCAGTTCGGGATACGTGGGATGGTTCGTGTCGACAAACTCCCGCCAATTGTGCCCGATGACCTGGTCCGGCGTGCGGCCGAGAATGGTGTGAATTGACGGGCTGATGTACAGAACAATGCCTTGCGGGTCGGTCGCGTAAAACAAATACTCGTCGCGCAAGCCTTCGACCAACCGCCGGTAGCGCTCGCGACTTTCTCGCAGTTCCTGGGTGCGCTCCTCGACGCGGCGCTCGAGCGTAAGCGACAGCAGGTCGTAATCCAATTGAATCCGCTTGCGCTCCGTTACGTCGCGGCAGGCGTACAACACCGTCCCGCCCTGACGATCGACGCGCCGCACCGTGACGAGCAGGTTGCGCGCTCGGCCAACCGCATCGCGGATCTGGCATTCGATGTTGGCGATTTCGCCCCGCTGCTCCAGCAAGTCGCGATCGAACAGGTCGCCGGGCAACAAGAATCCGACCCGACCCTGCTTGAGGATGTCGGCCGCCGCATAGCCGAAAATGAAATGGGCGTTGGGCGAGACGTAGGTCAGCCGGCCCGTGTCATCCGCGATCAGCACGGCATCGGACAGAACGCTCATCACCTCGCGGTGCAGCGCCTCGGCCTCGTGCGACGCCTTGGCCGCAGAGCCGTGTTCCGCCATGTGGTCCAGCTTGTCCTCCAATTGGGCCACCTGCGCATGCAGGCGAACGTTTTCCTCCGTCAATTCCGCATTGGTATTGCGACCGTGGGCCATGACTCGGAATCCTCAACTTGTAACCCGATCAATTTAGAGCGTCTATCAAATTGAACCGCCAAGATCGCCAAGGTCGCCAAGGTCGCCAAGAAAGTGGGAAATCGCAATGTATCTTTTTAGCGTTCTTGGCGTGCTTGGCGGTTTGTTTCAGTATGATTAGACGCTCGTGAACTTCGGAACTTGATTATAAGCCGGATCCATTGCGGCGACCAACAGTCGGACCTCAAGCGGCGCCACCTGGCCGAACCAGCCGCCCCCCTTCAGCGAGCGCGGCAACCACGACAGCACCGTCGCGAACTTCGCCAATCGTGCGTGGTTCGGGCGGATCGGCCGGCAGCGGCCGCAGGCTCAGCTCCCACCATCCCACGTCTCGCCACTGGCCCAGCTTGAATCCTTCTCCGCGGAAGACACCCACCTGCGCGAATCCCACTGCCTCGTGCAATCCCACGCTGGCCGGATTGGGCAACGTGATGCCGGCGTACGCCCTCGCGAATCCCTGCTCGCGGAGAATACCCAACAAGCTGGCATACAGGGCCCGGCCCACATTGCGTCGATGGTGCTTCTCGGCCACATACACAGCCACGTCGACCGTCCACCGATACGCGGCCCGCTCCCGGTGCCGGCTGGCATAAGCATAGCCGGCCACCTGCCCATCCGAGTCGCACACCAGCCAGGGATACTCAGCCGCGATCCGCGCGATCCGCTCCCGCATCTGCGGCTCGCTCGGCGCGACGATCTCGAACGACACGTACGACGATTCGCAATACGGCGCGTAGATCGCCAATATGCCGGCCGCATCATCGGGCGTTGCAAAACGAATCTTACAGGCCATGGAATATCCTCACGGCCATAGCGCAAGTGGAATTGACAAGAAAAACCCCGAGTCATCTCGACCCGGGGAATCAAAAATGGCGGGGACAGGATTCGAACCTGCGACCTCGAGGTTATGAGTTTGATCGCACGATCTTCGTAACTTCGCTCGTTGACGACACGTGCGGATTTTAGTCCCTCCTTTGTGGTCTTGCAAGTTTTGTTATTCTTTAGCGTTCATTAGCAAGTATTGCAAAATATTCAGGCGCAAAGGGGGAAGATCAATTCGGTCCGCCAGCCGCCGTGAATGCTGCTATAATCGTGTGCATTGTTGTCCTTGGCGGGACGCTGGCGATGAACGATGTTACGCAGATCTTGTCGCGGATCGAATCGGGCGATCCAACTGCTGCCGAGCAGCTGCTGCCGCTGGTCTATGATGAACTTCGTAAACTTGCGGCACATCGACTGACTCAGGAGAAGCCGGGACAGACTCTCCAGGCCACCGCGCTGGTACACGAGGCCTACCTTCGTGTTGTCGATGGCCAAGAGGACCAGCACTGGAACAGCCGCGGGCACTTTTTCGGAGCTGCGGCCGAGGCCATGCGGCGCATCCTTATTGAAAGTGCCCGCCGAAAGTGCAGCGAAAAGCACGGCGGCGACCGGCAACGTGTTTCGCTCGAAGAGATTCATGTCGCAGACAAAGAGACACCGGAACAACTCCTTGTGATCGACGAGGCATTGACCGACCTCGAAAAGCTCGATGCCCAGGCCGGCCAGCTTTTCAAGCTACGATATTTCACCGGATGTTCTATTGAGGACGCCGGCGATATCCTTGGGATTCCGCGGGCAACTGCCTATCGCGATTGGACTTTCGCCCGCGCCTGGATCCTGAAACGTCTCCTCCCCGACCGATAGTTCGCGGTCCGCGGAAAACTTTTCGGAATATTGAGATATTCGCGGCAGCGAATTCGCACTGTTCTATGGAGCCGCTAATCTGCGGGCTTGCCATGAGTGTTGACTTTGAAAGGGTAAAAGTCGTGTTCCAGACGGCTGTCGCCGAGCATCGACCGGACGAATGGGACCGGTATCTCGACGAAGCCTGCTCGGACGATGCCGATTTACGGCGCGAGGTGAACGATCTATTGAGAGCCCATCAGGAAGGTGGCAGTCTGCTCGATCGTCCGGCTTTGGCCAATGGAGAGCAAACGGTCGCACCGCTCGCCGAGCGCCCCGGTACTGTCATCGGCCCCTACAAGCTGCTGCAGCAAATTGGCGAAGGGGGCATGGGCGTGGTGTTCATGGCCGAGCAGACCGTGCCGATTCAGCGGACGGTCGCGCTGAAAATCATCAAGCCGGGCATGGACACTCGGCAAATCATTGCCCGATTCGAGGCCGAACGGCAGGTCGTGGCGATGATGGATCACCCCAACATCGCCAAAGTTCTGGATGCTGGAACGACCGATTCGGGCCGACCTTACTTCGTGATGGAACTGGTCAAGGGAGTACCAATCGTAAAATACTGCGACGAAAAACATTTACCGCTTCGCTCTCGGCTAGAGTTATTTGTCGAAGTATGCCAGGCGGTGCAACATGCTCATCAGAAGGGAATCATCCATCGCGATATCAAGCCTAACAACGTGCTCGTGGCAGAATACGACAACCGCGCCGTACCCAAAGTAATCGACTTCGGCGTGGCCAAGGCCACCGCGCACAGACTGACCGAACGGACGATGTTCACCGAGTTCGGCCAGGTGCTGGGGACGATGGAGTATATGAGCCCCGAACAAGCAAAACTCAACCAGCTCGACATCGATACCCGTAGCGACATCTACTCCCTCGGCGTATTACTCTACGAGTTGTTGGCCGGCTCGACGCCCTTCGAGGGAAAACGGCTGCACGAAGTGGCGTTCGACGAAATGCTGCGCATCATTCGTGAGGAGGAGCCACCCAAGCCCAGCACCAGGCTCAGTTCGATCGACACGTTGTTATCGATCGCCGCTAATCGGCAAACTGAGCCTGCACGGCTAGGCAAAGAAGTTCGAGGTGAGTTAGATTGGATCGTGATGAAGTGCCTGGAGAAGGACCGCAATCGGCGCTATGAAACGGCTAGCGCGCTGGCTGCCGACTTGGTTCACTATTTGTCCGATGAGCCGGTCACGGCCGTTGCGCCGACGAGACTGTATCGTGCGGGCAAATTTATTCGCCGCAATAAGGCGTTAGTCATCGCATCCTCAGCCGTGTTGGCTGGACTCATCGTCGCTATCGTTGGGACGACGTTCGGACTGGTGAGTCAGTCGCGACAACGGGCCATTGCCGAACGAGAACGGGCTGAGGCACAGCTTAATCTTGCGTCGGCCATGGTGTTGCAGACAAAGTACGGCGACGCCGAGAGACTCTATCGGCGAGGTCTGGAGTTCTTGCGAGACGGAACGCCGGACGATCGGCAACGAGCTGCGCGCATGCTTTTGCAGTTGGCGGCTGTCGTTCCCAGCGACGACGAGACGGAGAGGCTGTATCGCGAAGCGCTGCTGGCGTATCGCACGTCATTTCCCGATGGCGACCCCAATGTTGCGCAGCCGCTATTATTTTTGGGAGTTCACTTGCGGAACGCACGGCGTTACACCGAGGCCGAACCGTTGCTTGAAGAGGCCTACCGGATAAATCGCCATGCTGTGCCAGCCGACCACCAAGCGATCGGTCTCAGCGCCGTGCATCTCGGGAGTCTACACTTCTTGCGAGGTCAATCGGACAGGGCGGTCCCGCTTCTGCGGGAGGCTATTGCCGAATACAAACTGGCATTGCCGCCATCGCAATACTTGATTTCCTGTGCGCGGTTTGAATTAGGACGCTCCCTTGTCGCACAAAAGAATTTCCGCGAAGCAGAAGCTGTGTTTGTCGACGCCATCAACAATATGGGCGAGATGAACGACTACTGCTCAGCCGCCATGGCAATGATCGGTCTGTATTCAAACTGGGACAAGGCCGCGCCCGGGAATGGTTACGACGTCAAAGCGCAGCAATGGAGCACCAATATGTTGCAGGAATACTACCACCCCGGATCAATTACGGACTAGGCAAGAAAGGCGACCCGGCGGCAGCAGCGCTAGAAAACGACAGGATCAATCGTCTCAACAAGGGCCGGCAAGCAAAAGAGAACAAGGAATAAAGCGGCCGGTGAGGCTTACCGCCAAGCAAGCTCCTCACCGGCCCGGCATCTCCTCGGCGCTCGGTTTGCGCGCCGGGGGCGATGACTTTTTGATTATATCGCAAGCCGCAATCCATGCGAAAGGAAGTTGGCGATGAATATTCCCCGGCACGGGTAGCCATGCGGCCGGGCCAAATCCGGCCCGTGCAGCTGCCATTTGGAACCTAACTCTTTTACCCCTGAGGCTTCTCATGAATCCGTTCGAATGTTTGAACTTTCAGACACTTCCTGTCGCGCGGAGAACTCGTTGGAGAAAGTCCGTTGCTCCATTCGTTTTCACTTTGTCCACTGTTGCAGCCGTCGGCGCCCACGCTGATTGGACGAACGACTTCGAATCGCCGCTCCCCGCGTCGTTTGCCATTAATCAAATTGGACCGCCGTCAGGCACATTTTCGGCAGGCATCGATGGCGGCGTGCTCCGCTTCCTCGACTCCCAGATCAATCCGCATGGGCCGGGCTTTGGCGGGGTCGGCCGCGATATCGGCCAAATGTATGAGAATGTGCGGATATCGGGAGTCCTCAACGCGGCGGGAAATTCCAATGACAATCTCGGCCTGAGTATTCGCAATCAGGCGCAGGGAAGCAGCACTTATGGCGCGAGGATCGAGTTCCACAGCGGTCGGTTGGTCGTATTCAAAATTGTCGATTTCACCCCGGCATTCGCCATTTTTAGCGACTCCCCGGGACAGGGCAGCCAGCCGCTTCTGTCCGATCTTGCCAGAAGCTACTTCTTGCAATTCGACGTCGTTGGCAATGATCTCGACGCGCGTGCATACGACCAGCCGGGTGGTAGCGAGTTGCTGCACGTGCACTACGTCGATGACCAGGGTCTTGGAGGTCCACCGCTGCCGCCAGGCTTTACTGGAGTCTCGGCGATCCGTGAAGACGGCAGCCTCGACGGCGCGTTTGACAACATCACCGTCGTGTCGATTCCGGAACCTTGTAGCTGTCTCCTAGCCGTCGTCGCGCTGGGGATGTTGGTGACGTTTCAGCGGAACTTTCGGACTGGTTAACACGCTTCATCGACATGACGCGCGGCGGCAATGGCAGTGGTTCGGCGTTTCCCTCGGCCGAACCACTGTCGGCCGGCGCGCCCAAAGCGGCGAATTATTCAGTCGTTTCAAGTTGGTAAGGAATACAAATCGTCGGTAAGCAGATCCGGCGGAGACTAGTGAAGAAAATTGTTTCGTCTTGGAATCTCTACAAACTGCGAAATATGAAAGAAGAATGCCATGACAAAATATCGGTTGGTCGTTGTGACTACTTCATTGGCCGTGTTGCTCGGGCCTCTCGCCCCAGTCCCGCTCGCCCGCGCTGACATTTTTCAGTGGGAATACATCAACCCGGCGAACCCCAGCCTGGGAAAACAACAAAGCGCGACGCTCGCACCGGACGGTGCGGGCGTGAGTGCGGCGCCTGCTGCGAACCTGTCCAGCCGGAACCTGACGAAGGCTTACCTGATCGGTGCGGATCTCTCTGCTTTGCCCGTTTATGATTGGGAGGGTACTCTTATTGGGTTCAACGGCGCTAATCTGGATGGCGCGAATCTTAGCCAAGCCGATCTTACCAATGCGAACTTGTTCGGCGCCCTCTTGACCGGGGCGAATTTGACGGGGGCCGAAGTGCGAGGCGCGAGGTTCATTCCCGACCCTAACGGTCAAGGCGGCACTCTTACCCCAGCACAGCTCTACTCCACGGCCAGCTACCAGGCCCACGATCTAACGGGAATTAGTTTGGCGCGTAACAACTTGGCGGACGTTAATCTCGTTGGGCAGAATCTTGCCAATGCATCATTTCAACAATCCACGCTGACAGGCGCGGATCTGACCGGCGCCGAGGTGAGGGGGGCGTACTTCACAAATATCACGGCGTCTCAAATCTATTCGACCGCCAGTTATCAAGCCCACGATCTCTCTGGAATCCGCTTGGATGGCAATCTTACCGGAATCAACTTCGCCGGCCAGAACCTCACCAGTGCGAGATTCGATTCCGCAACCCTCACCGGAGTGAATCTGACGCAGAGCAATCTTACGAATGCGCAGCTCAATTCCGCGCAGTTGGCCAATGCGAATCTCAGCCAGGCCAACCTCGCGAGTGCAAAATTAAACTATGCCGATCTGGCCGGCGCAAACCTGGCAGGTGCGAATGTCGCTGCGGCGGATTTCTATCGAAATGCCAGCTACGGCGGCGGAATCAAGGCGGAGCAACTCTATTCGACCGCGAACTATCAGGCCGGTGATTTGACCGGTATCGGATTGGGCGGCAACTCTCTGGAGGGCGCTAATCTCGCCAACCAGAACCTGACGAATGCCAACTTATCGCACGCAAAGCTCTCGAGCGCGAACTTGAGCCAGGCCAACCTCGCCAATGCGTCCTTCTATGCCGCCACGTTGACCGGCGCGAATTTCAGCGGGGCCGAGGTGAGGGGGGCGTACTTCACAAGTATTTCGGCATCCCAACTCTACTCAACAGCCAGTTACCAAGCTCACGATTTGACCGGCATCCGTTTTAAATACGCCCACCTGATGGGCATGAACTTCGCCGGGCAGAACCTCACAAATGCGAATCTTGATGAAGCTACGCTGGACGGGGCAAATCTGAATCAAGCCAAGCTTACGAATGCATCGTTATATGGCGCCACGCTGACCGGCGCGAATCTGAGCGGGGCGGACGTGCGAGGGGCGAGCTTCTATCGAGATGGCTACGGCGACATCGGAATCACGACGGCCCAACTCTACTCCACCGCCAGTTACCAGGACCACGATCTAACCGGAATCGGCTTGGGCGGCAATCTTGCTGGGGCGGACTTAGCCGGACAAAACCTCACTAATGCGAGATTCGCTACTCTTACAGACCTGACAGGCGCGAACCTCGCCCAAGCCAACCTCACGAATGCGAACCTGACCGGCGCCTCTCTGAGCGGCGCGAACCTAACCGGCGCCGAGGTGCGGGGTGCGAACTTCTATAAACACGAATATTTCTATCCAGGTAGCACCAGCATTACCTTAGCGCAGCTTTACTCGACGGCCAGCTTCAAAGAAGGCGATTTGACTGGAATCGGACTGCAGGGTGGCAGCCTTGCCGGGGCCGACTTCGCCATGCAGAACCTCACGAATGCGAATTTCTCTGGTTATGAATACTGTGAAGAAGGCGGTTGTTTCATCGCTCCCGGCGCTAATCTCACCGCCGCGAATCTGAACGGGGCCGACGCGCGAGGAGCGAACTTTCAATATGCCACGCTCTCTGGCGCAAATACCAGCAATCTGATTCAGTCCAACGGACACATTGCGGGACTCAACTTGACTGCTGGCGATTCGCTGGTCGTTCGCGACTACGACGGCAATCCAACTGCAGACCCTACGCCAATCGGCCCCCTGCCGATCGTCGTCGACCAACATCTGGCGGCGGATTACACTAGCACGCTGCGGCTGGTGTTCGACGCCGATCCTTGGGATTCGACGATCTCCTTCGTGCCGGGAATTTCCGTGACGCTTGGTGGCGCGCTCGAATTGACCTTCGCGCCCGGCGTCGATGTCAACGACCAAATCGGCCGCACGATCGACCTGTTCGATTGGATCGGTGTCGCCCCCATCGGCGCGTTCACCGTCTCCAGCTCGTACACCTGGGACCTCTCCAGCCTCTACACCACCGGCGAAGTCACCCTCACCGCCGTGCCAGGGCCCTTGTCCGGCGATTTCAACGGCAACGGCACAGTCGATGCCGCCGACTATGTCGTCTGGCGCAAAGGCGGATTGGTTGCGCCAACTCCTGAAAACTACAACCTCTGGCGCACTAACTTCGGCCGCACAGCAGGTGGTGAGGCCATGTCTAATTCGGCAGTGCCGGAGCCGACACCCGCATTGCTCTTAATGTTGGGGGTAGCTATAGGATCTGGCGCACGACGCCGAGTTCACCGCACGGCAGTATCATAAACTCGTGTGCGCGACGCGTGCCGACAATCCACCGATTAAGAAAGGTCTTGGACATCTCTCTCTTTACGGAACACGCGGCAAAACATTTTCTCCGCGCATGAAAAAACCCCGGCTGTTTTACCGGGGACTGGAGTTGCAAAAATAAAAGCTGCAACTATCTGAAAATGGCGGGGACAGGATTCGAACCTGCGACCTCGAGGTTATGAGCCTCGCGAGCTACCTGGCTGCTCCACCCCGCGTCAGTTTATTCCACCGAACGGGCCAGCCTGTTCGGGGCTTTTCATTATTACCGGATTACCCGGTCACCGGCAAGGTCCATCGTGTGCAAACTCCCGTCCTTCGCCGGCGGATGCCGATGTAGGAGCTAGGTGTCAGGTGTCAGGCAAAAGGAGTCGGTATTGCCTTCTAACTCCTGACACCTGTCACCTGACACCTATGCTTTGCTTGCTGCTGCCGCACGACACCGGTAGAGTAGAGAAAGTGGACCGTCCCTAGCGAACGTGCCGCTTGTAGGAATTGCGGCTGGCGCCGGATCGGTTCGCTGGAACAGAGTCTAATCCATCTCATGGTCGAGTTCGA
>JBIOWO010000283.1:0-10217 GCA_044868555.1 Lacipirellulaceae bacterium | reverse complement strand
GCGTCGCAGTTTTTGATCCTGGGCGCGAAGGCGCGGGCCCTGGTGCGGGGCCGGTCGCACGTGGCGGTCGACGACATACAGGCGCTGGCGAAGCCGGTGCTGCGGCACCGGCTGGTGGTGAATTTCGCCGCCGAAAGCGAGGGCGTCACGACCGACCACATTATCGACCGCCTGTTGGAAATCACTCCCACGCACGAAGACGACTTGATCCATGACGACCGCTTCCAAAAGATCTTTGCATCCTGAGGTCATCAAGCGGATCGGTCGGCTGGAGATCCGCGCCCGGCATATCGTCGAGGGCCTGTTGAGCGGGATGCATCGCAGTCCGTACTTCGGGCAATCGGTCGAGTTTCTGCAGCACCGCGAGTACGTGCCGGGCGACGACCTGCGGCGCGTCGATTGGAAGGTGTGGGCCAAGCAGGACCGGCTGTACGTCAAGCAGTACGAAGAGGACACGAACCTGCGTTGCTGCCTGCTGGTCGACGTCTCGGAAAGCATGGCCTACGGCAACGGGCCGCTCACGAAGGTCGATTACGCGGTGACGGCGGCGGCGGCGCTGGCTTATCTGCTGTTGCGGCAGCAGGATGCGGTGGGCTGTGCGGTGTTCGACGCGGGCATCCGTCAGTTGATTCCGATCCGCACCAGCACGAGCCATCTCAACACGATCGTTCGGGCGCTCAATACGAAGGAAGCGAAGAATAAGACCAACCTGCACCAGGTGCTGACGCGCGTGGCGGAGACATTTCCGCGCCGCGGTATGATGATTCTCGTTTCCGACCTGCTCGTGGAGCCCGACGACTTGCTGCGCGGGCTGCGGCTGCTCAGGCAATTGGGGCACGACGTGCTTGTGCTGCACGTGCTGGACGATGACGAGCTGGATTTTCCGTTCGCCAATCCGTCGCGGTTCGAGGGACTGGAGACGGACGAGAAGTTGACGTGCAACCCGCGGGCATTGCGCGAGGGATACCTGCAGGCGCTCGACGAATTCCTGACGACGGTGCGGCGGGGGTGTGCGCGCGACAACATCGACTACGCCCTGATTCGCACGAGCACGCCGCTCGACGCCGCGCTGAACGCGTTCCTGCGCCATCGGCAGAAGGAAAGACCGACGAAGTAGTGGGGAGTGGGGATTGAAGCGAGCCAGCGTGTTCAAGAACCCGAATTCCACCGACTTCAATCCGCAATCCGAAATCCGAAATCCGAAATAGCTTTAGGGATTAATCGTCCGTGTCATTTCTATTTCCCACACTGCTTGCGATCGGGTTGCCGCTGGTGGCGGTGCCGCTATTGATCCATCTGATCAACCTGCGGCGGCAGCAGCGGATTCGCTGGGCGGCGATGCAGTTTCTGGTCGAGAGCCAGCGGCGCAATCGGCGGTGGATTCTGCTGAAGCAGCTGCTCCTGCTGTTGGCGCGAATGACGGCGATCGCGGTGCTGGTGCTGATGCTGGCCCACCTGGTGCTGCGTAATGAATGGTTGCGCTTGCTGGGAACCGGCACGACGCATCACCTGGTGCTGCTGGACGACAGCTACTCGATGAGCGATCGCTGGAACAACACCAGCGCGTTGGGCGAAGGCAAGCGAGCGGTGCAGGCGATTGTCGACCAGGCCGAGCGGCAATCGGGCAAGCAGCTCATCACGCTGCTGCGGTTTTCGGAGGCGGCCCGGTTGTCGGCCGGCGCGCAGCCGAAGGTGTTCAGCGAGCCGATCAACGACACGTTCCGCAGTAAGCTGGAGTCGCTGCTGGCGAGTTGGGAGCCGTCGCAGACCGACGTGGGCCCGGCCGACGCGCTGAAGGCCGTGCCGCGGTTGCCCCTGGCCGACAAGGAAGAGACGCTGATCGTGTACTTGATCGGCGACTTCCGGGCACGGCAATTCGGCAGTGCGACCGAAGTCCGCAAGCTGCTGGCCGACTTGGAGGAGAGCGAGCGGGTGGCGCAGATTCACCTGGTGCGGTGCGTTGAGGAGGCGCGGCCTAATCTGGCGATCACGGCGCTGGAGCCGGAGTCGGGCGTTCGCGCGGCGGGGGTCGAGATGTGGATGCGGGTGACGGTGGCCAATTACGGCGACGCACCAGCCCGCGGCGTCACAGTGCAGCTCGAACAGGACGGCGACGCGCTGCCCGCCCTGGTGCTCGACGACATTCCGCCGCGTGAAGAGTTGACGCACAAGTTTCGCGTACAGTTTGCCGGCACGGGGGCACACTGGCTGTCGGCGGCGTTGGCGGCCGACGCGGTGGCGATCGACAACCGGCGGTTCTTCGCCTGCGATCTGCCGGCGGCGCGGCCGGTGCTGATCGTCGATGGCTCCGCGGACGGGGTCGGCGGGCGACAGCTTTCGCTCGCACTGGCGCCGGGCGGCAACACGCGGACCGGCTGGCAGCCGCACATCGAGCCGGCCAGCTTCCTGGCGGACGAAGACAAGCTGCGTCAGCAGGCGGCGGTGTGCCTGTTGGATGTGCCGCGGTTGGCGGATGATGAGTTGGCGGCGCTCGAAAATTACGTGCGCGACGGCGGGGGCCTGGCCATTTTTTTGGGGCCGAACGCGGACCGGTCGTTTTACAACGATCGGCTGTACCGCCACGGGGAGGGCTTGTTGCCAGCGCCGCTCAAATTGCCGACGCAGCTCTTGGACGCCCACGGCGAGGACACGCCTGATCTGGAGGTGACCGACCATCCGCTGTTTCACGTGCTGGCGGGACGCCGCAACGGTTTCCTGCCGCTGGTGATGGTCGACTATTACTATGCGCTGGCCGACGACTGGTCCCCGCCCGAGGATGGCTCGACGAGCGTGATCGCCCGGCTCCGCAATCAGGCCCCGCTGGTGGTCGAACGCCATTTCAACAATGGACGGGTCGTTGCGCAGCTGACCAGGCTGTCGCCGGGCGATACGCCGCTCGGACAGTGGACGAATTGGAGCGTCAACCGGGCGTTTCCCGTGCTAGCCAACGAGCTGGTGAATTACCTGGCGGCAGGGCGGCACGATGATCCGCTGTTGGGCGTGGGCGACGATTTGGTCGTATCGGTTGCGGAAGGCAAGTACGATCCGGCCTTCCGGTTCCTGCTGCCGGGCGAGGGTCCGGCGCGGCCGGAGCAGGTGATCGATGCGACGTCCGGCACTGGTCGGCTGACGGCGACGCTCGAAGACGTGTCGGCGAGCGGTATCTACGAAGTGCACCTGCAATCGACGCAGGGCGGAGTCGAGCGGCGCGATTTTGCGTTCAACGTCCCGGTGGGCGAGGGCGACCTGGCGCTGGTCGAGCGTGCGGATCTTGATCGACAACTGGCGGGCGTCACGTATCAACTGCACGACGCGGCCGACATGGCCGTGGATGATCAGCACCTGGCCGGCTTTCAAATGAGCGATGCGTTGTTGGGCGTGCTGATCGTAGTGCTCGTTGGCGAGCAACTTTTGGCGTACATCGCGAGCTACCACATTCCACCGCTGCGAGGGCCGGCGCGATGAACGTGGTCGCGATGACGAGTTTGCTGCTCGCGCAGGCGCCCGAAGGCGGGGCCGGGCGCGTGATCTACGAATTGGCGCGGCTCCGCGACTTTGACGATCCACGGTTGCCGGTGGCTGTGGTGACCGTGGCGGCCGCGGCACTGGCGGCGCTGGTTTGGTACCTGTATCGCCGCGACACGGTGGAGATGCCCCGCGCCGTGAGCATTGCGCTGTTCCTGCTGCGATGCGTGGCGCTGGCGGGACTATTGGTATTCTTCCTGGGGATCGAGCGGCGGACTACTCGCGAAGTCGTCCACAATTCGCAGGTGGCGGTGCTCGTGGACGTGAGCCAGAGCATGGGGCTCAACGACCATGAAAACGGGGCCGATGCGAACGCTCCGAATCGCTTAGGGGAAGTAGTCAAAGCGCTAGCCGATAGCCCGCTCATCGCTGAACTCCGCAAGACGCATGATGTGAACGTGGCGCGGTTCGATCGGCAGGCGGAGCCGATTGTGACACTGCCGAAGGAGGGTCAAGAGTTGAGGGTTGAGGGTTTAGGGCCAGAGGCTGCCGCCAAAGCGCCCGAAAGTACTCCGACCCTCAACCCTCAACTCTCAACCCTCGACTTCTGGACTGCCGAGCTTGAGCCGCGGGGGACTGAGACGCGGTTGGGGCAGGCGCTGGCGGATGAATTGCGGCTATATCGCGAGGCGCCGCTGGCCGGGGTGATCGTGATTTCCGATGGAGCTCAAAACGCGGGCGTCGAGCCGGATGCGGCGGTGGCGGCGGCACGCGAGGCGAAGGTGCCGATCTATACGATCGGCGTCGGCTCGACGCAGGCGCGGCGGAACGTCGCGCTGCGCGACCTGATTGTGCCGACACGGGCATTTCCCGGCGATACGTTGACGGTAACCGGGTATGTGCAGGCCAACGGCTACGCGGGCCGGCTGGTCGAAGTGGAGCTCAGCCGCCGACGCAAGGAAGAGCCCGACACGGCGGGGACGCCAATCGATTCGGACCGCGTGGCGCTGGGAGTGGACGGCGAGATGGTCCCCGTGTCGTTCGACATCGAGCCGGACGAGGCGGGCAGCTTCGTGTATCGGCTGCGGATTGTCGCGCCGGCCGATGATGGGAACCCGCGCGACAATCAGCGGGAGGCGGAAGTCGACGTGGTGGACCGCAAGACGCGGGTGCTGTTGTTTGCGGGTGGGCCGTCGCGCGATTATCAATTCCTGCGCGGGCAGTTGTTCCGCGACCGCACGATGACCGTCGACGTGCTGCTGCAAACTGCCCAGGAGGGTATTTCGCAGGAAGCGAACCAAATCCTCGACAAGTTTCCGACGACCCGCGACGAGCTGTTTCAATACGATGCGATCGTGGCATTTGATCCGGATTGGACCGAGTTGGATGCCGAGCAGGTGGCACTGTTGGAATCGTGGGTTGCGGAGGAGGCGGGCGGGCTGGTGGTCGTGGCCGGGCCGATTCACACGGCCAAGTGGGTCCGCAGCACGGAACATTCGACGCTCAAAGACTTGTATCCCGTCGTGTTCCAGCCGCGATTGACGCTTCTGGACGATGGCCTGTTCGGCGGCGAGATGCCGTGGCCGCTAGAGTTCATGCGGGCCGGTCGGGAGGCGAAATTCCTGTGGCTCGCACCGACGGCGGAAGAGAGCGAGACGGCGTGGGACAGCTTCGCGGGCGTGTATGGCTACTACGCCGTGAAAGGCGAGAAGCCGGGGGCGACCGTGTATGCCCGCTTTTCCGATCCGGAAGTCGGCATCAGCAATCAGCAGCCCGTGTATTTCGCCAGCCAGTTTTATGGCGGCGGACAGGTGTTCTACATTGGCAGCGCCGAGATGTGGCGGCTGCGGACCATCGACCCAGCGTTTTTTGAGGTGCTATATACCAAACTGATCCGCCACGTCAGCCAGGGGCGGATTCTGCGTGGGTCGTCGCGCGGGGCGCTGTTGGTGGAGCGCGATCGGTACGAGCTGGGCGAGACGGTCGTGTTGCGGGCGCGATTGGCCGACTCGCAGCATAAGCCGCTCACCGACGAGAGCGTCACCGTGCAGGTGCTGCGGCCGGATGGCGTGACGGAGACGGTAAAGCTCACGGCCGAAGTCGACCGGCCGGGGATGTACGTTGGGCAGGTGAATGTATCGCAGGAAGGGACGTATGAAGTTGCGCTCGCACTGCCGGACAGCAACGAAGAGCCGCTCAGCCGGTATCTGCAAGTGCGCGTGCCCGACTTGGAGCGGGCCCATGCCGAGCGGAACGAAGCGCTGCTGGCGTCGCTTGCGAAGGAAACGGGCGGCGTTTATTACCGCAAGTTCGACGCCGCGGTCGACGGCGACGGCGACGCGAAGCCGCTGGCCGAGGCGATTGCCAGCCGGGCCGAGGTGAAGCTGCTCAAGGGGGCGCCGGATGAGCAATTTGCCAAGGCGCAGATGCAGTGGTTGTTGGCGCTTGTGGCTGGTTCGCTGTTTTTGGAATGGATTGTGAGAAGGCTGAATCGGCTGGCGTGAGGAAGCAAATAGGGGTGGCACGCTCAGAGCTTCCAGCGATGGGCGTGGTGAATGCGAACGAGATAAACCACGCCCTTCGCTGGAAGCTCAGGGACGTGCCACCCGCAATCTAACTAAATGGTAACCAACAATCTCAATCCCGAGCTTCCTCCCGCCGTGCGGCGCGTGATCGACGCGGTGCGTCGGCGGATTCGCGCGTACGTGTGGGTGGAGGGGCTAGCGATTTTGGTCGCGGTGCTCGGGGCGGCGTTCTGGGTGGGGCTGCTGTTGGATTGGTTGTTCGAGCCGTCGGCGGCCGTGCGGCGGGTGGCGATGGTCGTTGTGGCCGCGGTGGCGGCGTGGGTCGCGTATCGCTATCTGCTGCGTCGGGCGCTCGTGCCGATATCGGATTCGAGCGCCGCACTGCTTTTGGAGCGACGATTTCCGGCGCTGGCGGAGCACGTGCTGACGGCCGTCGACGTGGCATCCGCGCCCGAGCGTGCGGGCGCGTTTGACCCGGAGCTTGTGGATCACACCAATCAAGCGGCGGCGCACGCGGTGGCAAACGTCGAGGCGGGTGAATTATTCAATCGCGGGCCGCTGGTCCGCGCCGTGGGCGCGGCTGTTGCGCTGGTGGGTTCGATCGGGCTGTTTGCCGTGTTGGCGAGTGGTGCGTTCGGATTCTGGCTGGATCGGCTGGCGCTGAGCGACCGGCCCTGGCCGCGGCGGGTGCAGTTGGAAGTCGTCGGCTTTCCGCCGGACGCCAGCGGCGCGCGGGCACATAAGCTTGCGCAGGATGATGATTACGAGCTGTTGGTCCATGCCCGCACGGACGGGCACGAAGTGCCGGAATCGGTGGAGATCCGCTACACGCTGGCCGATGGCCGCCGCGGGCGTGACACGATGATCCGTGTCGGCGAGGCGGCGCCGGGGCGCGACGAGTTTCAGCTTTTCCGTTACGAGTTCAAGCGCGTGGCCGGCGACATGACGTTCGACGTGGTCGGCGGCGACGATCGGGTGCGCGACCTGGAGTTGCGGGTGGTCGATCGGCCGGAACTGCACGCGATCGAGCTGGAGTGCATCTATCCCGAGTATCTGGGCCGCGAGTCGCGCCGGCTGCCCGTGACGGGCGGGATGCGGATCCCGGAAGGGTCGCGGCTGGTGCTGCACGCTGCCGCGACCAAGCCGCTCGTGGCGGCGCGGATTCACCGCGCGCAAAATCAAGCGGATGCCGACGTGGCGTTCGGCGATCGGCCGGCGGAAGAACTGCGCTGGGAATATGGCACACTGTCGGCCGACGACGTGCTGTTGGTAAACGTGACGGACGTGGACGGCGTCGCGGGTCGGGAGCCGTATCGCGTGTCGATCTCGGCCGTGCCGGACGAAGTGCCGCAAGTGGCCGTGCGGCTCGCGGGGATCGGCACGGCGGTCACGCCGGAGGCGACGATTCCACTTGTGGGAAAAGTGACCGACGACTACGGGCTGGACGCCGCCTGGTTCGAGTATCGGGTGGATGACGAGCCGGCCCGCGCGCGGCCACTGGCTGAGCAGCCGCTCGGCCGGCAGACACTCAAGGATCTCGGCAACTTCGATTTGCGGGGCAGTGATGATGCGGGCGGGCCACGGGCGCTCACACTTCAGCCGGGTAGCAAGCTGACGCTGATGCTCCAGGCGAGCGATCGCTGCAATCTGACCGACGAACCGCGTGCCGGCAGCAGCCAGCCGTTTACGCTGGACGTGGTGACTGTGGGGCAACTGCTAGCGCTGATCGAGCGGCGGGAGCTGGCACTGCGGCAGCGGTACGAGGCGATTTACGACAAAGTCACGGACACCCGCAACCTGCTGGCCCGCGTGGAATTCACCGAGCCGGCAGCGAGCGATGCGGATGGCAAAGACAATCCAGACGGCAATGACGGGGCGGAACGGTCGCCGGCAGATGCAGCTCAGCGGGAAGTGGCCCGGCGACGGCTGCGCGTGGCCGGTGCGCTGCAGAACGTCGTTCAGTCCGGTGAGGAAATCCAGGGAGTGGCCGAGGCGTTCGACGATCTGCACGACCAGTTGGTGAATAATCGCATCGACAACCAGGACCTGAAAAGCCGGCTGAAGGAACAAATTGCCGAGCCGCTGCATCAAATCGGTAACCAGCGTATGCCGCAATTGGCGGCGCAGGTAAAATTGGTGGAGGAACACGTCGAGGATGCCAAAGCGGGCCAGGCGGATTTGACGAAGGCCCTCGCGCTGGCCGACGCGATCCTCGTCGAAATGCGGCAGGTGCTCGACCGGATGCGGGAGCTGGAGAGCTACAACGAGGCGGTGGCCTTGCTACGCGGGATCATCTCCGACCAGGAAGAGATCAGCCGGCAGACGAAAGAGCGGCAGCGGGAACGATTGAACAAGCTGCTTGAGGATTGATTGAATTCTCTCGCAAAGGCGCTAAGGCGCAAAGTGACGATCGGATTGGATGGTGCGAATATGAAGCGGCATCACCATTTAAGAAGCGTGTGGGCGGTCGTGTTTTGGCTCGCTGTCGCCGGAATTGGCCGATCTCAGGAAGCGGCGCCGGCTGACGATGCGGCTGTTGGTGATGCGCCGGCGGCGGCCGTGGCTCCGGCGGCAGGCGACGAGCTGGCCATCGAACAGGCGCGGCTGGCAGACCGCTTCAAGCGGCTGGAAGAAATTCTCAGCCAGTTGGCCGAGCTGTCGGCGGCGACCGACCCGAATCGAGCCCGCCTGCTGCGAGAGGCGATTTCCCGCAGCCGCGAGCAGGACATCAACGTGCGGTTCGAGTCGATCGTCAAGCTGTTGGAAGACGAGCGGCTGTCAGCGGCGACGAACAACCAGTCGCAGTTGCAGGGCGAGCTGGATGCACTCCTGGAGCTATTGCTCAAAGCCGATCGCGACAAGGAATTGGAGTCGCAGCGGGATCGAGTCCGCGAGTATTTGAAGGAGGTGGCCCGTTTGATCCGCATGCAAAGAGGCGTGCGGGCCCGCACCGCGGGGGGCGACGACGTGCGAGGTCTGGCCGACGATCAGCAGCGCGTGGCCGACGCGACCGGCAAGCTGGGAGGCACGATCAAGGAGAAGGAGGCGAAGGACGAAAAGGGCGAGAAGGACAAGAAGGACGAAGATGGCAAGAAGAACGGCGACGCGAAGCCGGAGGATAAAAGGGACGGCGAAGAGAAGGACGGAGACGGCAAATCGTCCAAACCGGGTGCGCAGTCGAAACCGGGCGAGCAATCCAAACCGGGCGAATCTTCCAAGCCGGGCGAGGGAAAGCCCTCCGATGGGCAGCCGTCGCCGAGCCAGAGCGGTTCGCCATCCGAAGGCAGCGAAGGCAGCGCCGAGCAACAGCCGAGTCCGCCCCAGGAGCCGACCGATCGGGCCATGGAGCGGCTGCGGAAAGCGCAGCAGCAAATGGAGGCGGCCCGCAAGAAATTGGAGGAGGCCGAGCGCGAAGGGGCGGCCGAACCGCAGAAGGAAGCGCTGGCCGAGCTCGAGCGGGCCAAGGCCGAGCTGGAGCGCGTGCTGCGGCAGCTTCGCGAAGAGGAAATGGAGCGGCTGCTGACGCAACTGGCCGCGCGGTTCCGCAAGATGCTTGAGGTGCAAAACGTCGTGTACGAGGGGACGGTGCGGCTGGATAAGGTGGCTCCGGCCGAGCGGAACCACGATCACGAGATCGAATCGGCTCGGCTCAGCCGCCAGGAATCGCTCATCGCTCGCGAGGCGGAGAAGGCGCTCGTGCTATTGCGCGAGGAAGGCTCGTCCGTGGCGTTTCCCGAGGCGATCGAGCAGATGCACGAAGACATGCTGCAGGTGGCCGCCCGGCTGGCGGCCGTCAAGCCGGACCAGATCACGCAGGGCCTGGAAACGGACATCATCGCGGCGTTGGAGGAAACGATCGCGGCCCTCGAAAAGGCGGCGAAGGATTTGGAAAAGAAGCGCACGCCGCCGGGCCAACAACCGGCCGCCGGGCAGCAACCCGAGCCGCCGCTCGTGAACAAGCTGGCGGAGCTGAAGTTGATCCGATCGCTGCAGGTGCGGATCAATCGCCGCACGCAGCGGTATGGGGAGATGATCGCGGGCGACGACGCCGAGACGCCCGAATTGAAATCCGCCCTGCAGGAACTGTCCGAGCGCCAACAGCGGGTCTACCAGGCGACTTACGACCTGAGCCAGGGCCGCAACGATTGAGGTTTTTCCAAACGGACCGGTGTGGCACAATGGGGCTGCTGGAAAGGCACCGGCGGTTGGCTGGGGTCGAGCGTCTGC
>JBIOWO010000282.1:0-5426 GCA_044868555.1 Lacipirellulaceae bacterium | reverse complement strand
TGGCCAAAGAGCGAATCACTGTCAACGCGATCCTGCCCGGCCCGTTCGCGACCGAAATGAATCTGCCACTCACCAACGATCCGGAGAAATTCGCGGCCTTTCTCGCGCGAATTCCCATGGGACGCTGGGGAGAGCTCCACGAAATCGGCGCACTCGCCCTTTACCTTGCAAGTCCGGCGTCCGGCTACGTAACGGGTGCGGCATTTACCATCGACGGGGGTTGGACCGCGCAGTAGTGGCCTCATCGAGTCGTTGTTGATTGGATTCGCTTCTCATTGCGTGGGGACGTTCCGAAATGCACCTCGTCCAGTTGATTCACACCGATAAGGGCCGCCGCGTCGCGCTCGTCGATGAGCCGCGACTCGTGCTGCTCCAGCCAGCAAAATCGACCTATGAATTGGCAAAGACTGCGATCGAGACAGGCCAATCGCTGGCGACAATTGCGGCGGCGGCGCGATCGAGCGATACGCTCGACTATGAAGAAGTCTACGCCGGTAACTCGGCTTGGCGGCTACTACCCGCGTTCGACCATCCGCACGATCCGGCCCACTGCCTCGTCACGGGCACGGGCCTCACGCACAAGACCAGCGCCGAGAACCGCAACAAGATGCACGAAGCGCAGGCAGCCGGCACTCTCACCGATAGCATGCGAATGTATCAGTCCGGCGTCGATGGCGGCCGGCCCGCGAAGGGAATGACGGGCGCACAGCCCGAATGGTTCTACAAAGGAACGGGCGCAGTGCTGCGAGCCCACGGCCAAACCATCGAGCAGCCATCGTTCGCCGACGACGGCGGTGAGGAGCCAGAGGTGGTCGCGCTGTACCTCGTCGATGCCAACGGCACGCCCTGTCGACTGGGCTTCGCCGCCGGCAACGAATTCTCCGACCATGTGATGGAGAAAAAGAATTACCTGTACCTGGCCCACTCCAAGTTACGGCAATGTGCCATCGGCCCCGAGCTGGCGATTGACGAAACGTTTCAGAACGTTGTCGGCCAAGTAACGATTCGTCGCGGCAACCAAGTGGTCTGGTCGCACGAGATCGCCTCCGGCGAGGCACACATGGCCCACAGTCTGGACAACTTGGAGTATCACCACTTCAAGTACGCGGAGCACTGCATCCCCGGTCAAGCGCACGTCCACTTTCTCGGCGCGGCGGCGTTCAGCTTCGGCGCCCAGGTTCGGCTCGAAGACGGCGACATCATGGACGTAGACTGGCGTGGTCTCGGGCGGCCGTTACGGAACACGCTGCGAATTGGCAGGCAACCCAAAGCGGCTCCACTGGTCGCATCGTTTCTCCAATGATGGATCCGGCCACAGACTACATTTGCACCGGCTCCACCCGGCGCACCGTGACGAGGATCAGCAAATACGCTAACACATGGAATGAGCTGCTGAGCGCGAACACGATTTCATAGCCCTTTTCAAGCCCGTAACCATCGAGGATGCGGCCAACCACGAGATTGAAGATTACGCCCCCCATCGCCCCGCCGAAGCCTACCATTCCCGCCACCGATCCCACAACGCGGCGCGGGAACAAATCGACCGGCAGCACCATGACCAGCGTCGACCACGATTGTTGGCCGAAGAATGCGATGCTGAATAGCAAGAGCGCCTTATCAACTTCGCTGAGCGTGACGAAAAACACCCACGGCATCAGCGCAGCGCTCGCTCCCAGTGCCAATTTGCGGGCCGCATTGAGAGAATATCCGCGACGCAGCAGCAAGCTGGAGAATGAGCCGCCCAGAAGACTTCCGACGCCCGCCGCCGCGTAGGGAATCCAAGCGTAATATCCCACCTGCTTCGTGTCGAAGTCGCGCACGTCGTACAGATACTTCGGCAACCAGGCGATGTAGAAGAACCAGGCCGCATCACTGAGGCCTTTCGCAACTACCAGCCCCCAAACCTGACGATACGACAGCAGCCGCAGCCACGACTCGCTGCCGGTCGACGGCGGCGCGACTCCAATCGTCTGTTCGAGCTTCTTCCGCTCTTCTTCAGACAGCCGCGGATGCTCGATCGGTAGGTAGTACTCCCATAGCCACCAGATCGACCACAGTAACCCACACGCGCCGGCCGAGAAGAACACCCACCGCCAGTTGGAAACCTCGATGATGGCCGCCATTGCGGGCGGGGCGATGACCGCGCCCACGGCCGTGCCCGCGTTGATCATCCCCATAGCGGTCGAGCGTTCGCTCTGCGGAAACCACTCGGCGACCGCCTTGGTCGCCGCGGGAAAGCCGCCCCCCTCACCGAGACCGAGCATGAATCGACTCGCCGCCAGCATCCAGAATCCGGCCGCCAGGCCGTGACTAGCACATGCCAGCGACCAGAACACCATGATCACGAAAAAGCCTCGCCGCGTGCCGAGTGCGTCGATTAGCTTTCCGCCGCCCATGTACATCGCCGCGTACGCCAGCAGAAACGCGACTTGCAGATCCGAATACTCAGTGTTCGAGATCGGAATGTCCTGGCGAATCGCGTCGACCGCTACGGGGAGCGTCTGACGATCCAAATAGCTGATCGCGATGGCGGCGGTGACCAAAAGCGCGATGTACCATCGGTGTGAAATCACGGCCGGCTCCTGATTCGCTGACTTCAGATGCTGAGATCGATCACCGCGTTCAGCGCCGGCGAATTCCTTGGGCCGTTACGCAGGTTTCAAAAAAGTATCGCGACACATTCTGCGAATTCACGTCACTCCGCTGTGGTTTCACAGCGATACGGCTAACCGGTGCCCCAAAAGTTTGTGGTGACATTGTAGATTCCTGGCATGGCGACTGTTACGATGACTGCGCATCGGTTGGCTCCACGTATCTCCGGGCGAGAATTGATCATGCGAAATCGAACAACTGCTTTCGTGCTTGTCATTGGTCTAATCCTGGCACTCTGCGCCGCGGACATGAGCGTAGCTCAAACCACGCCGTCGGCACAAGCACAAAGCGGCGAGCCGCAGGCGCAGCAACAGGATCAAGAGCGCCCAGGCCGGCGCCGCGGGCGGGGCGGAAATCGGCAACGCCGCTCCAACTCGCGCCGCTCACAACGCGTGCGGATGGAAGAAGTTCGCGTAACTAGCCCCGACGGCAAGTTCGAGTTCGTAATGCTGCCCAACGCCGAACGGCTGTCCTACACCGTGAAAATGGGCGACACCACCGTCATCGAGCCGTCCACGCTCAGCATGATCGTCGACGGCTACGATCTGGCCTCCGGCGTCGTGATGGGCAACGTCGAGCGCTTTGAGACAAACGAATCGTTTCCCTGGCACGGCGTCCACAGCACGGCCAAGGACCACAGTAATGGAGTGCGTATCGCGCTCACGAGCGACTTGAGCATGACGGCCTACACGCTGGAAATCCGTGCGTTTAATGATGGCCTGGCCTATCGCTTCGTCGTTCCCGGCGAAGACGGTACAAGCCGTGTGCCGGACGAGTATTCAACCTTCGTCCTGCCCGCCGGTACCACGGTCTGGTTCCACAACCTGGACGGCCACTACGAAGCCGCCTACGAACAACAGGACATGGCCGACGTGAAGCCGGGCCAGTGGGCCGGGCCGCCGGTGACGTTCCGTTTGCCCGACGGCGGCGGATTCGGCTCGATCACGGAAGCCAACCTCGCCAACTACGCCGGGATGGCGCTCGAAGCCGATGGCCGCCGCGGCTGGACCGTCGGCCTCGGCCACCGCCAGCCCGTCAACTACCCGTACGAGCTGCGTTACGGCCGCGAGGAAGCCAAGCGGCTCGGCAAGCCGGCCGCTGTTGCCGGCACGATCACCACGCCCTGGCGCGTCGTGCTCGTCGGCCGCGACCTCAACGCGCTCGTGAACAGCGACGTGCTGCCCAGCCTCTGCCCGCCCGCCGACGCCAAGCTCTTTCCCGAAGGGATGAACACGAAATGGGTGACGCCCGGCAAGGCCGTGTGGGACTACGTCGACCGCAACTACGCCCCGCGCGGCGAAAAGACTCAGATCGAACACATGAAGGACTTCTCGCGGCTCGGCGGCCAGGTCGGCGCGACGTATCACATTCTGGAAGGCTTCGCCTACGGCTGGTCGGATGACGAGATCCGCGACTTCGTCGATTACTCGAACAAACAGGGCGTCCGCGTGCTGTTCTGGCGGCACAGTAATCGATTGCAGACGTCGGAGGAACGCGAGGAATTCTTCAAGCGGCTGCACGACCTGGGAGTGGCCGGTGCGAAGATCGACTTCATCGATCAGGAGACGAAGGAAGGCGTCGACCAGTACGAAGCGCTCCTCGCCAAAGCAGCCGAGTACGAATGCGTGATCGACTTCCACGGCGCCAATAAGCCGACCGGCCGGCTGCGAACCTGGCCCAACGATATGATCCATGAGGCGGTTCGCGGCATGGAATCGAGCAGCATGCGCGAGCGGGCCCGGCACGAAACGATTCTGCCGTTCACACGGTACCTGGCCGGCCCGTGCGATTACACGACGATGGTCTTCAACGACCGCCGCGCCGACTCCTCCTGGGCCCATCAAATCGCCAGCCTTGCCACTTTCCACAGTGCGATGCTCACGATCGCCGCCCATCCGCAAAGCGTGCTCGATAACCCGGCGGTCGACGTGATCAAAAGCATCCCGGCTGTGTGGGACGAGACAATCGTGCTGCCCGAGTCGCGCATCGGAGAGCTGTCAATCTTCGTCCGCCGCAAGGGCGATATGTGGATGCTGGCCGTGATGGCGGGCAGCAAAGGCGGCAAAATCAGCGTGCCGCTCTCCTTCCTCGGCGACGGCAACTACCAGGCAATGTTCGTGAGAGACAACATGGAAAAGGACAGTGCCGTCGTGCGCGAAGAGCAGATTGTGACCCGAAACTACTCGGTCCCCATTGAGCTGCGCGACGGCGGTGGATTCCTGGGGCGGTTCACGAAAGAGTAGGCAGCGCCGGCAGCAGCTCGTCGTCGGCATCGCCGAACAATTCATCCCGGGCCGCATCTCGCTCGTCGGCGTCGCTCGGGTCGCGCGGCACGGCTTCGAGCGGCGAGCCGTTCTCTGCAGTCTGTACCGCCACAACGCGATCGACGAGCAGTTGCTGAAGAGACTGGGTGGCTGGGGCATCGCCCCAGTATCTCCGGTCCACTCTAGGGCGATGCCCCAGCCGCGCTGCTACGGTGCGCGGCGAATCTAACGGAACGAACAGCGCCGTGAGCGCCTGATCGCGTGACTCTACCGTGGACGGCGCAGTGTTTTCGACCACAGCAACCGACGGCAAAACTGTGGCCGCAGTCACCGAAGTTGCCGTGGCCGCTCCCGTCCCCAAATTCTCGCGCCACACGATGTAGTCCGCCGTGTCGACCAAACCGTCGCCGTTGCCGTCGCCGAGCATCCCCGGCGCAACGGCCATGCCATAATGAGCCCGCCATACGCCATGATCGGCTTGCTGCACGATGCCGTTGCCGTCGTAATCGC
>JBIOWO010000281.1:0-11955 GCA_044868555.1 Lacipirellulaceae bacterium | reverse complement strand
AATTCCTGAGCCAACTCCTCGGCCCGCGATTGCAGTACAGAATCCATGCGTCAGTCTCCTTCTGCAAGAATGGGGTATTATACCTACACGCTTCTTGCTAGCTGACACAAGATTTCTTACAGGGCCCGGGGAAGTGGCGGGTGAGTCATCGCAGAGATTCGATTCACTTTGATTTCGCTTTGGGCGTTCGATTGGCATCGTAAA
The DNA here is from genome assembly GCA_044868555.1 of Lacipirellulaceae bacterium. GTDB lineage: Bacteria > Planctomycetota > Planctomycetia > Pirellulales > Lacipirellulaceae > JABDGM01. The sequence goes on along the minus strand of JBIOWO010000281.1, from coordinate 11,751 downwards.
TTTCATTGGGATCGGTTGACAATTCAACTCTCCAGGCCTCCCATTTCTTTTGCGGATTCATGCCGTATCCGACGATCACGTTCCCATCACTGGAAACGCCGGTGGCTGTCCATAGACGCCATCCAGTCATATCGATTCCATGATCCACAAGTAATTGGCGAATCGATTCCACGCCGCCACTATTCGTCCAACGAACGGCTTCGGAACCCACCGCGGAGTAGGCGGCTCCAACGATCGTGGAGGCATCTTCCGAAATGGCGGTTGCCGTGCAATTCTCATGCCCGCCGGGAAGATCATTCAAAACCTGAATTCCATCTTTTTCACTCCATCGGAATGCCATTTGTTTGGTGCCACGATATCTCACAACACCAACGATAATGGAGCCATCGCCTGACACATCGACGGCATCACTAGAACGTCCTCCGTCTGGCACAGCTCCGAGGCTTTGCATTCCTCCCGCTTCATTCCAGCGAAATGCACCTTGAGTAGACTCGCTACTGCCAACGATCGTCGTAGCGTCGCCTGAAATGGCATTTGCATTGCTCCCGCCAAATTTACCGGGCAACATTCCGCCAAGGCCTTTCATACCTGTCGCCTTTGTCCAGCGAAATGCTTCCTGTCGTGAACCTTCGCCTGATGTGCTGAATCCCACGATCGTCGCGCCGTCGGACGATACGTCGTGGGCCAAACTACTTGAATAGCGGCCTGCCAATGAACCGAGATCTTTCATTCCCTCTGCATTCGTCCAACAAAATGCCGTCGTGCTGCCCATTGTGCCCTTATTCGTGCCACCCCTTCCGCTTCCCACAATGATTGCTCCGTCACGCGACGCTGCATTGGCACGGCTATCCGCTCTGATCGCTTGTAGGTCGCCAAGTCCCTGCATGCCGCCAAGTTTCGTCCACTTGAATGCCTCCTTATCCCCATTCGCAGAAAAGCTATGTCCGACGACTGTCCGACCATCGGCAGATACACCAAAGGCATGGCTTTCAACCTGGCCCCCAGGCAAGTCTCCAAGGCCCTGAAATTCATCACCGTAGCTATGCACCGACAAACTAAGCGTCGCGGAAATGATTGCCGTGAAGATTCGAGCCGTTGTGTAGTTGTATGCAAGTTTCGATGCCACACTTGATCTCCCACCCAATTCAATTTCAGCTTGCTTGCGTGCTGTTAGCTAGTCTACGCTTAAACTGACGCTACCGCCAACTGCAAGCCTTGAGACTTTCGAGCAGCATGGACTTCCAACTTCAAGCACCATTTGAGCCGGCGGGGGATCAGCCGGAGGCGATTCGGCAGCTGGTGGACGGACTGCGCGGTGGGCGGCGCGAGCAGGTGCTGATGGGGGTGACCGGGTCCGGCAAGACGTACACGATGGCAAACGTGATCGAGGCCGTGCAGCGGCCGACGCTGGTGCTGTCGCACAACAAAACGCTGGCCGCGCAATTGTACTCGGAGTTCAAGGAGTTCTTTCCGCAGAATGCGGTGAGCTACTTTGTCAGTTACTACGACTACTACCAGCCGGAGGCGTACATCCCGCAGCGGGATATCTACATCGAGAAGGACGCGTCGATCAACGAGGAGATCGACCGGATGCGGCTGGCAACGACGAGTTCGCTGGTCAGCCGGCGGGATGTGATCGTGGTGGCCAGCGTGTCGTGCATTTACGGGTTGGGCTCGCCGGCGGATTACAAGGCGATGATGGTCGGGCTGGCGGTGGGCGACGTGCTGGACCGCGACACGATTCTGGCCAAACTGGTGGATATTCAGTACGAGCGGAACGACACCGATCCGGCCCGCGGCAAGTTTCGCGTGCGGGGCGATTCGGTCGAGGTGTGGCCGAGTTATGAAGAGTTTGCCTACCGGATCGAGTTTTGGGGCGATGAGATCGAGCGGCTGTCGATCATCAATCCGACGTCGGGCGAAGCGATCGACAAGCTGGAGCGGATATTTATTTACCCGGCCAAGCACTTCGTGCTGCCGGAGGAGCGGATTCACAACGCGGTGGATGCGATTCGGGCCGAGTTGAAAGAGCGGCTGGAGTTGTTCCGGTCGCAAGGGAAGATGCTGGAGGCGCAGCGGCTGAGCGCGCGGACGCGGTACGACGTGGAAATGATGATGGAGATGGGATATTGCCCGGGGATCGAGAACTACAGCCGGCCGCTAAGCGGGCGGAAGGAGGGCGAGCCGCCCTATACGCTGTTCGACTTCTTCCCGCAGGATTACCTGTTGATCGTGGACGAGTCGCACGCGACGGTGCCGCAGGTGGGGGCAATGTTCAACGGCGATCGCAGCCGGAAGGTGACGCTGGTGGAGCACGGGTTCCGGCTGCCCAGTGCGCTCGACAACCGGCCGCTGCGGTTTGAGGAATGGAAAAAGCGGATCAACCAGGTGGTGTACGTGTCGGCGACGCCGGGGCCGTATGAATTGGAGCAGACGGGCGGCGAAGTGATCGAGCAGGTGGTGCGGCCGACGGGGCTGTTGGACCCGGTGGTGGAAGTGGTCGCGGCCCGGGGGCAGGTGCCGCATCTTTTGGAGCAGATTCGCGAGCGGGTAAAAGTGGGTGAGCGGGTGCTGGTGACGACGCTCACCAAGCGGCTGGCAGAGGATTTGGCGACGTACTTTACGGACGAGGGCGTGCTGTGCAAATGGCTGCACAGCGAGCTGGATGCGTTCGAGCGGGTGGAGCTGCTGCGCGATTTGCGGGCCGGGCGGTTCGATGCGCTCGTGGGGGTGAATCTGCTGCGCGAGGGATTGGATTTGCCCGAGGTGTCGATGGTGGCGATTCTGGACGCTGACAAGGAGGGCTTCCTGCGGAGCGAGACGTCGCTCATGCAGACGATCGGCCGGGCGGCCCGCAATGTGAACGCTAAGGTGATCCTGTATGCGGACAAGGTGACCGAGGCGATGCAGCGGACGATCGAAGAGACGGCGCGGCGACGAAAGTTGCAGGAGGAATACAATCGCGATCACGGCATCACGCCGGAGACGATCAAGAAGGCAATCTACGCGGGGATCGAAGCCGAGGCGGCTGCACATGCGGATGCGAATGCCAAGGTGGGGCGGACCGACGAGACCGAGTACATCACTGAGGAATACATTGCCGAGCTGGAGGCGGAGATGTACGCGGCGGCCGAGGCGATGGAATTTGAACGGGCGGCGACGATACGGGATCGAATCTCTCAGATGCGCGAGGCGGTAGGTCGGCCGGTGGAAGCGGTTGAAGAACGCAGTTCGCTAAGCCGCAAGTCGCAGACCGGCCGTGGCGGGCGGGGGAAGAAGAAGAAAAAGACGGGCGATCCGGCGCAATGGAAAGGTCGCGTGCCGCGGCCGAAGCGGAACATTTGACGTAGCAGGCACAATTTGTGTGCCGTTGCCGAGGAATGAATCGCGCCGCCATTGCAAAACGCTCGATCAGCCGTTTACCGTTTCGGTTACGGCACATGGAGTGTGCCTACTACATTCGCGCGGCGTTGTCGTTCGCATTCTTGCCAACGGATCGAGATTCTATGATTCGCGTAATGGTTGCCCTGTTGTGCGCAGACTTTTGGTCGCGATGGAGAAGATTGCGCAGTGGCGCGCGGTGCGTGCGCAAAGCGGAGAAGAAATCGCGCGGTTTTTTCCGTTTATCGTTGACCGCATGTCGGGTGCGATTATATTGCAAGCTGGAGACCCGAATTCCACAAACTGCGGTCTGGCCGTCGAGATTTTGAGTCAAACATCAGCCGTTAGGGGCGAAGTGGTCATGCAAAAGGCGTTACTTGCATTCGCAGTCGCATTGATTTTCAACTCGCAGTGCTTCGCGGCGCTTCTTACTCCGCTCACGTCGTTCGGCGGCACCGACGGCTGGCGGGCGCCGAACGAAGTTGTCACCGGCGACTTGGCAGGGACTGCGACAAGCGGACAATATAACTTTCTGAAGACAACAAGCCTTGAGCGTGGCATTGGCTACAATCCGGTTACTGGAAATATCTACATTGCCAGCCGCTCGACGTCGGGACAAGGTGTTCGCATTCTAAGCGGTACGACGGGCGCTGATATTGGCGTACTTGCCAATTCGGGCACAGGTACTGTTACGGGCGGTTTGATCACGATGGTGAAAGTCGGCGCGGCCGACGATGGGGCGATCTACGTGGACAACGCCGTGTCAAACGTCGGCACGTCGAGCCCGGGACTAAAGATTTACAAGTGGGCGAGTGAAGGGGCTGCTGCCCCGACGCTATTTTTTAACGGGAATGTGGCCGGCATGCCGGGAACGCCGCGAGTCGGCGACACCATGGATGTCGATGGATCGGGCGCGAACACTCGCATCGCGTTAGGTAATCAAGGTGGCGGTACAGTGCCATCCGGTGGTTATGTGATCATCGATGCAACAGCCACAGCGACTGCAGTATCATCGTTTTCACCTACGGCGATTACCAACCAGACATTCAATCGAGGGATCACTTTCGCTGGCACAGTGAATGACGTCTGGGGGCGCGGGCAGGATCAAGTTGCCTTGAAAGAGACGACGTACACATTGGGTTCGTCGGTGGGCGGCAATTCCGCGGCTGGCCCGACTTTTGCAACCGCGCAGCAACCGATTGATTACATTAACATTCAAGGTGTCCCTTACCTGGCTGTACTTGATCTCGTAACCACCGGGACGTCGAGTAGCAGTTTTGGACCGATTGTAAGAATCTATGATATGACAACTCCGCTTACACCTGTGCTGGTGGCAACGGGCAGCACCGTTCCGAATGGAACAAGTTTGACCAATGCCGCTGGATTGGGCCAAATCGTTTGGGGCGGAAGCAGTGTTTCGGGACCGGACCTTGTCACCACGCTCTATGCGATGGCGACGAATCAAGGTATTCAAGCCTTTCAATTCAGTGTTCCCTTGGCGGCGGTGCCGGAAGCAGGCGCGTTTGCCGCCGTGGGACTTGTCGGATTGTTGTCCGCCGGCGCCGTGTGGATTCGCAAGTGGGTAGGTCGGGCGACGGTTTGACGTCTGACCTGACTCTCAAACTCGACAAGCCGGGCAAGTGATTGCCCGGCTTTTTTTGTTGGCGGCGATCGGACGAGCGGTGGCGCCATTATGGCGCGATGGCTGCGGTGGCGAAAACGGCCGTGAAGAACAGGAACAGCAGCGTGAGAACGTACTCGCCGGCGGTCAGCCACCAGGCCACCAGGTACTCTTTCACGTCGAGCACGGCTTGCAGGGACAGCCGGATGCCCCAGAAAACGGCGAGGTAAGCGCAGATGCTGCGCGCCAAACGGCTGCCGCCGGCCAGCTCGTGGGAGTTAGTGAGCGAGATGAGGCCGAAAGCGATGATCGACACAACGGTATAGCCGCCGTAGACCCAATATAGTTGTCGGTGCAGGCGGGGCAGGCTCTGGAACGTGTCACGCCATTTCAGGCGGATCGGCACGAGGGCCGACGCGACCAGCACTCCGAGCTGGCCGATGCCGGCGGCGAAGATCAGGCTGGGCAGGACGTCTCGCATGGCGTAAGTCTCCTGGTGTTGGCGGCGATCAGGCTGCGCCGAGGGCCGTCATGAAGGGGAGCACCACGGCGGTGACGAATCGATCGTGGAACAGAAGCCGCGCCGGGGCCAATAGGGCGATCGCAGTGAACAGCCAGCCGCGCACGCCGCGGCCGAGCCCGAGTGCGCGGCCAGGACGTGATTTTTCGGAGAGGATGGCCACGGCCTGCAAGAGGAAAAAGCAGGTTGGGCCGCCGTAGCCGCCGCCGGTCGGGAGCGAAATGACCGCGTCGTGGACCAGCCCGCTGACGAAGAAGACGGCGACGAGCGCTGCGGTGGGGCTCGTCGCGCGGCACAGCGGGCGAAACAGGAATTGATGCGTGAAGTCGCGGAAGGCCGTGTTCCAGCGGCGGCCCCAGAATTCCGTCACGCTCGTCGACCGGAGCGGCGCGTCCATGAGCGGGCGAGCATCGATTCGGGCTGACCGCCAGGCGCAGCTCAAAATGTGGAACAGGCCGAAGTGGAGGAGCAGGACGAATCCGATCATGCCGGCCCAGCCGAGCACGATTTGATTGGTTCGGTCCGTCCAACGGTGAGCGGTCCAGAAGATCAGAATGCCGAGGAGCGTTTTGAGGACCGCAGCCGTCCATTCGCGTGCGGTCGGCCGTGGCGGTGTGTGCGACGGGTCGGAGCGAAGGAAGGCTGCCGCGTCGAGGCCAGGCCAGGCGGCGAGGTAGGCGAGCTGACGCCCGAGTGGTACTCCGTTAATGGATGCGGCACTCCAAGTGAGGATTTTGCACGCCAGGTAAATGGCGAAGGCTAAGACCCACATGAACGCCCAATTGGGCCAGTTGGCTGGTGCCGCGAACACGACGACCAATGGCAGCGCGAGCGCGGTCCAGCCGGACCGACACACAACTGGAAAGGCGCTGTGATACGAGTTCATGAGGCGTGTTCCCGCTCTGTTACGGCACACGGAGTGTGCCTACTACGTTGGCGATTGCGGTGAGCATTGTGCCGGTGGAACCGCGGAGATTGGCGTCGGCGAGGGGGTCGAGCGGTGTTGGGTCGCGGTTGATGATCACGAAGCGTGCGCCGCGTTCATTGGCGACGCGCGGGAGGTCGGCCGCCGGCGTCACGACCAGGGATGATCCGATCGCGAGCAGAAGGTCGGCGTCGCGCGACCAGCGGGTCGCTTCCATCAGCACGTCGGGCGGCAGCATCTGGCCGAAGGAGATCGTGGCGTGCTTGAGCCGGCCGCCGCACGCGGGGCAATCGGGCACGGCGTTGGTTTCGCGGAATTGCGTGATGAAGGGCTCGATGTCGAAGCGTTCGCGGCAATCGAGGCAGGCGGCCTGGCGGGCCGTGCCGTGCAGTTCGAGCACGCGGCGATTGCCGGCCAACTGGTGCAGGCCGTCGATGTTCTGGGTGATGACGCCGCGAATGCGGCCGGCCGCTTCCCATTCGGCGAGCACGCGGTGGCCGGCGTTTGGTTGGGCCAGGGCGAACTCACGATGCAGCTCGCACTTTTGTCGCCAGTATTCGTAACGGCCGTCGGCGCTCTCCATGAATTCATCAAAGAACACCGTGCGATATTTGGCCCACACGCCGCCCGCCGAGCGGAAATCGGGGATACCGCTTTCGGTGCTGATTCCGGCGCCCGTGAGTGCGACGGCTTTTCGCGAAGAGGCAAGCCACTGGGCGACGGTTTCTAAGTCAGGCATTTCACAGTTTGAGAGAAGACAAGGAGACAAGGAGAGGGGGAGAAAAGGAGAGCTAGAATGCGAAGTCGTTTCTCCTTGTCTCCTTATCTCCCCCTCTCCCTGTCTTTTCAGCCCGGCCAGAGAGCGGCGAACACAAGGCCGGTGATCAGGCCGTAGGCGATGCCGTCGGCGATGTCGGCCATCATTTTTCGGCCGAACCAGATGCCGTTGAGGATGTTGGCCGTGCCGTAGGTGAGGACACCGGCGGTGCCGACGAAGCGAAAGACCATCATGAAGTCGGTGCCGGGAGAGAGCACCATACCGGCCAGGTAGGCGATCACGAAGTTGGCGATCGTGAAGAACAAAAACGTGCAGAGCATGTTGACGCCCATGTTGGGCGCGGATTTCCAAACGGTCAGCGTGCCGACCGGTCCCGCCTCGCGGCGGCGCTGAAATTCTTCGCTCTTCCAATCCTCGGGCTTGCAGGAGTAGGGGAACATGTATTGGCCTGGCGGTACGTTCGAGCTGCGGAGCGAGCCCATGACGGCGTTTTCGTCCGGAAGGCCTTTCCACTCAGGCTTGTGATGCGGCAGGAGCATCCAGGCGGCCCAACTGGCGAAGAACAGGGCGACGCCGGAGAGGAGAATTGGTAGCCAGAGGGACATGAGACCGGTTGCCATGGTTTTGCTCCTGGGAGGTGAAGGGTGAGTCCACCGCTCGCGGTAGTTTAGTGAGAGGGTGAATGGGTGAGTAGGTGAGTAGGTGAGAGCAGCGCGTCGCAAGCGACGCCGCTAAATGGCATTCTCGTCGCTCGTTGCTCGCCGCTCGTTGCTATCCCGGCCCGTGACCGTATAGGTGTTGAATCGGCGTTTTGTGGCCCCAGGCGATTTCTTCGATCGTGACGCCGAAGACGGCGGCGATTTTTTGGCGTTCGGACGGGCTGGGAGTCCAGCGGCCGAGTGCGATGGCGGTCACGCGGCCGTCATCCAGTCCGCTGCGCTGGGCGAGCTGGACGACGTTGATTTGTTGTTCCTGGCAGAGGTCGGCGACGGATTTGACCATGGCACGCGCGTCGCAAGCGACGCCGCTAAATGCGCATCCGGTGGTTGCGTAATGGGTTAGGGTTTTGGCACCGGATCGAAGCGGACTCATTGTTGGCAGTTGTTCTAAAATTGTATAGGATATTGGCGGTGTCTATAATTCCCATTGACGGGATTTAGAGTAGCCAGTCCTAGGCAGTTCTCCTCGATCATTGGCTGCTCGAACAGGCGCTCCGCTGTGCGTCGCGGCTAAACGGCGTTTTTAAGAGGGATGGCGATGGCTACGCAATCAATTGACCGGACAACCGATATTCCGCTCGTCGAGCCGAGCATCCAGAAGTTCCAATATCCTGGGATCCCGACCACTTGCGACGGGGCGGAAGCCGTGGTGTGGGTGGAGACGCACATCTCGCAGGGGTGCGGGGCGTTTCCGATCACCAGCTCCACGACGATGGGCGGCGGGTTCAACCAGGCGGTCGTCAACGGCGTGCCCAATCTGTGGGGCGACCAGTTGGTGTTCGTCGAGCCCGAAAGCGAACATTCGTCGGCGTCGTTCTGCGAGGGCTTTGCGGCATCTGGCGGGCGGGTGACCAACTTCACATCGGGCCAGGGCCTGGTGCTGATGAAAGAAGTGCTGTACACGATCGCCGGCAAGCGGCTCCCCGCCGTATTCAACATCGGCGCCCGGGCGCTCACGAGCCAGGGGCTCAACGTGCACGCCGGGCACGACGACGTGATGAGCGTGGCCGATTGCGGGTGGGGAATTCTGTTTGCCCGCAATGCCCAGGAGGCGGGCGACCTGTGTCTCATTTCGCGGCGGGCGGCCGAGGCCTCGTCCACACCGTTCATGAACGTGCAGGACGGGTTCCTGACGACGCACACGGTGGAGAGCGTGCGGCTGATCGAGCCCGAGTTGATGCGCGAGTTTGTCGGCGATCCCAAGACCAAGCTCATGAACCTGATGGACCCAGCCAACCCGATGATGTCGGGCGTAGTGCAGAATCAGGATTCGTACATGAAGGGCAAGATCGCCCAGCGTTGGTACTACGACCAGTGCGAGCCGGCGCTGCAGGACGCGTTCGAGGAGTTTTATCGCAAGACGGGCCGCGAATACAGCTTCGTCAGCCCGTACCGCTGCACCGACGCGGAATACATCCTGGTGGGCATGGGCTGCTACATGGAAACGGCCCAGACGACGGTGGATTGGCTGCGCAAGGAAAAGGGGATCAAGGCGGGTTGCTTGAACGTTTATTGCTTCCGGCCGTTCCCGGCGACTTACATCGTCGATGCTTTGAAGCACTGCAAGGCGTTTACGGTGATCGAGCGGATGGACGATCCGCTCTCCACGACCGGCAACCATTTGACGCGGGAGATCAAGGCGGCGTTTTGCGACGCGGTCACGGGTCAGAATGGGCAGGAGAAGATTAGCCGCGTGCCGAAAATTTATCACGGGGCGGCCGGCCTGGGCAGTCGCGACGTGCGGCCGGGCGACATCTTCGCCATTTTCGAGAACATGATCCACGACGGTCAGGATTTCTTCAGCGTCGGCATCAAGCACAGCACCGCGCTGACGATGAAAGAGGATCCCGATCTCCGGCCGGCGGGCGCGTTCTCGATGCGCGGCCACTCGATCGGCGGGTTCGGCTCGGTGACGACGAACAAGGTCATCGCCACCATCGGCGGGCAGGTATTTGGCAAGGACGTGCAGGCCTATCCGAAGTATGGATCGGAGAAGAAGGGTTTGCCGACGACGTATTACCTGACGATCGCGGACTCGCACATTTATTCGCACAGCGAATTGGAATTCGTCAACCTGGTCGTGCTGAACGACACGACGGCCCTGTTCAGCGGCAATCCGCTGGAGGGCGTCGTCGAAGGCGGGGCGATTTTCATGCAGAGCACGTACACGAACCCCGTGGACGTGTGGCAGCGGATTCCGCAGCGGGACAAGAACACGATTCACGAAAAGCACTTGCGGGTGTTTTTCATCGACATGGTGCAGATTGCGCGCGAGGTGGCTTCGGAGGCCGATTTGCAGATGCGGATGCAGGGCATCGTGCTGTTGGGCGCGTTCTTGAAGCTCACGCCGTTCTCCGAGGCGAGCAACATGACCGACGAGGCCGTGTACGAGGGCGTGGAGAAGGCGCTGCGAAAGTATTTTGGCAAGCGGGGCGATCAAGTGGTGCAGGACAATCTCAATTGCGTGAAGCGCGGTTACAGCGAGATGCAGGAGATACCACAGGACGTGATTCTTTCGGGGAATGGGAAGGCGTGAGGAAACTGTCCGTAGTCCGTGGTCCGTGGTCCGTGGTTTAAGACACGGTCACCTCGCCATGGACGATGGACCACGGACAACTGACAAAGGTACACACATGGCAACCGCTGATCTTCCTCGTTCGATGAACGAGGCGAATGAACGCGATCCTCACAACAACAATTGCTACGGCACGCTGGTGGATCGGCCGTACCTGGAGATCAAGCTGCCGGTGCTGGACGTGCGCGATTTTAACGATCGCGTGATCCGCGATTATGAGGAGGGACGGGGCGAGAAGGAGCTGCCGGCCGATCTGGCGGTGGCCCGTTCGCTGATTCCGGCCGGGACGGCGGCACTGCGCGATTTCAGCTACGTGGCGCCGGAGATTCCGGAGTACATCCGCGAGAACTGCACCGGCTGCATGGATTGCGTTACCGAGTGCCCGGACACGGCGATCCTCGGCAAGGTGATTTCCGAGCCCGATCTCGAAGCGAAGCTGGCCGGGATTGCGAACGAAGAAGATCGCAAGGTGTTTGAGGCCCAGTGGTCGAAGACGCGGAAGTATTACGAAGGCCCGCAGAAGAAAGGCCTGCCGGGCGGGCGGTTCGCGATCATCATCGACCCGTCGAAGTGCAAGGGCTGCGCCGAATGCGTGACCGTGTGCGACGACCTGGCGCTGAAGATGATCCCCAAGACCGAGCCGTTGATGGAGAGCATCCGCAAGACGCACCGGCATTTCAAGAACGTCGGACCGTCGGACAACCGGTACATCAACGAGAACCTGCTCATCGACATGATGCTCAAGGAAGAGACGCACGTGTACGTGGGCGGGGCCGGCTCGTGCGCCGGCTGCGGCGAGGGAACGGCGCTGCGGATGATGTGCGCGGCCACCGGGGCCAAGTACGGCGACCAATGGGGCATCGTGGCGGCCACGGGCTGCAACACGGTCTATACGTCGACGTATCCCTACAACCCGTACCTGGTGCCGTGGACCAATTCGCTGTTCGAGAACGCCCCGGCCGACGCGATGGGAGTCCGCGCGCGGTGGGACCAATTGGGCTGGCAAGACCGGCCGCTGTGGTGCATCGGCGGCGACGGCGCGATTTTTGACATTGGGTTCCAGTCGCTCTCGCGGCTATTGGCCTCGGGGATGCCGGTCAAATGCTTCGTGCTCGACACGCAGGTGTACTCGAACACGGGCGGGCAGGTCTCGACCGCCTCGTTCACCGCGCAGGACGCGAAGATGGCGATGGTCGGGCCCGCGAGCCAGGGCAAGTACGAGCGCCGCAAGG
>JBIOWO010000280.1:0-7597 GCA_044868555.1 Lacipirellulaceae bacterium | reverse complement strand
CAGGCGAAACGACACCGGCCGCACCATTCCCCTCCGTCGGCGCCGACGGCGCAGTGCGTCCGCGCGGCTTCACATCCGCTTCCGCCTGAGTCACCTCGATCGAGATTGAATGATTCCAATCCGCATCCAACCGGTCCGAGCCCGGATTATCGCCCACCAGCGCAAAGTCATCCGCCATCGGCCGCGACAGTGCCATCGCCATCGCCTGCAAGTGCCGCGCCAGCACCTGCATGTTCGGAAACCGCTCGGCCGGTTCCTTGGCTAAGAGTTGGGCGATGACCCGTTCGAGTTGCTCCGGCGTATCCGGCGCGAACGCCCGCACCGGCTCCGGCTTGGCGAACCGCTGCAACTGCAACATCTGCGGCAGACTCGTCGCCCGAAACGGCGGCCGCCCCGCCAGCAGCGCGTACATCACGCCGCCCAGGCTGTATTGATCGCACCGCGCCGTCACCGGCCGGCCGTCCGCCTGCTCGGGCGACATGTAGTCGGCCGTCCCCAGCACGCCGCCGGCCGTCGTCAATTGATTCGTTCCAAACAGCCGCGCGATCCCGAAGTCGGCCAGCTTCACCTTATCTTCATCGTACAGCAGAATGTTGGCCGGCTTGATGTCGCGGTGTACGATCCCGTGGTCGTGCGCGTGCTTCAGCGCCAGCGACAACTGGATGGCGATGTTCGTCACCTCCCGCCAATTGAATCGCCGCCCGGCCTTCAGTTCATCATCCAGGCTCGTGCCGTCGACCAGCTCCATCGAATAAAACAGCACGCCGTCTTGTTCGCCATAACCGTACAGCCGAACTATCCCCTCATGCCGCAGCGCCTTGAGCGATTCGATCTCCGCCTCGAACCGTTCGCGAAACCCCTCGGCCATCGCGAGGTGGGGCGTCAGCGCCTTCACCGCCACGCGCTCGCCCGTATCGATATTCCGCGCCTCGTACACCGACCCCATGCCGCCCTTGCCGAGCGGCTTGCCGATCTCATAAGGTCCCAGGCGTGTCAGTTGCATGGGGAAAGAAAGTGAGTAGGTGAGTAGGTGAGTAAGTGAGTAGGTGAGTAGGTGAGTATGTGGCGGTGAGCGCGAAGCGACTGCTATCGCTACCTACTCACGTACTCACCTACTCACCCGTCCAGCTAGCACATCAATCTCCATCCTATCAACACCATCCTCGCCGAACCAGCAACGCCACCACGCCAAATGACCTTGCTACCACCGGTCCATTTGGCTAGAAGCCCCAGCCGGTCCGGCTTGCAGGATCGTCAGTCGGGAGAAATAAGAATGCGCCGCCATTTGTCGACCACGACAGCCCTTCTGCTCACCTCGGTCGCACTGTTCGCCGCCACCGCGGCGCACGCCCAATCGTTCCCCTACGAAGCCCGCATCGCGGTGCCGGGCGCGCCCGTCCGCAGCGGCCCCGGCGACGAGTTCTACATCACCGATACGCTCGCCGAGGGCGAGACCGTCGAAGTCTATCGCCATCGGCACAACAGTTGGTGCGCGATCCGCCCCACCGAGGGAAGTTTCAGCTGGGTCTTCGGACCGCACGTGCATCTGCTCGACGACTCGCTCGCCGAGATCGACAAGCCCGACGTGGCCTCGCGAATCGGCAGCCGGCTCAGCCGCCAGCGAAACGCCGTGCAAGTGCGGCTCAAGAAAGGCGAAGTCGTGCAGGTGCTGGAGGAGGCCGACGAAGGCGGGCAGAAGTGGTACAAGATCGCCCCGCCCGCCGGCGAGTTTCGCTGGATTCACGTAAGTTGCCTCCGCCGGGCCGATGGTGCCCCGCAACTGCCACGTGCCGAGAGTGAGTCAGCGGTCGAATCGACACCGCCGAAAGACGTGCCCGAAACCGAACCGCCCCTCGGCCGTGAGCTCGGGGCCGAACGGCAGCCGACAGTCGAGCGCCCGATTGTGACCGTCGCCGCGAGCGAAGAAGCGCCCGCCAACGATTGGCGCGCCGCTCCGATCCCCCCGCCGCTCGCCACCACACCGCCGCCATCGTCGCCCGCTCCCGCGACGAACGCTACGCCGCCTCCTGCTGCCGCGCCGCCGACCGTGAGTGCGCCGCCGCCGACAACGACACCGGCCGTCACACCCGCACCGCCGAGCATCGCCGTGGCCGACGACTTATCGCGTCAGTTAACCGACGTTGAGCTGCGACTTTCAAGGACAGTCTCCGAGCCGCCCGCCACCTGGCAAATCGAGCCGCTCCAAAAGGAGGCCGAGCAGCTACTCGCGCAGGCGCAAACCGTCGCCGAGCGTGACGCCGTGAAAACCACCTTGGAAAAGGTCGACCGCTTCGCCGCCATCCAGCGCCGGCATCAGCAGATCACCAGCGCTTCAAAGCCGACTCCATCCGCGGCCGCCCCCATCACGCCGATTCCCGAAACAGCCGGCGGTCAGTACGATGCGGTCGGCGTGCTCCGCCCGGTCGTCTCGAAGCGGCCCGGCGCGCCGCAGTTCGCGCTCGTCGATCAGCGCGGGCAGGTCGTGACCTTCGTCTCGTCGACGCCCGACCTCAATCTGCAGCCGTTCGTCGGACACCGCATCGGCATCGCCGGCAACCGCGGCTTCATCCCCGAGTTCAAACGCGCCCACGTCACGGCCGGCCGCGTCACGCCGCTCGATCAGAACCTGGTCCGCTAACCTCACACCGCTTGCGGCTTAGCGGCGACGCTTGCCGATAGGTCCTGAGCTTGTCGAAGGGCGGTCCAGCTCCGCGCTTCCACCACCACGCCGCTCGCGCAGCCGCTCGGCCAGCCCGGCAATTCGCGGGTCGCGGTCGCGAATCGCCACCTGCCAGGCCTTCTCGATCAGCTCCGGATCGCGCGACGTGGCCATGATCGTCACCGCCACCAGCCGCACGTCGCCGTCCGCATCATCGGCCAACAGCAACAGCCACGGCCGCGCGTCGATGCTCGGGTCCGTGAGCACATCATCCACCAGCCGCAACCGATCCTCGACCCGGTCGGAAACGAGCTGCCGTGCTAGCCGCGGCGACAACCGTCCGAATCCGCGCTCCATCAATTCCTGTTCCAGCGGATACACGTCCGAACCCTCGGCCGCCAGCCAACGTGCGAGCAGCTTACGCGAGTCCACGTCGTCGAACCGCTCGTCGGCCGCACCGAAGTGCCACGATTCGCCGCCCCTCACCGCCGACGAATCCTGTGCGCCCGCATCGAATGCGTCGCGAGAACTGGGCGCGGCGTTGAGCGGCCCGGCCGGCAACGAGCGGAGTATCGGATGCGTCCATTGCGCTCGCCAGGGCGAGCCGCTCGGTCCATCCGGCAGCAGGCCGGCCCCGTCGTCGCCAATCTCCACGCTCAGCGGCGATGCGCCCAGACCTGGCGTTTGCAGCGTGATCGGGAACGACGGCGTCGTCGCGCCGAGGATCGCCGTCGGCGAATCACTCCAGGAACGTGCCGCCAGCGCGGCCAACCGCTCGTCCTGTCCCGTGTCCGAGAAACCCGTCGCGCCGCCGAACACTTGTCGTGCGTCGATGCCCGCCGGCACGGCGACGGTGCCAAGCAGCGACGCACTGTTCATCACGGTTCCGGGCGAATGCGCTTTCGCTGCCGACGAGCCGGCCGACACCGCCGCCAGAATTTCATCGCACCGCGCCGCCACCAGCGGCGCCGTTTTCGAAGGAATCCGATTCGCCAGCCGCAGCACCTTCCGCGCCGTGCTTTCTAGCCACGGGTAGTCCACCACCGAGAACAAGTGCCGCTCGATGGCCAGCGCTTCGGCCAGCACGGCCAATTGGCGGGCCACCAGTTTCGTGTTCCGCCCGGCCTTCGCTTCGCGCTGGCAGAACTTCAGGTACTCGTCGATTGCCTGCTGCGCTTCCCGCGCCACGTCCAAATTCGGTGAAACAGCCGCCTTTACCAACAGCGCCAGTGGCGGCCGCGGGATCGTCGCCAGATTCCGTACCGCGTCGGTCGCTTCGTCCGTCGAGCCGTGGGAAACTCGCTTGTCGAGCTCCTTGATCACGTCGGCCCGCTGCCACGCGGCCAGCTTGACGACGGCGAGGAACATGATCGCCACCACGACCGGGAGCGACCAGGCAAGAGAAAGATGACGACGCTTGCGTTCCACAGGCACGCGAGGCTCCACCGGGGTGTGCGCAGCGCGGAGGCGATTGGGGCCGAATTCTCACGCCTGATCCCGCGGCAGAGCAAGGGCACTCCGTTCGGCTGAGCTTGCCGAAGTTGGCTGCAATCAACATCGGCGCGCGCGATCAGGTCGAATCGGTTATTGGCGTCGTCCGCACCGGTTTTTCTATCGGTCACTCCGCCCTCCGACCGAAATATCTATCTGACCGACAAAGCTTAACGGCTCGCTAGCAGGGGACTGTCCCAATTTTTCCCCAGGAAAAATGGGACTGTCCCCTTTGCGGCTGCCAATCGCGTCGGGCAAGGGGGGATTGGATGATCTTGGTCGAGCAAAGTGGGGGCGCCTGCGCCAGCACGGGCCGATTCGCCGCGCCTGCTTGCAGCGCGCAGTGCATGCGGACCCTATTCCTGTGTCTTGCATTTGGCTCCCTCGCGCTCGGCACCAGCGATCTGCTCGCCGCGCCCGAAGGCGAAGCCACCTCCAGCCGCGCTGCGCGCGACGAAGCTATCCGCGCGATCCCCTGGCGCTCGATCGCGCCCGACGATCGCCGCCGTGCCCAGGAGGTCATTCAGAACACCAGCATCTACCGCCGGCTGCCCACGCGCGTCATCGACTGCGACCCGGCCATGTTCGCTTTTCTCATCGGACATCCGGAAGTCGTCATCGACGTCTGGCAGTTGATGGGCATCAGCCGCATCACGCTCGACAGGTTACCCGACGGCACCTACCGCGGCACCGACGGCGCCGGCACCACCGGCAACGTCCGCTATCTGCACACCAGTGTCACGCCAGACGCCCAAGTCCTGGCCGTCGTCTACGCCGACGGTTCCTACGACGGCAAGCCGTTCGTCACGACGCTCAAGGCCCAATCGGTCCTCGTGCTCCGCTCCAGTGCCATGCAGGAAACCAACGGCCGCCGGTACATCACGGTCCGCGTCGATTCGTTCGTCCACGTTCAGCAGATGGGCTTCGAGCTGATCGCCAAAACCGTGCAGCCGTGGCTCAACAAAACGGCCGACCAGAACTTCATCGAAACGCTTTCGTTCATCAGCAACTTCTCGCGCACGGCGGAAAAGAATCCGCAAGGCATGCAGCGCCTCTCGACGCGGCTGCCATCGATCGACGAGCCGACGCGCAACGAACTGGTGCAGCTCTGCTACCGCGCCGCCGACCGCTACGCCCAGCGCGAAAACGCCACCCGCACCAGCCTGTCGCGAGCTCAGCCGAGCGGCGCCGACCTTCTCGTCCGCCGTCCTGCCGTGGCCGTCAATCGTGCGCGGTAATCTTCCAGGCGGCCCGCACTTACATGTCGCGCATCGACTTTCCGCCTGTCAAGGCCGGCGCGGCTGCCGCTTTGGACTGGCCCGCCAGTACCATTCCGGAGCCCACAACAGGGTTGTTGGCGACAACCCTGTGTGGCGCGTTGATGCTGAGTTGTGTGCGCAATTCCTTCTAAGCGATAAGTCCTGCGACAATCTGCAACTTTCGCGCAAATGTTCTCTGGCGATCGTTCATCCGCAGTGCTTCAATCGTCGCGTCGCCAATTGGAGAGCGCGCGACGATGCGTCCCGTTTCGTGGTCCAAGGCAAAATGTAAGTGCCAGCCGAGCAGCCATGGCTCGTAGGCGCGCGGATTGAACAACTGTCGCCGCACGCCGCCCGCATCCAGTCCTTGCAACCGGCTCGATTTCGACAGATTGCAGCCAGGTCAACTCAGCGCCAGATTGCTGAGTGTAGTGCTGCCGCCAAGTACTCGGGGGATCACATGCTCGATATGAAAAGTAACGCCCGTTGCATCTTGCACGAGTCGACAATACTCGCATGCACCACCGGCTCGACTCTCGACGAACTGACGATAGGCTTCTATCCGTGCCATCGTCTATTTTTCCGTCAACGCCGGATTCACCCAAACCGTAACGGGAATAGCCCCCCCCGGAATTTGCGATGACTGTTGCCGGGCAAAGTCCGCCAGTCGCTGTGCATTGGCAACCATCAACGTTTCGGCCTCGGCCACCAACGACTCCAACGTCGCCTTGTATTTCGAAGTGATCCTACCCTCGGCATGCTGTTCCAGAAGCTGATCCAGCCGACGCTGCTTCGTCGGTGACAACTTCTTAACCTTGGGTGGCGCGGGCAGGCTCATCGCTGGGGTCTATCTCAACATGGCGAATTCAATTCGTCCATCCATTCCATTCTCTCACCCCAGCGAATTCATGACAAGAGACAGTAGCGAAGCGTCAGTCGCACAGTTTTGACAACCGTTTTAGCGATCTCCCCGCCCCGTCATCAACGACACCATCACCAGCGTCAAGAATCCCAGCGGAATCGTCACAATGCCGGGTTGGCTGAACGGCATGAGGGCCTGATCGGGCGGGAGCCCGTAGACCTTCTCGAATGTCTCGCCGCTGAGCAGGATCCACGCCAGTGAGCTGATCATGCCGATGATCACGGCCGCGATTACGCCCTGCCGCGTCGTCCGCCGCCAGAACAGCAGCATCACCAGCGCCGGCAGATTGGCACTGGCCGCCACGCTGAACGCCCAGCCCACCAGGTAGCTCACGTTCAACTCCTTGAACAGGATGCCGAGCGCGATCGCCACAACGCCCACGACGACCGACGCCATCTTGGCGACGCGAACCCGTTCGTGGTCGCTCAGTTGCACCGTGCCAATGCTCTCCAACAAATCGTGCGTCACAGCCCCGGCCGAGGCCAAGATGAGCCCGCTCACGGTCCCCAGCACCGTCGTGAACGCGATCGCCGAGATGACGGCGAACAGCAGCTCGCTGAAGCTGCGTGCCAAGAGCGGGGCCGCCATGTTGCTGTCCGTCACGTCGAGCGCGCCGCTCGTCATCGCCCCCAGCCCCATGTACAGCGTCAACACGTAAAAGAATCCGATGCACGCGATGCCGACGATCGTACTCTTCCGTGCGGCCGCCTCGTCCTTCACCGTGTAGTAACGAATCAGAATGTGCGGCAGCGATGCCGTGCCGCAGAACAGCGCCAGCATCAGCGACAAAAAGTTCAATTTGTCCAGCAGCTTCTCACTGCGAATGCCCTTGAACGTCGGACTCACGCCCGGTTGCAACACTTGCCCGCCTGGCGTTGGCTTCGGCGTGTAGGTGGTGACCGTCGAGCCATCCGCTGCGCGCGTGGTCTGGCTCGTTGTGAGCACCACTTCGCTTTGCTCCAGCGTGCTGAAGAACTCGAGCGGGCCAAGTGGGCCGGTTTCCGCCACGCCGCCCGGCAACCGGCTGACAAAACCGCCCGGCGCAAGCTTGGCGCCATTCGGCCCCGTGCCCGGCGGCCGCCCGTTCACCAATACCGTGCCGTCGGCCCGCTTCACGACCGATTGCGGCTCGATGGGGCTCGTTGTCGCCTGAAATCCGCGCGCCAGAATCAACACCGTCAGCACCGTGCTGAACACCACCAACAGCGACCCCTTGATGAACTGCACCCACGTGGTCGACACCATGCCGGCCGTCACCACGATGTA
>JBIOWO010000279.1:0-2516 GCA_044868555.1 Lacipirellulaceae bacterium | reverse complement strand
AAAACAGGAGAAGATGGTCGAGAACAATCAGCGCAAACTGAGCGAAAAGTTGGACGATGCGAATCGCCGCCAGCACGAGCTGGACGACCTGCTCGACATCCAGCGGCAGACGCTGCACAAAATCAGCGGGATGAGCGTCGACGAGGCCCGGCGGCAACTATTGGAGCGGCTCAATCTGGAACTGTCCCACGAACAAGGCGCCCTCATCCTCAAGCAAGAGAAAGAGCTGGCAGCCGTCGTCGACGTGAAGGCCAAGGAAATGCTGATCACTTCGCTGCAACGGTTCGCCGCGTCCCACACGGCCGAGGCCACGACCAGCACCGTCGACATTCCCAATGATGAAATGAAAGGCCGGATCATCGGCCGCGAGGGGCGCAACATCCGCGCCTTCGAAAAGGCCACCGGCGTCGACGTGATCATCGACGACACGCCGGGCGTGGTGATCGTCAGCGCGTACGATCCGGTCCGCCGCGAAGTGGCCCGGAGCGCGCTGAACAAGTTGATCGCCGACGGCCGCATCCATCCCACGCGGATCGAAGAGCTGGTAGCGGAAACTCAAAAGGAGGTGGAACAGCAAATCCGCAAAGCCGGCGAGGAAGCAGTGCAGGAGACGCAAATCCGCGGTCTCCACGAACGGGTCGTGAATCTGCTCGGCCGCCTGCATTACCGCACGAGCTACAGTCAAAACGTGCTGCGGCATTCGATCGAGGTGTCGTTCGTAGCCAGCATGATCGCCGAGGAAATGGGGATGGACGGCACGCTGGCCCGTCGGGCCGGCCTGCTGCACGACATCGGCAAGGCGGCCGACCACGACACAGAAGGTGGGCATCCGCAGATCGGCGCCGATATCCTGAAGCGCTACGGCGAAGGGCCCGAGGTGGTCCACGCCGCGCTGGGCCACCACGACGACATCCGCGTCGATATGCCATACACTGTGTTGGTCGCGGCGGCCGATGCATGCAGTGCCTCGCGGCCCGGCGCCCGCCGCGAGACGCTCGACCGCTACATCAAACGAATGCAGGAACTGGAAACGATTGCCGTCGGGTTCCCGGGCGTCGAGCAGGCCTTCGCCATCCAGGCCGGCCGCGAGGTCCGCGTCATCGCCAGCACCCGCGAGACGACCGACGAGTCGGCGGCCAAAATCTGCCGCGACATCGCCAAGGCCTTCGAGGAACAATTGACTTATCCGGGCGAAATCAAGGTCACGATGATTCGAGAAAGTCGCTTCACGGAAACGGCGAAGTAATTTGTCCGTTGTCCATTGTCCGTTGATCGAACCTCGGAAACTGACCACTGACCACGGACCACGGACAACGGACAACTATCACTCGTGCGAATCCTCTTCATTGGCGACATCGTTGGCAAACCGGGGCGCGAGATCGTCTGCCGCGCCGTGCCCGGTTTGGTTGTTCGCGAGCGGCTCCACCTGGTGCTGGCCAACGCGGAAAACGCCGCCGGCGGCTCGGGCCTGACGCCGGCCATCTACCGCGAGCTCGTGCGGGGCGGAATCCAGGGATTCACGCTCGGCGACCACGTCTATCGACGCAAAGAGATCTATTCGACGCTCGAAAACGAATCGAACATCGTCAAGCCAGCCAACCTGCCGCCTGAATCGGTGGGACGCAATTGGGCCGTCGTGCAAGCGGGCGACGGCACGCCGGTGGCGATCGCCTGCTTGCTTGGCCGACTGTTCATGCAGCCGGTGGATAGTCCCTGGCTGGCGGCCGATCGCGTCCTGGCCGATATGCCCGGCGACGTGCGCGTCCGACTCATCGACTTTCACGCTGAGGCGACCAGCGACATGCAAGTCATGGGGCGCTACCTGGACGGCCGCGTAACTGCAGTGCTCGGCACCCACACGCATGTGCCCACGGCCGACGAGTGCATCCTGCCTGGCGGCACGGCGTTTCAGTGCGACGTCGGCATGACCGGCCCGTTTGAAAGCATCATCGGACGCCGGATCGACCGCGTGATGGAAACCACGCTCACCGGCCGGCCCACCGAATTCGAAGTGGCCACCGGCGACCTGCGAATTTGCGGCACGATCATCGACGCCGATCCCGCCACCGGCCGGGCCACCGCCATCCGGCGGATCTGCGTCACGGAAGCCGACTTGCCCCAGTTGGCCGAGTTGGCCGCCACAAAATAGTGCTCATGGGAACCGCCGATGAACTGGCTCGTTCTATTCGTCGTCATGGTGCGCCCAGTGGCCGGCCAAAGTGCGACGAAAATGCGCATTTTTCGCCCAAATACTTGACTTTGTCCCGCGAATCCAACCATACTTAATTCACCCGCGGCGGTAACCGCGTGCTCGGCGGAGCGACCTAACGAACCAATTTATGAATACGCGAACTCACACGTCTCGGCGTCTATCATTGTCCGCCACTTCGCTTCTAGTTCGGGAATAAAATCGCGGGGCAGAGCGATTCTTGTTAAGCACCGACAGTCTTGACATCGCTTGTTGGCCTTCGGCAGTATTTACGTTGTGTCTTTGCTGGCAATTCGCGGGGAATCGC
>JBIOWO010000278.1:0-4053 GCA_044868555.1 Lacipirellulaceae bacterium | reverse complement strand
CTCGAAGGCGAGGTCCTTCGAGAACTGCTGGGTCTGGAAGATGTCCGGGCCATCCCACGGAAAGACGTAATTCGTGGGAGTCCATGACTGCTGGCTGACGTTGGGCATGATGGGCATGTCTGGATTGGGGAAGACAGTAATCGGACCTGTTACGGCATCGTCCTGAAAATGCCACACGGGCGACGTGAAACCTTTGATGGGATCGGTAACAGTGCCGATGATGTGTTCGCCCGGTGTTACGCCCGGCGGTGGTGGGGGCGGTACGGATGCGAGCGGATTGGGAATCGACCAATCGCGGTTGTGCCAACCCCATTGGATCTGTCCATCGCGTTGCACATCGACTAAGGCCACGATCTTCAGCCAATACACGGTATCGCGTTCTTGCTTGAATTCTTTGCCCAGGTGCAGCTCGGCGTTGTATTCGTAAAGTGCTTCGGACGGGAGCATCGGCGGTGTGCCGTCCATAATTGGTGTCGGAAGCAGCTTCTCCGTAAATGTGCCAGATCCGGGCGCCAAGGCTGCGGCGCGGTTGACGATTTGGTTGAATTTCACTTCACCGGGATGGCTCCACGGAACAGGATTGTTGGGAGCACCGGCCGCCACATCATTTTCAAATGATATGAGGAACTGTTTCACGCCCGGGTTCATCGGGTCGCCATGATCGTCATGGAGATACGAACCCCACCAACGAACGTGCACGACCGGTGAGTTGAAGCGGTCGGCAAAATCGTCGGCCATGTACGTGCCTGTCCAGGGGATGCCCGGACTGGTCCGGAAGGCGGTGCTCAACTCGTCGTGCCCGTAGTAGGGCGCACCGATAGGCGGCGCGGTGACAGGTGGAAACAGAGCGGGTAACGCGCCGTTGTTTAACGGCAACTGCCGGAACTTGAGAACTTCGCCTGGCAGCGGGTCGGCCCACGCGGGGCCACAGACAACCATCATCAATGCAGTGAGCGCAAGAGCAATTGCCCCACAACGTGCGTTCATGAGACACCTCCTTTGGAAATGTTGACGCACCGGCCGGTACAGAGATTGCGCTGAGTCTACGCTTCGCCGGTTGCGTGTCAAGCATTTTGTCGGCGAAGTTTTGTTTAGTGCGCGGTGCGCGACCAAAGGCGCATTCTGGAAACCATCCGTCCGCAGAGTTAATTGACGGGGGGTGCGAGCGAGCGAGTTTGTGCGCAACGTGCGCGAGCCGGGCAAAATTCGGGTTGCGGCGCAAAAACGCCACCCCCCGGCGCATCCCTCGACCGAGTTACTTCGACGTGGTCAGTAATTGCGCAGGCTATTACTGGTCCGGCGCAGCGGGTTGCGGTGCGGCCGGTTGGCCGTCGGCTTGCGGGGCGGATCGCTGGGCTTCGGCCGGTTTGGCGGGGGCGTCGAGATCGTAGTATTGGCCGACGAGTTGCGGCCAGATGATTTGCTGTTGTGGCGTGAGGGTCGTTTCGATTTGCTCTTGGGCCTCCGAATTCAGGTTGTTGACTTCGTCGGCGGTGACGGCGTCTTCAGCGGCGGCCGCGCGCTCGCGCAACTGGGCGGCGAGCTGGTTCCATTGATGGGCCATCAGGCTGAGGCGGCGATGTTGCTCGGGCGTGAGGCTCAAGGCCTGCTGCGCGGCGGGGAGGCTCGCCGGGGCGCGATTCTGGTACTGCACGCTGAGCGTGTTGAAGTTCTGCCGGATTTCGGGATTGGCGACGGTCGCGTCGAGCGTGCCGTTGAACTCGGTGTTGAATACTTCCTGCAGCGCCTGCAGTTGGCCGGCGCGTTCGGCGATCGCCATGCTGGCGGGAATCGCGGCGACGGCCTGGTTGTAGCGGGTGTAAGCGTCGACGTAGGCGCTGTAGAGGTGATGGTACTGGATCGCGTTGAGCTGCAATTGTTGGCGGACGGCGGGCGTGCTGAACCAGGGCGTCGGGCTGATGAAGACGTTGGTGGGATAGGCGCCGAAGGTGGTGGTGCCGAAAGTCTGGTTGAAGCGAAGAGTGGCCGCGCCGCCGGCGATGGGTGGGGTGAAGGCCGGTTGACCGCTGGGGAAGAATTGTCCTTGTGGTGGAATAGCGGTGCCGGCCTGACCTGCAGTGCCGGCGGTGGAATAGGTGTTGGCTCCGGCGGAGTTATAGGTATCGGCTCCGGCTTGACCGGATGGGGCAAATTGCGACCGGGCCGTAGTGTTGAGATTTGAGGTGAGGGCGGCGGCGAGGATTAGGGTGAGGTGGCGGGACATGTTTCGTTCCTTAGGGTTTGCTTTCTGAGGGCAATTCTTGTGCATTTTGTGTGCCGGCGATAGCTCGGCATGGCGCTAAGCCGCAAGCGGCTAGGAGCCGATTAGTTTTTCGAAGTCGGACTCGGTGAGAATTCTTATGCCGAGTTGCCGGGCCTTGTCGAGCTTGCTGCCGGCTTTTTCGCCGGCGACGACGTAATCGGTGTTTTTAGAGACGCTCGAGGCGGCGTGACCGCCGTGTTGGGCGATGATCGCCTCGATCTCTTCGCGTTTGTATTTTTGGAGCGTGCCGGTGACGACGAGCGTTTTGCCGGCGAGCGCTGTGCCGGCGGAGCCTGTGGCGGTGGAGCGTTCGACTTCGAGCTTGACGCCGGCGTCCTTGAGCTCCTTGATCACGCGCTGGCCTTCGCGGCTGTGGAGAAAGATGTGGAGCGAACCGGCGATTTCGGTGCCGATGCCGGCCAAGGCGCCGTCGGTTTTGAGCGTGGCGATCTGATCGAGCGGTGCGGCGACGAGCGCGTCGATCGAGCCGAAGTGTTCGCTGACGATGCGGGCGGCGGTGGAGCCGATGTGATGGATGCCGAGGCCGGCGAGGACGCGGGCCAAGCCGCGGGATTTCGATTCTTCGATGCCGGCGAACAGGTTGTCGGCTTTCTTTTCGCCCATACGTTCGAGCTCGAGCACGGCATTGCGGCGCTTGTGCAGCGTGTAGATGTCGCCGAAGGAGGTAAGTAACTCGGCATCGGCGAGTTGGTGAACGACTTTTTCGCCCATGCCTTCAATGTCCATCTGGCCGCGGTGGGCAAAGTGGATGATGCGTTCGCGGAATTGGGCCGGGCACTCGGGGTTGATGCAGTACCGGCCCGATTCGTCGAACTCGCCGAGCGGCTCGGGGGCGGGGATTTTTTCCGGCTTGCGATCCTCTTTCACGGCCCGGGCTTTTTCGCGCTCGACTCGGGCTTCGTGCGACTCGATTTCGTGGACGCGGCGCTGGTCGTATTCGATTTCGATTTCGCCGCCGCAGTTGGGGCATTTCTTGGGCGGCGCCATGGGGCGGACGTCGGGGGGCCGCTTGTCGGTGACGACGCGGACGACTTGCGGGATGATCTCGCCCGCCTTTTCGATGACGACCGTGTCGCCGATGCGGATGTCCTTGCGGCGGACCTCGCCCAGGTTGTGAAGCGAGGCATGCTGCACCGTGGTGCCGGCGACAAAGACGGGCTCCATGTTGGCTCGCGGTGTGAGCTTGCCCGACTTGCCGACTTGCCAGTCGACTCCGATGAGTTTGGTGATCGCCTGTTCGGCGGCATACTTGTAGGCGATACACCAGCGGGGGAATTTGCTGGTGTAGCCGAGTTGTTCCTGCAGGTCGATGCGGTCGACGCGGACGACGACGCCGTCGATGAGGTAGGGGAGCGCCGTGCGCTTCGCGGCGACGTCTTCGATGAATTGCCAGGCGGCGTCGATCGTGTCGCACTGCTTGGTAAGTGGATTGACCGGGATGCCCCAGGCCGCGAGGGCGGCAAGGAATTCGCTGTGGGTGTCGAATGGATCGCCGGTGATTTCTCCGCGGCCGTGGGCGCAGATGTTCAGGCGGCGCCCAGCGACGATGCGCGGGTCGAGCTGTTTGAGCGTGCCGGCCGTGGCGTTGCGGGGGTTGGCGAACGGTTCTTCGCCGGCTGCGACGACGACTTTGTTCATGCGATCGAACTCGGCCGTGGGCATGTAGATTTCGCCGCGGACTTCGAGGACGCGCGGGATGGCGTATTTTTTGTGCTCGTGGAGCGTGAGCGGGATCGCGCGAATGGTGCGAATGTTGTGGGTGACGTCGT
>JBIOWO010000277.1:0-20667 GCA_044868555.1 Lacipirellulaceae bacterium | reverse complement strand
GTAGGGGCCGACCCACGTGTCGGCCCAAGACATATGACGGTCCCGACCAAGACATATGGCTGAAACAAAAACTGTTGCCCCCAAAGAAAGCGCCGGCACGCGACTCTGGAATTGGCTGACCGACACGCAGGTCTGGAAGTCGATCTTCCGGCACGACAAGCCGACGACCGATCGGACCCGCGTGCTGGTGATGTTGTCGAACATCTTCCTGCACCTGCACCCGGTTCGGATCCGGAAGTCGGGCGTGAAGCTGCGCTACACGTGGTGCATGGGCGGGATGAGCTTCTTTCTGTTCCTGTCGCTGACGTTGACCGGCCTCCTGCTGATGTTCTACTACCGGCCGACGCTCGAATACGCCTACAGCGACATCGTCGGGCTTCGCGAGCACGTGCCCCTGGGGATCATGCGCGAGATGCACCGGTGGGGCGCCCACGCCATGGTCATCACGGTGTGGCTCCACATGTTTCGGGTGTTCATGACGGGGTCGTACAAGCCACCGCGCGAGTTCAACTGGAGCATCGGCGTCATCATGCTGGTGCTGACGCTGCTCCTGTCGTTCACCGGCTATCTGCTGCCGTGGGACCAGCTGGCGATCTGGGCCATCACGGTCGGCTCGAACATGGCGCGCGCGACACCGTTCCTCGGACACGAGGGGCCGGGCGCGGCGCTGCTGGCGCTGGGAGACGTCAAGCTGATTCACGCGGCCGACGATGCGCGGTTCGCGCTGCTGGGCGGGACGTTCGTCGGCGAAGGCGCGCTGCTGCGGTTCTACGTGCTCCACTGTGTCGGGTTGCCACTGGGCATTGCCGTGCTGATTGCCGTCCACTTCTGGCGCGTCCGCAAGGACGGCGGCATCAGCGGTGCGCTTTGATACATGTGTTCTGGTTCCCACGCTCCGCGTGGGAACTTTCCTGTGGACGCTCTGCGTCGCGGACTCACGCGGAGCGAAGCTCGGGGGACGTCGGCCACGACGCAGAGCGTCTACGCTGCCGTTACCACGCAGAGCGTGGGAACGAGGGTAACGGAGTTGTCTCTGCGGTTAGTCCCTGATTCTTAAGGTCGTCAACATGCACGGAGCCGAGGGATTGTCGGGCGGCGTCAAGGCAGGGCTGGCCGTCTTCTACCTGATCATGGTCCTGCTCAACGTCGGCTATGCCGCTTTCCATTTTTATCGGCGGCGTGACCAGAGCCAGCGCGAGCTCTTGCTCGGTGCCGTTTTCGCTGGCTTGTTCTTGCTTCATGCGGTCATCCTGGTGCCCGTGGGGGCAGTGCTGCCTGCGGGGTTCAAGAACTTCACTACCTGGCTCATGGGTCTCTATAGCGGGCAGATGGGGCCGATCCTCTATACCGGCCTGTCGGTCGTCGGCTTCGTGCTGTTCCTCTACTTCCGCCGCTTCTTTACCGAGCCGCCGGTCGCCTGGACCATATTCAATATCAGTCTGCTCGCCTTCGGCTGGGCCATGACCGACTGGAACTTCCGGCAGATCATGACCAAGGCGGACAATGTCCCCATCTCGATGCTGATCCTCTCGGTAGGCTTCTTCACCTGGCTCGGCATGCGCAAGGCCGTCCTCAACGACGACCGATTGGCCAGGGGAGAACCGCCCGAAGAAAAGACCCGCGACGAGAAGGTCCTCGTCTGGCCAGACTTGGTCTACACCGAGCTGATCTGCATGATCGTGGCCACCTTCTTGCTGGTGGTCTGGTCGGTCTATCTGAATGCGCCTCTGGAGCAGCCCGCCTCGAGCGCCAAGGCGCCCAACCCGTCCAAGGCGCCGTGGTACGTCCTCGGTCTGCAAGAGATGCTGGTCTACTACGATCCGTGGATGGCCGGCGTCGTGCTGCCCAGTCTCATTATCGTGGGGCTGATGGCGATTCCTTACATCGACTTCAATAAGGGCGGCAACGGCTATTACACGATCAAGGAACGCCGTTTCGCTTACATCATCTTCCAACTCGGTTTCCTCGAACTGTGGGTGACGCTGATTGTTCTGGGCACGCTGCTGCGCGGTCCGAACTGGAACTTCTTCGGCCCCTACGAGCATTGGGACGCGCACAAAGTCGAGGCCCTCAACAACGTCAACCTGTCGGAATATGTGTGGCAATGGTGGCTTGGCCGCAGCCTGCCGGCCGTGCCCAATCTCGAGTGGATCATCTATTGGGTGCCGAGCTGGGTGCCCAATGGTCTGGTGAGCTGGATTCCGTCGTTCGCTCAGTTCGTCTACATCCTGTTCACGCGCGAGCTGCCCGGCACCATCCTGGTGCTGGGTTACTTCATCGTCCTGCCGCCGATCCTGGCGGTGACACTATTGCGCAGTTTTTACCAGCGGATGGGCTTCATCCGTTATATGGTGCTGGCCAACCTGTTGCTGTTCATGGCGGCGCTGCCGATCAAGATGGTGCTCCGCTGGTCGTTTAACTTGAAATACTTGATTGCGGTGCCGGAATATTTTTTGAATTTTTGACGCGGCCAGTAATGGACGCCTGGACGTAAAAGAGTCGGCGTTGCCGCCGACGCTAAAGAGCCCATGCCCGCAACTGAAAAAACTTGGCGCGACCAACTGCGGATGCACGTCATCTTCGGCATTTCCGCGCTCGTGATGTTGCTGGGCACCATCTGGATGCTGGCCAAGGACCACAACCGCGAATGGCGCAAGTGGCAGCTGGCCGACCGGTCCCGCGAAGCATGGACGATCCAGGCCCAATTGGCCCAGGCTGAGATAACATCGCAATCGAAGCGGGACACGCTGAATGCCGCATTGCACGCCGCCCAGAGCAACAAGATCGATGAAACGCTCGTCAACCGCTTTGAGCAGTTGGTGCGCGAAGAGGACCAGCGGTTGGCCAAACCGGATGTCAAAGCGACCCCCGGCGACTTTACCGAACTCGACTCGGCCGCCAAGCGGCTCGCCGATACGCAGGAGGGCAGCGAAGAGGCGGCCGAAGCGCGCACCGACGTGCTCGACGCGATGAACGAAATTGTCCGCGAAGCCCAGCGGCGTGAAGACGAGTTGGTGACGACCAAGAAGTTCGTCGCCGCCGATCAGACGGCCGCCGTCAGCGCCCGCGGCATCGCAGTCGGCGAAGGCCGGTCGACCACAGCCGTGGACGCGAAAATTAGCGAGCTCGCGGCGCGAATCGCCCAACTGGAGGCCGACGTTGCCGCCGCCAAGACCTATCGCATCGCCCTCGAAACGGTCGTCAAAGACATTCGCCGCGATGCGAACGCCAAAGCGTCGGTCAAATATTTCAAAAAAGAGCTCGACTTGGAGAAAGAAATCGCCACGATCGACACCGAACTCAAGCGGCTCCACGAAAACCTGGGCCAATATACGTCGACGGCTGGCGAGTGGATCAACCGCGGCCCAGTGCTCGACGCGCTATACACCGGCAACATCAAGCTCGACCAAATCTGGTTGCCGGACATGAAGATCAACTACAACTTCAGCTACGTCGCCCGCTACGACCGTTGTATTAATTGCCACCGGGTGATCGACAAGACGGCACCCGGCTCTGCCACGGAGCCAGCCTATCCCGCGATCCCCCGCGACCAGCGCGATCGCATCGTCGAGCTGCAAACGCCCGAGGTCCAGCCCGCCGCAACAACGGCCGAAGACGGCACCGAAGTGCCCGCGACGCTGATGTCGGCCTACGGCATCATGCTGGCCGACTCGCCGCAAGTCCCGAACCCGACCGGCAAGGACGTGACGATTCAGGCCGTGTTTCCCGAAAGCCTGGCCGCCAAGGCCGGCCTGGAGATGGGCGATGTGATTCAGGAGATCAACGGCGGCAGCGTCTACCAGCGCGAAGAGGTGGAGCACCACTTGATGGAGCTGGTGACGTGGGGCAAGCCGGTGACGCTCGGCATTCGTCGCGGACTCGATCAACCCTACACGTCGCACCCGCGGCTCGACCTATTTGTCGGTCCGAACAGCCCGCACAAGAAGGGCGACATGGGCTGCACCATCTGCCACGACGGGCAGGGGAGCGCCACCGAATTCAAGTGGGCCTCGCACACGCCCAACACGCCGCAGCAAGCCATCGCCTGGTCGCGCGATCCGAATCTGGGTTGGTTCGACAACCACCACTGGATCTTCCCGATGACGCCCGAGCGGTTCATCGAAAGCAACTGCTTGAAGTGTCATCACGAGGTAGTCGAGCTCGAGCCGAGCGAACGCTTCCCCGAGCCGCCCGCGCCGAAACTGGTCCACGGCTATCAACTGGTTCGCGAGTTCGGCTGCTATGGCTGCCACGAGATCAACGGGTTCGACGGCCCGACCAAGCGGACCGGCCCCGACCTGCGCACGGAGCCCAACTTCGGCGAAGTGGCCGCACAGGTTCTCACGGACCAGGGCTTGAATGGTGACGAGCGGGCTTGGGCCCAGACCGTGGTCGCCCATCCGGACGATTCAGCCGCTCGCAATCGATTGGCCCAGTCGATTCGCGCCGACGCCGCCCTGGCAGCCGCCGCTCGCACCGCAGCGCCGACAGCCCCCGGCTCTGCTGGGGGTTCTACCGAACCCGCTGCTCCGCAGCAACCCCGCTTGACTCCCGCCACGCACGCCCTGTCCGACGGCCTCAAGGACGTGGAGACCCCCGGCCGCCTGCGCAAGGTCGGCCCAAGTCTCCGCCATTTGGATTCCAAGGTCGACTTCAATTGGGTGTTCGACTGGATTCGCCGCCCGGCCGACTTCCGCCCCACCACTCGAATGCCGCAATTCTTCGGGCACTTTGATCATTTGGGTGATGACGCGGAGCAGGCGGAATTCACGATCCTCGACGCCGCCGGCAACGAGCAACGGATTACCGATCGCGCCTACACCGAGCGTTTCGAGGCCATTGAAGTCCGTGCTCTCTCCGAGTTCCTGCTCGCCAACAGCCAACCCTACGCATACATCGAGCCGCCGCAGGGCATCACTGAATCGCCGTCGGCCGACCGTGGCAAGTGGCTGTTCGAGTCGCGCGGCTGCCTAGCTTGCCATGCGCACAAGGACTTCCCGGGCATTGCCTCGACTCAGGGGCCGGACCTGTCGCGGGTCAGCGCCAAGTTCAACACGGGCAAGGGCCAGCGCTGGCTCTACAGTTGGCTCAAGGCGCCCAACAGTTACCACGCGCGGACCGTGATGCCCAACCTGTTCCTTGATCCGATTCAGGAAAAGGACCCGGCCGGCAATCCGACGGGCAAAGTAACCGACCCGGCCGCCGACATCGCGACGTTCCTCCTGGGCGTGCCAGCCGATTGGCAGCCCGAAAACGTGCCTAGCCGCGAACTGTCCGCGGCCGAGGCGCAGGCGCTCGAGGAGCTGACCGCGATCTGGCTCACGCCGTCGTTCGCGTCCAAGCGGTTGGCGGAGCAATACGCCCACAACGGAATTCCGGCCCATCTCGCCGGTACCGTAAAGGTCGACGAGCGTGAGCTGCTCCAGGGCGTGATGACGACGGCCAATCGCACGCAGCAGCAGCTCAAATACATCGCCCGCCGGTCGCTCAGCCGCTACGGCTGCTTCGGCTGCCACGACATTCCGGGTTACGAAAACGCCAAGCCGATCGGCACGCCGCTGGTCGGCTGGGGTCGCAAGGACCCGGCCCAATTGGCGTTCGAGAACATCGAGACGTTCCTCAACTCACACGGCATCGACGGCCAAGGCCCACTTGCCGACACGCATCCCGAGCACGCCGCCGAGCTGGAAGGCGAAGAGATATCAGAGACCGAGGAAGACACTCCGCTGGCGGCAGGCCACGATGCCGAGCACGCCCACCTGGATCCGCTCAATCATCCGGATCCGAGCGTCGGCTTCTTCCTGCAATCGTTGTTCTCACACCAGCGGACTGGCTTCCTATGGCAGAAGTTGCGGATGCCACGCTCCTTCGATTACCAGGCCACGCGCAACAAGCGTTACGACGAGCGGCTCCGCATGCCCCAGTTCCCGTTCAACGATGAACAGCGCGAAGCCGTGATGACATTCGTGTTGGGCCTCACCAACGAAGCGCCCGCCGAGCGTTACATTTACAAGCCGACGCCGCGCCAGAACGCGATCGTCCAGGGCCGACACGTGCTGGACAAATTCAACTGCGCCGGCTGCCATATTCTCGACATGGAACGGTGGGACATCGCGTTCGCGCCCGATTGGTTCGAGCCATCCACATCCAGCAGCGTTCCGTTTCCGTTCCTGGAGCCGAAGCCCACGACGGAAGAGATTCAGGCCTCGCTAAGAACCGACGATCGCGGACTGCTCCGCGCCACCGTGCATGGCATGCCGATTCGCAGCGATGCCACCGGGGCCCCGCTGCTCGTTGACCAGGACGAAGTTCCCATCGAGCCCGACGACCGCGAGTCGCAGCCCTATGTTCAGTTTCAACTTTACAGGAACGCGGTTGTGGCCGGAAACTCGTGGACGGTCGGCGACCAGAATTTGCTGATCAAGGCCCGCCGCGACGCCGCCGTACCGGCCGACGGGCAGGCATTTCCGGGACTCGGCGGCGACCTGGCCAAGTATCTCTATCCGCGCGTGATCGCGGAGGAAAGGAAGGTCAACCCGTCCGTCGTTGCGGCCGAGGCCTGGGGCTGGCTGCCGCCCCCGCTGCACGATGAAGGCGAGAAAGTGCAAACCGAATGGCTGCACGATTTCCTGATGGACCCGTCCGCGATCCGGCCCGCGGTGGTCCTGCGCATGCCCAACTTCCATATGTCGAGCGATGAGGCTGCGAAGCTGGTCAATTATTTTGCGGCCATGTCGAACGCCGAATTCCCATACGAATACAACGAGCGTCGCCGTGACGGCTACTTGGCGCAAGCCGAAGCAACCCATCCGGCCTTGCTCGATGACGCCATGAAAATCTTCACCGACGGGAATTATTGCGTGAAATGCCACGCGCTCGGCGATTACGAGGCCAAGGGCTCCCCCAGATCGCTGGGACCGAAAATGGACGACGTTTACCGGCGCCTGCGTACGGACTATGTGCGGCGTTGGATCGCCCGGCCGCTGCGCATCTTGCCGTACACGCCCATGCCGACCAACATTACGTACGCGCCGACGCCGCCAAATTTCGGCGGCGTGGACCAACGATTGTTTCCAGGCACCAGCACCCAGCAACTCGACGGCGTCGTCGACTTGCTGATGAACTTCGACGAATACGCCCGGCGGCGGACGTCGGTGAAGGGCTTGGTCAAGGAACCGGCCGCGGCGCCGGCAGCCGGTCGCGCGGAAACCCCGCCGCCCGACGAACCACGAAACAACCAATCCGCCGCGCAATGAAAGTTGGTTAGCGTCGGCCGACAGGCCGAATCGCACACGCACGAGACCCACCACATGAGCAATGCATCCATGTATTCCCTGCGACTGCTGCTGATCGTCGCCACGATCGCCGCGGCGCCGCTAGCCACGGCCGCCGATTGGGGTTCGATCAAGGGCCGCTTCGTCGCCGACGGGCCGCCGCCCCAATTGACGCCGTTGGTCATCGATAAGGACGAGTTCTGCAAAGAAAAAATGCCGAAAAACGGCAGGGTGCTCATCGGCAAGGACAATGCGCTGGCCAATGCCGTCGTCTATTTGTTCGTCCGTCGCGGGACCAAGGTCGAAGTCCATCCGGACTTTTCCGACGCTATGAAAGACCCTTCCGTGCTCGACAACCACTTCTGCTCGTTTCACCCGCGCGTGACGGCAGTCCGAACCGGCCAGCCGCTGTTGATCAAGAATACCGATCCCGTCGGTCACAACACGAGAACGGAGCTGTTCAACGAAACGATCGGCGCGGGCGAGGAAAGGACCAAGACCATTGACAAGGCCTTTCCGCTGCCCACGCCGGTGAGCTGCGGCATCCATCCGTTTATGCAGGGCTACCTGTTGATTCAGGATCACCCCTACATGGCCGTCTCCGGCGACGACGGCGCGTTTGAAATCAAGAACGTCCCCGCCGGCAAGCAAACGTTCCAGTTCTGGCACGAGACTGGTTACCTGAAGGGTGTAAAGCTGAGTACCGGAACGACCAGCAACCGCGGCCAAGCCTCCCTAACCATCGAACCGGGCAAGACACTCGATCTTGGCACGATTAAAGTTCCAGCCAGTTTATTGAACCGATGAAATTTTCCTTCACCAACCATTTGTTGCGCAATGCGAATGCCTGCGCCGTGGCCCTGGCTGCGATGGCGTTCTCCGGCTGCGGCTCGTCAGAGCTACAGGGGCCCGTGGCCAACGCCCGCGCCGCCGACGAGATTCGCAAGGCGTTCACGTCGAGCGAAGCGGCCGGCGGCGGCGAGCAGGCCGTCGCCGCAACCGGCACCGGTTGGGCCACCATCAAGGGCCGCTTTGTGTACGACGGCGATCCGCCGCCCATGCCGCCCTACAACGTGACTAAAGAGACGGAAATCTGCACGGATAGGGGCGTTCCGCCCAAGCAGCAGTATCTTATGGTGGACGGTAGCACGAAGGGCATCAAGAACATCGCCGTGTATCTGCGCTCGGCGTCGCGCGTGCACGAATCGGCCCAGCCGTCTGCCGGCGAAGTCGTGTTCGACCAGAAAGAATGTGTGTTCCTCTCGCACGTGCTGCCCGTGGCCGTCGGCGAAACGGTCGACATCAAGAACAGCGATCATACCGGCCACAACACGAATATCGGCGGCAAGATGAGATTCAACCAAACGATCCCGGCCGGCCAGACGGTAGCCTTCAAGCCGCAGAAAGAAGAGGCCACTCCGGCCCAGGTGACTTGCAGCATCCATCCCTGGATGATCGCCTACATGCTGCCGCGGAAGGACAAGTATTTTGCGGCGACCGCCGCCGACGGCACGTTTGAAATCGCCAACGTCCCGGCCGGGGAGCCGATCGAGATTCAAGTCTGGCACGAACATTCGACCAACCCCAGCGGCCTGTTTGTGAACACACCGGAAGCGAAGGCCCTGAAATGGACCAAGCAGGGCCGCTTCACGTTGACCATTCCCGAGGGCCAGACGCTCGACCTGGGCGAGATCAAAGTCCCCGCCTCCGCGTTCAAAGGATGAATCGTAGTAGGCACACTCCGTGTGCCGTAACAGCGTTAGTAGAAAGCAATGTCAGCTCGTACCCGCCCAATGCAACGGCACACGGAGTGTGCCTGCTACTTTGACCGGTCGCACGCGAATTCGATCATGCGCCGAATACCAACTTCATCTCTCCTGCTATCATTCGCCGTTCTGGCCACACTCGCCCTCGTCGGCTGCGCGGAGAGCAGTCCGCCGCCGTTCCGTCTCGACATGACCAAGATGGTCGCCGGCCGGATTTCGGCCGAGAACCAGCAGGCCATCGCCGACACGCTGGATGCGATGTTCGGCACGCCGGACGAGCCGTTCGCGCTGCCTGAAACCGGCCTTGATGAGCGCCAGCTGTCGATGGCGGCCGGGCCCGTGTGGGGGAATCGGCCCGGAGAGAAGCGGGGCCTATACCGCCGCCATTGTGCGCATTGCCACGGCATCAACGGCGACGGCCACGGCCCCACCGCCTCGATCCTCAATCCGTATCCGCGCGACTATCGCCCCGGCATCTTCAAATTCAAGAGCACGTACCTGCCGGCCGAACCCACGGAAGACGATCTCCGGCGGATCGTCAACGAAGGCGTTCCCGGCACGGCCATGCCCGCCTTCGTGTTGTATCCGCCGGACGAGGTCAATGCGCTCGTCGAGTACGTGAAGTATCTGAGCATGCGCGGCCAGATGGAAACGGCCCTGGTGACTTACGTCTCGCAGGAGCTGGAGGAAGGGGCGACTCTGGACCCTGTCAAGGATCGCGAAGTGATCACTGCCCAGCTCACCGAAATCGTCGATGCCTGGAAGGCGGCGCCCGAAAACGTGATCGTGCCGTCTGTGGACGCGACGCCTCCTGCCGACCGCACGCCCGATCAAGTGGCGGCTTCGGTCGCCGCCGGACGCGAGCTGTTCTACAGCGCCACCAAGGGCAACTGCATGCAGTGCCACGGCCCAACTGCGCTCGGCGACGGCCAGCAGACGGCCTACGACAGCTGGAGCGATGCGAACCAGAAGTTCATTCTCGAAACCAATGCCATGGTCGAGGCGATGGCGGCCAGGAAACAGGAAATCTCTAGCTTGACGGGTGACGACCTAGCGGCGGCCGAAGCATCGCTGGCGCAGGACAAGCGGGAGTACGGCGAGCGACTCGATTTGGTCGCCCACATGCTGACGCCGCGGACCGCAATTCCGCGGAATCTGCGGGACGACACGTATCGCGGCGGACGCCGATCGATCGATTTGTTTTGGCGGATTTCCTCCGGCATCGCGGGCACGCCGATGCCTGGCGGCGGCCCCGCCGCGCCCGGAGCCCCAGCCACCTTAACCGAACAAGAAATTTGGCAGATTGTCGACTACGTTCAGTCGCTGCCGTTCGAGCCGGCCAGCCGCCCGCAGCGCCGGCCCGTGAACGTGGATGCGGTGAATTAAAGAGGTGAGTAGGTGAGTCGGTGAGTAAGTGAGTAGGTGGATAGCGATTACCTACTCATTTACTCAACTACTCACTTACTCACCCATCAGCGGAGATACGTCGTGAATCGCTTTTGGGCCCTAGTGTTCCTGACGGTGCCGGTGTTCGGCGTGCTGACGTTTGTCGTCGCGCCGTACTACAACATCTGGTTTCCCAAGGACATCTCCGAGCATGGTCGGGTGATCGATCAGTTGTTCTACTTCATCCTCTGGCTGACCGGGATCATCTTCGTCGCCACCGAGGTGGCGCTGTTCTATTTCGCCTGGAAGTACGATGCCCGGGTCAATCCCGAGCCGGTGAAATTCTCCCACGGCAGCCACACGCTGGAAGTGGTCTGGACGATCCTGCCGGCCGTGACGCTGTTGTTCATCGCCATCTACCAGATGAACGCCTGGGCCGACGCCAAGATGCGACGGCCTAATGTCCCCATTACGGCGGAAATCACCGGCCGCCAATTCAATTGGGACGTCCGCTATCCGGGCACCGACGGCGAGTTCCACACGATTGACGACATCATTCGCACCGACGGCGACATCCATTTTCCATCTGGTGAGGAAGTCCTGCTCGTGATCAAGAGCAAGGACGTGCTCCACAGCTTCTTCCTGCCTAACTTGCGGCTGAAGCAGGACGTTGTCCCGGGAATGGACCAGTACATGTGGTTCAAGGCCCACGAGAACGGCCCGTTCGACATCGTCTGCGCCGAACTGTGCGGCTGGGGACACTACAAAATGAAAGGCCGCGCAACCTTCGAGCCTCGCAGCGAATTCGAAAGCTGGCTGAAAGCAAAATGGGACGAACAACAAACCCGCTCGATCACTGTCGCCGCCACAGAAGAATGATGCATGCCCCCGACCTCCGACCTATGACCCCTTCTTGATATGAGTACCATCGCCCTCGACTCTCACGGCCACGCACACGCCGACCACGAGCACGCCCACCACGGCAGCTTTTGGACGACGTATGTCTTTTCGCGTGACCACAAAATCATTGGCATCCAGTTTCTGTTCAGCACGCTGGTGTGGTTTCTGATCGGCGGCCTGTTGGCGCTGGCGGTCCGCTGGCAACTGGCGTATCCCTGGTCCGACATGCCGATCCTCGGCCGGCTGTTGTTCAACTCCCAAGGCGGCCAGATCGCCCCCGAAACCTACACGATGCTGTTCACCATGCACGCCACCGTGATGATCTTCCTGGTGATCATCCCGATCCTCGCCGGGGCGTTCGGCAACTTCCTCATCCCGCTGATGATTGGCGCCGAGGACATGGCCTTCCCGACGCTCAACATGCTCAGCTACTGGTTCATGTGGCCGGCGTTCATCGCCTTCGGCGCCAGCTTCTTTGTCGAGGGCGGGGCAGGGCAGTCCGGTTGGACCGTCTATGCGCCGCTCTCCCTAACCATGCTCAGCGGCCAGACGCTGTGGCTGATCGGACTCACTTGCGTCGGCGTAGCGTCGATGATGGGCTCCGTTAACTATCTGACGACGATCATTCAAATGCGGGCCCCCGGCATGACGATGTTCCGCATGCCGATGACCATCTGGGCCATGTTCATCACCGCCATCCTGCAGGCCTTCGCGCTGCCCGTGCTCACCGCGGCCGGCTTCATGCAATTGGCCGACCGGCTCATCGGCACCGGCTTCTTCATCCCTGAAGGCTGGACCGCCAACAACTCGGCCCTCGCCACCGGCGGGGGGCACCCGCTATTGTGGCAGCACCTGTTCTGGTTTTACAGCCATCCGGCCGTGTACATCATGATCCTCCCGGCGATGGGAATGGTTTCCGACATCATCGCCTGCTTCGCTCGCAAGCCGCTGTTCGGCTACAAGCCGATGGTCTTTGCCATCGCCGGCATCGCGGGCCTCGGCTTCATCGTTTGGGGACACCACATGTTCGTCTCCGGCATGAACCCGATCCTGGGCATGACGTTCATGGTGGCCACGATGTTCATCGCCCTGCCCAGCGCGATTAAAGTGTTCAACTGGCTGGGAACGATCTGGGGCGCGAAGATCCAGTTCACCACGCCGATGCTGTTCGCCCTGTCGTTCGTATCGATGTTCATCATCGGCGGGCTGTCGGGCATCTTCATGGCCGCCACGCCGGTCGACATCTTCATCCACGACACGTACTTCATCGTCGCCCACTTTCATTACGTGCTGTTTTCCGGCACGGCCATGGGCGTTTTCGGGGCGATCTACTTCTGGTTCCCCAAGATGTTCGGCCGGATGATGAACGACAATTGGGGCAAGCTCCATTTCTTTCTGACGTTTATCTTTCTCAATTGCGTGTTCTACCCGATGCACATCCTGGGCATGGTCGGCTTTCCACGTCGATTGGCCGATCCCTATCATTACGAAACTTTCCGCCACCTGCTGCCGCTCAACCAGTTAATGACGTGGTGCGCGATCCTGCTCGTGGCGTCGCAGATTATCTTTATGGTCAATTTCTTCTACAGCATTTTCTTCGGTCCGCCGGCGGGCCGGAACCCGTGGCACGCCAACTCGCTGGAATGGCAGGCGCCCAGCCCGCCCGGCCACGGCAACTTCGATTTTCAACCGGTGATCTACCGCGGCCCATACGAATACGGCTCCCCGGAAGTCGACATGGACTACTACCCACAAACAATGCCGCCACCGCCGGGGGCGACCGGCGCTGCTCCGGCACACTAAAAATAACGAATTCCCTAATGACGAATGACGATTGAAATAGTCCGAATTCGTCATTCGTCATTCGTCATGGCGATTCGTCATTCATGGCTAACACGCAGTCACCCACCGCATCGCCTTGGCCCCATCGCTGGGCCATCGCCTTGGCCTGCGCGACGTTTCCGCTGCTGTGGGTCGGCGGCCTGGTGACGACGACCGACGCCGGCATGGCTGTGCCCGATTGGCCCAGCACCTACGGCTACAACTTGTTGCTCTATCCGTGGTCGACATGGATTGCCGGACCGTGGGACATTTTCGTGGAGCACGGGCATCGCCTCATCGCTGCCACGGTGGGCCTGATCACGATCGGCCTGGTCGTCGTGCTGTGGCGCAAAGATGACCGTCGCTGGGTCCACGGATTGGGCGTTTGCGCACTGGCCCTGGTAGTTACACAAGGCATCATGGGCGGCCTCCGCGTGCTGTGGGATGAGCGTACGATGGCCATGTTCCACGGCGTCACCGGTCCGTTGTTCTTCGCGCTGGCCGTCGCCCTGGTTGTCTTTTCATCCCAGAATTGGCACATAGCCAGGCCGTCTTGGCCGGAGTCCGGGCCGCGCGAAACCGACCCAAGATGGGTCGGCTATATTTCCAGTGCCAACGCCGGTGTCATCCGGGCACTGGCAATCGTGACCTGCATATTGGTCTACCTGCAAATCGTGCTGGGCGCAGTTCTCCGCCACATCCCGATCGCGGCCGATCCATCCACGTTCGCCGTGGCGGTGCGTTTTCACCTGTTTCTCGCCGCCGTGCTCTCGCTTCACGTCGCGCTGCTGGTTTATCTCGTCGTGCGACGGGCCCACCACGTCCGGCCGCTTGCCGGCTTAGCGATAATGCTCGCCCTCCTGCTCGTTCTACAGTTAGCGCTCGGCGCCGGCACGTGGACCGTCAAATACGCGATCCCCGCCTGGGCCGCCGGCTGGCTCCCGCCCATGACCACGGCCATCCACGACGGCGGCGCCATGCAGACACACGTCATCACCGCGCACGTCGCCATGGGCTCGCTGCTGTTGGCGACAGCGCTCGCCCTGGCACTGTACGCCCATCGATTGCTCGCCGTGCCGGCGGCCACGCGCGGCGTCGGGCTCCGTCCATTGGAGACCGCCGTATGAGCCGACTCTCGTCCACCGCCGGATCGTCGCCACTCGTCTGGCCGCAGGCATGCGCCGGTTGGCTGGCCCGCGCCGCCGACTTCGTCGAGCTCACCAAACCGCGGATTGTGGCGATGGAGCTGGTCGCCGTCGCCGTGGCAGCGCAGCTTGCGGCGCCGTGGGGCTTCGATGACTGGACGCTCGTGCACACAGTGTTGGGCGCCGCGCTGGTCGCCGCCAGCGCTGGTGCATTTAACCAATGGCTGGAACAGGGCACCGATGCCCGCATGATTCGCACCGCCAATCGTCCACTCCCGGGCGGCCGGCTCGTCGCGTGGCAAGTGGTGACGTTCGGCCTCGTGACTCTTGCCGTCGGCATCGCCGAGCTAGCCGTCTTCGTGCGGTTCGCCACCGCCGGTTGGGCGCTCGCCACGTGGCTGATCTACGTGCTGGCCTACACGCCGCTGAAAACCCGCTCGCCGCTCAATACGGCGGTTGGGGCCGTGAGCGGCGCGCTGCCGATCCTCATCGGCTGGAGCGCGACCGGCGCGGCGCTCGACATGCGAGCCCTTGCCGTCGCTGGCGCCATGTTCCTCTGGCAGTTCCCTCATTTCATGGCCATCGCCTGGCTCTACCGCGACGATTACGCGCGCGGCGGACAGCGAATGCTCACGGTCGTCGATCCCACCGGCCTGCGGGCCGGCGCCCAAGCCGTGGTCGGCGCCCTGGCGCTCATTCCGGTCAGCCTCGTGCCGGCACTGTCGCCGCAAGCGGGCAGCTCCGCCGTGTACTGTTTTTGGGCTTTGTTCCTCGGCGCGGCCCAGTTGATCGCCGCCGCACTGTTTTTGTTTCACCGCAACGACCGATCCGCCCGCCGTCTGCTGCGAGCCAGCCTGGCCTACCTGATATGCTGGATGGCCCTGCTACTGCTGGTCGCAGTATGACTTAACACTCAACCCTGAACCCTCAACCCTCAACCCCAAAACCTCCGCGATGTCCCATCCGCCGTCTCCAATGTTCAAATACCACCCCGGCCTGCCGATCCCAAACGGCAAGACGTGCCTGTGGTTGTTCCTGTCGACGGAGATCATGTTTTTCGCCGGCCTGATCGGCACGTATATCGTGCTCCGCTTCGGTGCCGTGGCCTGGCCCGCGCCGCACGACGTGCACCTCGTCGAGACGATCGGCGCCTTCAACACGTTCGTGCTGATTTGCTCCAGCGTCACCGTCGTGCTATGCCTCGAAGCGGCCAAGGCCAGCGAGACCGGCAAGGCCAAGGGATACCTGCTGCTGACGTTTTTGCTGGGCAGCCTGTTTCTGGGTGTCAAAGCGTACGAGTACCAGGCGAAGTTTTCCCACGGCATCTACCCCCAGCTCCCGCACAGTCTGGTCTATGACAAGGCGGACGTATATTACTCCTCGGCGGTCCGCCAGCGGCTGAACGCGCTAAAGCTTGAGCTGCAACCCCAAGTGGCGAAGGCCCAGGCCGAAAATGCTACCGAGGAGTTGCAAGCCGTGAGCGGCAAACTGGCCGTCGTCGATCGCATTCTCAAGATGGTCGACGAAGCCGAGCTGGCCGTCCGCAGCAAACCCGATTCGCCGGATGGCCGCATCAAGTTGATGGAATTGGCCCTGGCGATCTATCCGCGGCACGACCACGCCGCGGCGGAGTCTCACGCCGCATTCGAAGCCGCGCCAACCGGTCCGCCCGCGCGATTGGTGGCATTTCAGCAGCCCGCCGCCGAGACAGCGCCTCCCGCCACGACGGAGCCGGTCGCCGCCGTCGCGACCGAAACAGCCGCCGTTGCTCCGCCCGAAGGGGGCTACAACCACGCCTACTCCTGGCTCCGCCTGCCGCTGGTAATTCCCGGCGGCCCACTTTGGTCGAGCACCTATTTTCTGCTTACCGGCTTCCACGCCCTGCACGTCCTGATCGGACTGATCGTGTTCGCCTTGATGCTGCCCCTGGTGCTCAATCGAACGCGCGCCAACCTGATCGAGAACATCGGCCTGTATTGGCACTTCGTCGACCTTGTTTGGATTTTCCTGTTCCCACTGCTGTACCTGTTCTAAGAATTGCTGTTAGCTGTTAGCTCACGAACAACGGATTGATAGCCGCGAGCCAGCGGCTCGCCGGAGACTTTTTGCGATGACCCAACACCCTTCAGACACCCACGCTGATCACGCCGCGCATGACGATGGCGAGCATTTCGGCCACGGCGGCGTCGGCAAGTACCTTGTCGTGTTCGCCGCCCTCTGCATTCTCACTGTCCTGTCGTTCTTCACGTATTCCAGCTACTGGCCGTTCGGCAAGCACGAAGCCTGGGCACTGATGATGGCCGTGTCCTGCACGAAGGCCATGCTCGTGATCATGTTCTTCATGCACTTGCTGTGGGAGGCGAACTGGAAGTGGGTGCTGACCATCCCGGCCAGCTTCATGTCGATTTTCCTGATGCTGATGCTCGTGCCGGACATCGGCATGCGGCAGAACAACGGCTACGCGTTTTATTCCTTCGATCGCTGGCGGTTCACGTCCAACAAGGCCGTGGTCGATGAGTCGCTTCTGGAAGCGGCCGAAAAAGAAATGCCGAAAGAGGCCGGACACCAAGAATGACGAATGACCAAGGCTATCGGCTGTCAGCTATCGGCTATCGGCCATTCTTCTTGCCGACAGCCGATAGCCGATAGCCGAAAACCCACTCCGCATGTCCATCCCGCCCGCCATCGACATCGCCCACCTTGCCCACCGTTACGGCGAGCATGTGGCGATCCGCGACTTGTCGCTGAGCGTGGCGACCGGCGAAATCTTCGCGCTGTTGGGCCCCAACGGCAGCGGCAAGACCACGCTGTTCCGCGTGCTCTCGACGCTCATCCCGCTTCAGCAGGGCGACGTACACGTCCTGGGCTACGACCTCCGCACCGAGCCGGATGCCGTTCGGGCCCAGCTCGGCATCGTCTTTCAAGCGCCGAGCGTCGATAAGAAACTCACC
This sequence comes from Lacipirellulaceae bacterium, assembly GCA_044868555.1. GTDB lineage: Bacteria > Planctomycetota > Planctomycetia > Pirellulales > Lacipirellulaceae > JABDGM01. Next base: position 3,424 of record JBIOWO010000277.1, on the reverse strand, counting down.
GTCTGGGAAAACATCATCCACCACGGTCGGCTGTACGGGCTCGGCGGCGGCGAGCTCCGCACGCGGGCAGCCGAGATGCTCACCCGCCTGGGCCTCGCCGATCGCCGGCGCGACCTGGTCGAAAAGCTCTCCGGCGGCCTGCGACGCCGCGTGGAAATCGCCCAGGGCATGTTGCACCGCCCGCGGCTGCTGCTACTCGATGAGCCTTCCACCGGCCTCGACCCCGGAGCCCGCAGCGACCTGTGGCAATACCTGGGCCAGGTCCGCGACGCCGACGGCGTGACCGTGATGCTCACCACACACCTGCTGGACGAGGCCGGGCGGGCCGACCGCATCGGTATCATGCACCAGGGCGAGCTGGCGGCCCTCGATACGCCGGCCGCCCTGCAGGCCGCTGTCGGTGGCGACGCGATCACCATCCGCGCCAAAGATCCCGTCGCGCTCGCCACCGCAATCAGCGAGAAGTTCCACGTCGAGCCCATGGTGCTGGATGGCTCGGTGCGACTCGAGCAGACGGACGGCCACCAATGGATCGCCCGCCTCGTCGAGGCCTTCCCCGACCGCATCGACTCGATCACTCTCGGCAAGCCCACGCTGGAAGATGTATTTATCCATATCACGGGCCACCAGTTCTGGAATGACGAGGAGCCAATTGCGAAGACAGGGAGACAAGGAGACAAGGAGACAAGGAGATAGGATTGGAATATCGATCTCCTTTTCTCCCCCTCTCCTTGTCTGCTTGTCAAATTCCGAACGAAATTATGACGACTTCTCACGGATCGACAACAACTGTTCCTCCCTGGCCGGTCGTCGGCACGCTCGCCGAGCGCGAGCTCGTGCGCTTCTTTCGCCAGAAGAACCGCGTGTTCGGCGCGCTGGGCCAGCCGATCATTTTCTGGCTGTTGTTCAGTGCCGGCCTGCGCGACAATCGGCTCGACTATGCCCATTTCTTCCCCGGCACGCTGGTGATGATCTTGCTGTTCACGGCGATTTTCGCCACGATCTCGATCATCGAAGACCGCCGCGAGGGCTTCCTGCAGGGCGTGCTGGTGGCCCCGATTCCGCGCTGGACAATGGTGCTCGGCAAAGTCCTCGGTGGCGCGGCCATCGCCATGCTGCAGGGCCTGATATTCCTCGCGCTCGGCTGGCTGACGACCAAAATGGGCTGGGCCGGCATCATTGCAACCACGCCACTGCAACTAGTTGCCGCTGTGATCTTGATGTTCGTTATCTCCGTCGCCCTTACGGCATTGGGCTTCACGATTGCCTGGCGGATGGATTCCACCCAAGGTTTCCATGCCATCATGAGCGTTTTTTTACTGCCGATGTGGCTGTTATCCGGAGCGTTTTTTCCCAGCAATGTGCAGGGTTGGCTGGGGTGGATCGTGTGGCTCAATCCGCTCACCTATGGGGTGGCCGGGCTACGGCATCTCCTGCAAAATGGTATCGATCCCGCGACCCTGCCGTCGCAGCCGTGGTGCTGGTTGTGGTCGCTAGTCTTTGCCGCCGCAACGCTCGCCGCCGCCTGGCGCATCGCCGGCACCCGCAGCACCGGAGATTTACTATGAGCGAACTATCGCCCACCAATACGCCGGCGTCAGAACCGCATCACCAGCGATCGCCCTCGTCGTCGGGCGCCGCGCTGCCGTTCTTGCTCGCGCTGGCCGTGCTATTCCTGATGGCCTACGGCGCTTGGAAGTGGTGGCAGGTACGGCAGTTCGAGCTGGACCGCGGCCAGGCCATCCTCGCCACCGCAGTCGGTCCGCCGATCACCGACTTCAAGCTCACCGAGCGCAGCGGCCGGCCGTTCCGTACGGCCGACATGAAGGGCAAGGTCTGGGTCGCGACCTACTTCTTCTCGACCTGTCCCGGCACGTGCCTCACCGTCAACAAGAATATCCAGCTCATGAACAGTCTGCCGGACCTCAAGGACGTCACCTGGGTCAGCATCACCTGCGACCCGGACACCGATAATCTCGCCGAGCTCCGCAAGTACGCCGACGGCTTTCAGGCCGACCCCGAGCGATGGCTCTTCTGCCGCGGCCCGCTCGAGTACACGCAGCAAGTTGCCAAGGGCATGAGCGTGGCCCTGATGCGGAAAGGGCACCAGGATCGCGCGATTGTCTTCGACAAGGCCGGTAAGATCCGCGGCAACTACGACGCCATGAGTCGTCTCGACTGCGAGAAAATGCATAAGAAGCTCCTCGAGCTGCAAGCGGAAGAGCCGCCCCACGGAGTGGCGCCGACTGCCGACCAAGGCGAAAAATCAAGCTGACGCGCGATGCAATTCTTGCACTATCTCGTGCTGGCCGCCCACCCGATCGTGCACGTCAACGCGTCGCTCAATGCCGCCGCTACCGTGCTGCTGCTCGTCGGATACTACTTTATCAAGCACGGCCGCGTCGAAGCGCACAAGCGCACCATGCTCACTGCGTTTGCCGTGTCGGCCGTGTTCCTGGCGTGTTACTTGTATTATCACTACCAGGTCGGCAGCGTCCGCTTCACGCATCCCGGCACGATTCGCTACGCGTATTACGCGATTCTGTTATCCCACGTGCTGCTGGCGTTCACCGTCCCGTTCCTGGCAATCTGGACGATCTACCTCGGCCTGCGGGCCACCGGCTGCTGCGGGGACAGTCCTCTGATCGGCGAAGTTGCGCGAACAAAAGGGGGCAGTCCCCTTTTTGCGGTTGGTGCTGATCAGTTGGGCAGCGCGGGCTCGCGCAAAAAGGGGACAGTCCCCGCAGCCACGTATCGCCAGCGCCACATGCGCTGGGCCCGCTGGACGTTTCCAATCTGGCTCTACGTCTCGGTGACCGGCGTGGTGGTGTACGTGATGCTGTATCACCTCTGGCCGCCGGTGGGGCAATGATCTACAATACACCGACCATGAAACGCACCGCGAAACTGAGCGCGTTCTCGCTTTATCTGGCGATGCTTTTCGCCGGCGTCGCCGCGGCCTGCCCCACGTGCGGCGACGGCATCGGCCAGAGCGATCCGCAGGGCCAATCGCTCGCAGCCGGCATGTACTACAGCATCCTGTTCATGATGTCGATGCCGTATCTGATCCTCGCCACGATCGGCTGCGTTTTCTACCTTTCGATCCGCCGCGCACGCCTGGCGAGTGCAGGTGGGGTGCCTGGGGGCGAGGCCTCGCCGAGCCCCCAGGATGATTCGCTCACTCGCGAGTAATCGCCTTTTTCTCATACTGCGGCGGCATCGACCGCATCGTATCCGGCCAGCAATAGTCCACCAGCTTCACGCCCTCCTGTCGCCGACCGACAAGCCGGAAGTATGTTAGTCGTCCCTGAAAAACTCCTTTGCCGCTACGAATAGAGGGTGCATTGCAGTTGTCGTTGCGCTAAAATTCGCCAGGTTTTGGTCCGCAGGTCCCCGAAAGCTGGCAAAAAATGCAACCTAAGTC
>JBIOWO010000276.1:0-5190 GCA_044868555.1 Lacipirellulaceae bacterium | reverse complement strand
ATCGAAGGCTTCGGCGGATTCGTTACCTCCTCCACCGCTCCGATTGCTACTGGCTGGAGCGACATTGCCAGGTGGGACTGACTCCCACTGAGAATCAAACACCTTTCACGGCGCACGTCAAAGAACGAGTTGCTCCTGCGACAGGCTCAGGACAACTGGCAGTTTGCTGCAACGTCGACCTTAGCAGAAGCGATGGCCGGTTTCATCAACTATTTTTGGCCAGTGTAAAGAGTCGGTCATTATTCGTGAATTACAACGCATCGCGAATGATTTGGTACATTGTCGGATGAGGTTGACGTATGACCGAGAAACCATCCGGCATGTGGAAGTGGTGTTTGTTAGTGGTGGCTCTTGCCATCGTACATTTAGTCGTTGTCACCTATGTGGATCTGTGGTTTACTCATCCCCGATTTGGACCTAGAGCTATAAATGCTCCGCCGTATCAACCACTTTGGCCGTATTTTGTTTTCATAAACGTGTTAGCGTTTCCGGCCGCGGCCGTCTTTCAATGGTATCGTGGTAGCCCCGACTATAACGCAGTTCGAGTGCCACTCGTCGTCCTCACTTGTCTGCTTTGGGGGTGTATCTGGGCTGAACCGTTTCGTCGCAAGTACGGCTGGAAACCATGGCGATTCACTACGCGAGATCTGTTCATCATGACAACGATAGTCGCGGCATTGCTCGGATTGTTCGCTTGGTTCCACTAGTTTTCTCCAACCATCTGAATCAAGATTGGAAACATGGCAGCGGGAATGAAACGACGCTGGTTTCAGTTCAGTCTGCGGACGTTGCTGATCGCAATGACTGCATTGGCGCTGTGGCTTGGACTGTACGTCAAGAGTTTTCGCGATCGGAGATTGGCAATCGCAGCAGTCCAGGAACTCAACGGTTCATTGAGTCTCAGGCCCACCGAACCAACATGGTTGCAATCGTTTGTCTCCGACGAAAAGTTCTTCTGGAATCCGGTTGCTGTCCGATTCAATGAGAATTACCCGATTGGCGACGATGAGCTTCGATCTACGATACCGCATTTGTTGACGTTCGATGAATTGTACTACCTGAACCTGTACAAATCTCGCGTTACAGACGCCGGATTGGCACACATTCTTCGGTTAGCGGATCGGTTGCAGGTACTCGATGTTCGAAACACGGCAATTTCCGACAAAGCGGTCGCGTACATCCAACAATTGCCCAAGTTAAGGTTGTTGCGACTCAGTGGTTCGAGGATTACGACTGAAGGCGTCAATGAGATTCGAAAGTCGCTGCCGAATTGCAAGTTTGATGATCAATGACCGCCAAGTGATTCCTTACACGATTGCTACGACCGGAACCCTTGCCATATAATCTCGTGACGCATCGTGAGCGCGCATATGGCCATAGTAAACCGCAGTGGATAAGGGACCGTTCGGATGAAATCAGCTTTTGCAGTTCTGGTCGTTTCGTGTTTCGTGGGCTGTGGCCGCGGGGGCAACGACGCACACGTCAATGTTTCTGACGACGGTAGCGTGACCGTGGATGCGCCCGGTGTTCACATTCAAACGGGGCCCGGTGGGGCGGAGGTGAATGCGCCGGGGGTGCGTGTTGATGCGGGCGAGGGTGGTGCGCGGGTGACTGCGCCGGGGGTCGATGTCGAGACGGGGCCGGGCGGCGTGAATGTCGACGGGAAGCATCCGGAGCGCGAGGTGGGGAAGTAGCGACGTGCGTGCAGAAACATGCTTACGCGGCCGACGCCGCGAAAGCATGCCACCCGTCGCCCCGAAGGGGCGCGCGTTAATAGCCAGGGGCGGAAGCCCCTGGTACCGAAGAATATCGGGATCGATGAGCCCCAACGGGGCGATCGTTGGCGATGCACAACAACTGTCGCCCCGTTGGGGCTTTGAGGACTGCACGCAACCGAGGTCCAGGGGCTTCCGCCCCTGGCTATTGACGATCGCGGCTTTGCCGCTGGAAGCGGACGCTACGCGTTCGAGCCGAGTCGTATTGCTGCAATCCAAGCCCAGGGGCTTCCGCCCCTGGCTATTGACGATTGCGGCTTTGCCGCTGGAAGCGGACGCTACGCCAGGATTATTGGGGGCTGTCGGCGAAAACAAATCGCGACGCTCCCACATACTTCCAAGCGTTCTTGTAGGACGGCATCGGTGCGGATAGGATTCGGCCGCAAAGGCGATCGATACACCCTGTTGCACCCGCCGTGGCCGACGAACCCACATCACGACCCGATCCGATTGCCGCCCTGCGGCGGTCGAGCTTTCTGATTTACATCGTGGGCAGCTTGTTGTCGAACACCGGCAACCAGATGCGGGCGACGGCGGTTGGCTGGGAAGTATTTCATCGCACGCACGAGCCGCTCAGCCTGGGCATCATCGGCCTGGTACTGGCGCTACCGGTGCTGATATTGGCCCTGCCGGCCGGCGCGGCGGCCGACCGCTATTCGCGGCGCCGCATGATCATGCTGGGGCAGGCCGGGTTGGCGCTCAGCGGAGTGGGATTGGCCTGGGCGTCGTTCACGGCCGCGCCGGTGCCGCTGGTGTACCTGCTGCTGTTGGGGACCGGCACGTTTCGGGCGCTGGGCTGGCCGGCGGCGACGGCGATCGTCGCGGGCCTGGTTCCGGCGAAAGTGTTTCCCAACGCGGCGATGTGGCGGAGCGTTTCGTTTCAACTGGCGGCCACGGTCGGGCCGCTCTTGGGTGGAATCCTGCTGGCCGTGTGGAGCCCCGTGGCCGTGTACCTGATCGACGCGGCCTCGAGCGTGGTGCTGATGATCTGCATGATCTTCGTTCGGCCCACGCGGCGCGAGCGGGTCGCCCAGCCCCATTCGTGGCGGAGCTTTTCGGAGGGGATTCGCTTCCTGCGCCGTCAGCCGATTCTCATTTCGACGATGACGCTCGACATGGTGGCGGTGCTGTTCGGCGGGGCCACGGCACTCTTGCCGATTTACGCAAGCGACGTGCTGCAGGTCGGCGCTACGGGTTTCGGCTGGATGCGGGCGATGCCTTCGCTGGGCGCGATGTTCATGGGCTTGCTGCTGGCCGTGCTGCCGCCCATGCGGCGCGGTGGACCGATATTGCTGTGGGCCGTCGTCGCTTTCGGCTTGGCGACGATCGTGTTCGGGTTGTCGAAGTCGTACGCGCTATCGCTCGTGGCGCTGTTCGCGCTCGGGGCGGCCGACAATATCAGCGTCGTCATTCGCGCGACCGTGCTGCAATTGCTGACGCCCGATTCGATGCGCGGCCGCGTGTCGGCCGTGAGTGTGATCTTCATCGGCACGAGCAATGAGATCGGCGAATTGGAATCGGGCGTGGCGGCGCAGTTGCTGGGCGTGGTACCAGCCGTGGCGCTGGGCGGCGTGATGACGCTGGTGACGGTGGGCGTCGTCGATCGGGTCTGGCCGGAGCTGCGGCGGTTAGGTTCGCTCGAGCATTTGCAGCCGCCGGAGCCGACGGCGATCGTGGAGTAGAAATCGCGCTCGATGATGCCGCGCTTGGGTGGCACGTCCCTGAGCTTCAGCGAAGGGCGTGGATGTGGGCGTCAATGACCACGCCCATCGCTTGGGGCTCTGGGCGTGCCACACATACGACACTTCCGAGAAAAAAAGGGCTGCTGCAGAGGAGGCTGGTCGTGCTGTGGTAGGGCGTAGGACGACCAGCTTCTTGGCATCCGATTTGGCTGGGGCTGGGACACCACGTTTAGAAATCGCTCTGCAGCAGCCGCAGGGTTGCTTGTTCATGCGCCCGCCGACGACATAGACGCGGCGGACGGGGAAATAGTTCGTTGGTTGTGAAATAATTTTGCCCGCAGGGTTTCGTTTACTCGGCACGGGCGCAGCGCCACCTTCGCGACGACACCGCCTGCGCAGTTTTCGACCGTTTGGCGGAAAATCGTCGCTTCCCTAACCAAGTCGTTCGGACGGACAAAATCCCTCGCGGCGGAATCCAAAATCGCATTTTCCCGCGGTTTCATCGGTTCTTCACGGTGCCACGGCGGATGCAATCACCGATTTCGCGGCGACCGGAGCTGCGGCCCGAAAAATTTGTAGTCCTTGCCGTCATAATGTGTGGATGGGCACAAGCGACCTGGAGCGGTTGACGGGGATCGTGGCCGAGCGGGCGGCGGGGCTCGTGCTCTACGCCCGGCAATGGCTCGACGCGGCCGCGGCCGAGGACGTGGTGCAGGAGGCCCTGGTGGCCCTGCTCGCCCAGCGTCGGCCGCCGGACAACGCGATCGCCTGGATGTACCGGGCGGTCCGTAACGCGGCGATCGACGCGGCCCGCTCGACGGCACGCCGGCGGCGGCGGGAAGAGGTCGTCGCCCGTTCGCGCGGCGCGTGGCTCGAGGCCGGGAGCGAATCGCTGCTCGACGCGCAAGTGGCCGAGCAGGCGCTGCGGCAGCTCGCGCCCGATTATCGGCAGGTCGTCGTGCTGCGGATTTGGGGCGAGCTGGGTTTCGCCGAGATCGCCGAGATCATGCAGTTGAGTGTGTCCACCGTGCACGGCCGCTACGTGTCGGCCCTGGGTCAGTTGCGAGTTGTATTGGAGAAGCCATGCCAGAACAAGACGGACTAAACCCGGCTGAACGGGAATTGGAAGAGGCGCTCAAGTCGCTCGCGCCGGCGGCGGCGCGGATCGATCCGATCGGCGCGGCGTTTGAAGCGGGGCGGCGATCGGTGCGGTCGCAGGTGCGCGTGTGGCGAGCGGCAACGGCGGCGGCGATCTTGATTGGAATCGGCAGTTGGGTTCTTTCCGTCGGACCGGGAATCGGAACACACGTTCCGGTTGTTGCAATCACGGTGCCCTCGATCTCGCAACCCCTTCCGCCCCAAAGCTTGTTTATGTTGCAAGCAGCTTATCGCGACAAGGGATTGGCAGGTCTGCCGGCGACGAATCTGCCCCCTGTTGGAGCGACGCGATCTGCCGACTTGTTGTAGCGCTCGCGTCTCAGATTTCTTGAATACACGATTCCCTTATTCCAAACACCGAATGGAGGTGTGCCATGTCTCGATACGTCTACACGTATGCCTTGATCTTTTGCACGACGGCGACGGCCATTGCCCAGAGCGGGAAGCCGACCGTGGAGCGCTCGTTCGAGTTGACGCCCGTCGCCCCGCCGAAGCCCGCGCTCAACTACCAACTAACGTATGACGACTTGGCCGACACTTTGTCCGGCAACGCCGCGATCCTTTATCTCGATGCG
>JBIOWO010000275.1:0-13105 GCA_044868555.1 Lacipirellulaceae bacterium | reverse complement strand
ATCGAAGGCTTCGGCGGATTCGTTACCTCCTCCACCGCTCCGATTGCTACTGGCTGGAGCGACATTGCCAGGTGGGACTGACTCCCACTGAGAATCAAACACCTTTCACGGCGCACGTCAAAGAACGGGCTGAAAGCAGATGGCTGACAGCTTTGCTGATCTTACCCGATTACTGTTCGGATGTATAGATAGGATTTGGCCGCGCGCCCGAGAAACGACCTGCGTTGGATTGCCGCGGAGTGTTGGAAAGTTGAGAATCGCCAGGACAAGGACAAAGAAGTGGCGATGGGCATTCTTCGCGCTTCCCTTCGGGGCGCGGCTAAACGGGGGTTGGCGCGCTCCGCTGCGCGTCGCGGCTAAACGGTTGCGCGGGTGTTGGGGAAGTATGGTTTGACGAACGACCAGTGCTGTGGCGGAAGGTGTTCGCGCTGCGGGTTGCCTTCGACGTAGTGGATCGAGCGAGCGATGTCGGCCGCCGTGTCGAGGAAGACCTTCCATAGGCCGCGGGCGAAGACTTTTGGTGGGTGACGCTTCGTGCCCTGGTATGCGGCTTGTGGGTGGATGCCTTCCTCAACCAAGCGGCGGGTGGCGGCACCCTTCAATTGGTTGACTAGTTGTTCGACGTGGAGCCGGTGTCGTGATAGTACGAGGTGGACATGCTTGGGAAGAATCGCGCAGGCAAGAATGGTGAGTCCTGATTTTCGCGCGTACTCGGCGAAGCCGGTGCCGATTGCTCGGGCTTGCACACCCGTTAACACGACGGGTGGATATTTCAGGGCAGCAAGGGCGGCGGCGCGTTTGGCTGGGTCGAAGGGGCGGCGAGCGAGGGAGTGGCGGACTTGGACGGTGGTTGCTTTGCCGAAGCGGAGTAGTTCCCAGGAACCGACGAAATCGGACCAGGAGCCGCGTTCGTCGTTGGGGAGCCAGAAGCCGTACACGCCGAGGATGACGTGGGAAGCGAGGACCATGGGGGACCCTCTCGGGAACTGGTGGTGGAGGTGGTGGGGGTGGAGGTGGAGGACGTGGTGGTGGTGGAGAAGCGCTTCCCTTCGGGGCGCGGCTAAACGGGAGAGTCGGGGCGCGGCTAAACGGGGATAAATGTTTAGCCGTCGACGCGGAGCGGAGCGCGGTTCTTGCTGGCGGCCGATGTTTTAGAGGGTACGTGTACGTCTGTCAAATACCCTGGGTCGAGCGTCGAAGTCAATCCACTTCCTTCGCTTTGATCCAGCTCATGAGTTTGCGGAGCTTGCGGCCGACCACTTCGACGGGGTGGTTTTTGTCCTTCTCTTTCATGGCCTTGAAGTTTTTGCCGCCGCTTTTGGCTTCGGCGATCCACTCTTTGGCGAAGGTGCCGTCTTGCACTTCTTTGAGGATCCGCTTCATCTCCTGTTTGGTTTCGGCGGTGATGATGCGGGGGCCGCGGGTGTAGTCGCCGTATTCGGCGGTGTTGGAGACGCTGTAGCGCATGTAGTCGAGGCCACCCTGGTAGTAGAGGTCGACGATCAGCTTGAGCTCGTGCATGCATTCGAAGTAGGCCATCTCGGGTTGGTAGCCGGCTTCGACGAGCGTTTCGAAACCGGCTTTCACAAGGGCGCTCGCACCGCCGCAGAGGACGGCTTGTTCGCCGAATAGGTCGGTTTCGGTTTCTTCGGCGATGGTGGTGCGGATGACGCCGGCGCGTCCGCCGCCGATGGCGCGGGCGTAGGCCAGGCCTACACGGAAGGTTTCGTCGCTGGCGCCTTCGCTGGTGGCGATGAGGCAGGGGACGCCGCCGCCGGCGACGAATTCGCTGCGGACGAGGTGGCCGGGGCCTTTGGGGGCGACGAGCAGGGCGTCGTGCCCGGCGGGCGGCTTCACGTAGCCGAAGTGAAGGTTGAAGCCGTGCGAGCCCATGAGGATCGCGCCCGGCTTGAGGTTGGGGCGGATTTCCTTTTCGTAGAGGTCGCCTTGGAGCTCGTCGGGGACGAGGATGTTGACGACGTCGGCCTTGCGGGTGGCATCGGCGGCACTCATCGGCTCGAAGCCGTGGCTCTTGGCGAGGTCGAAGTTCTTGCCGCCGGGGCGCTGGCCGATGACGACGTTGACGCCCGAGTCGCGGAGGTTCTGGGCCTGGGCGTGACCTTGGGAGCCGTAGCCGATGATGGCGACGGTCTTGCCTCGGAGGGCGTTCGGGTCGGCGTCTTTGTCGTAGTAGATGGTGGCTGCCATGATTGCTCCGGGAAAATTTTCACCACAGAGGGCACAGAGAGCACAGAGGGGGATAATTGCAAATTTCAAAATGCTGTGGTGAATTGATTGACGTTTAATCCCGGTCAGGATGGCCGGGCTATGTGTTTACTCGCCGGCGTATCGGCGGACGCCGGTGCCTTGGTGGTTGGCGCGGTCGATGCTGCGGACGATGGCGATGCGGCCGGTGCGGACGAGCTCGATGATGCCGAACGGGCGCATCAGGTCGATGAATGCTTCGACCTTTTTTTCCTGGCCGGCGATTTCGATGGTGATTTCTTCCGGGGCGACGTCGACGACTCGGCCGCGAAAGATCTCGGCCAGCTCGCGGATTTCGCTGCGTTGGCCGGGCTTCATGTGGACCTTGATCAGCATCAGGTCGCGCTCGACGTGATCGTGCGAGCTGACATCGTCGACGCGGACGACGGTGACGATTTTTTCGAGCTGCTTGCGGACCTGCTCGAGGACGCTATCGTCGCCGACGACGACGAAGGTCATGCGGGAGAGCTTGGGGTTTTCGGTTTCGCCGACAGCCAGGCTGTCGATGTTGTAGCCGCGGGAGGAGAACATGCCGGCCACGTGGGCCAGCACGCCGGGGACGTTCTGCACCGTGGCGGAAAGGACGTGTCGCATGGGGAAGAGGTCGGAGGTCGGGGGTCAGAGGTCAGGGTTGGGATGTGGGGGTAGGGATTTCATGGCACCCTCACCCCGGCCCTCTCCCAGATTGAGCGGGAGATGAATTTCAAGGAAACTACGATGATATCTGGGTCGGTTGGGGGCCGCAACGGGGCGGCGATCGGGACGCTAAACTCTGGGGCGTTGCCCCAGCTACCCTGTGGAGAGATGAAAGCCCTCTCGCGGCGCGAGAGGAGTACACTACAGGAGGTGCTAAATGCGGCGAAGGTTCGTGCCGGCCGGTGTTGTATATTGGTATATCGACAATGAGGCTTAAGCGAGGATTGCAATCGATGAGGCGGGTGTCGTTTGTTGTGCGGATTGCGGCGGGCGTGATCGGGTCGCTCGCCGCGTGCGCCTGTTTGCCGACAATGGAGGGATCCATGGCCCGGGGAGCCGATGTATCGCACGAGCTGGGCAAGATCAAGCCGACCGAGCTGCGCGAGATTTCGGGACTGGCGGCGAGCCGGCGGAATGCGGACGTGCTGTGGCTGCACAACGACGGCGACTCGGGGCAGTTGTTCGCGGTGAGCACGTCGGGCAAGCTGGTCGCGCAGGTACGCTGCCGGGCATCGATCGACGACCTGGAAGACATTGCGATCGGCCCGGGGCCGGTGAAGGGCGTCGACTACCTGTATCTGGGCGACATCGGCGACAACGACCAGCGGCGGCGCGAGATCCGCGTGCTGCGGTTCGCGGAGCCGGACCTGTCTGGTAAGCGCGGGCAACAGCTCGACGTGGCGGCGGTCGAGGAATTTCGGCTGACCTATCCGGACGGCCCGCACGACGCGGAATCGTTGCTGGTCGATCCCGTGACCGGCGACCTGTTGATCGTAACGAAGGAGGAGGAGCAGGCGCGAGTGTATTCGGTCGCCGGCGAGCAGTTGCAGGACCGGGCGGTGGCAAAGCTGGCGGCGGCCGGCAAACTGGACGTGGACGAAATTTCGGCGGGTGCGATTTCGCTGGACGGCAGCCGCATTATTCTTCGCCGGGAAGGCCGGGGTTGGCTTTGGATTCGGGTCGAGGGCGAGCCGGTTGCCGCAGCACTCGCAAGAAGGCCGATGGAAGTTCCCGTACGGGGCAAGCGGCAGGGGCCGAACGGTGAGTCGATCAGCTTCGGCCCCCACGGCGACCGGTACTACACAGTGAGCGAAGGTAAAAAGCAGGCGATTTACCAGTTCGACTTGCCGGCGGCGGGCCAAGACTCTGGGCGCTAGAGTATTTCCAGCAACCATTTAGCGAGCCTAGACGCTCTCCCGGTGCCTGACCGGGATCCTCTCCGCGTCCCTCTCCCGGTCCCTCTCCGCTTCCCTCTCCCGGTCCCTCACCGGGACCGGGAGAGGGTTGGCCAACCTAAGCTGCAAGCGGCACTTGGCTCTTCGCTTTTCGTTCAGGCGGCTACGGATTCCCGGCAGAGACTGCAATTGCCGGCGAAAAGCTGTGTAGGATCGCGCTTGTGGGTCGCCTACAATCTCGGGGAACCATTTGTAATTATGAAGATTCCGAGTGTAGACTGTAAAGTTTGGGAGAAGGTCGTTTCCGGAATCAGGCAGGAATGATGGATTTCAGGCGAATCCACGGCGCGGATTGTGTCGAAAGGCGGCGGACGAGACGTCGCGTTTCGGGGTTCGCATTTGTTTTCGAGCCGGCGACAAGTCGTCGGTTTGGGGAATCGGCACAACGTGCTCTGGGCTTTACCCTCGTCGAGCTGCTGGTGGTGATCGCGATCGTGGGCGTACTGCTGGCGCTGTTGATTCCGGCCGTGCAATCGGCGCGGGAGACGTCGCGCCGCGCAGCGTGCCAGAACAATTTGAAGCAGTTGGGCGTGGCCTTGACGAACTACGAAACGTCGAAGAAGCGCTGGCCGCCGGGAAAGAAGTGGTCGGGCCCGCCGAACGATCCTGCCTCGTTCGCCATGGCATGGTCGTCGTACTTGTTGAATTATCTGGAAGAGAAGGTGCTCTCTGACGCGATCAATTACAAGCTGCCGTTCACCGACGCGGCGAATTTACCGCTGACCTCGAAGACCGTTCCCGTGTATTTGTGTCCGAGCACGTCGGACGTGGAAGAGCATCGGACGCCCGACGGCCATTTGGTGGGCCTGGGCGGCATAGCGGGCGAGGGCTTGGGTTGCATTGATTACTTGGGAATCTCCGGGCCCGATAAAGATGCCAAGCATCCGATCACGAAAGAAATCTACGGGCGGCAGCGGGGCGTGTTGATCGGCACGAAGGGGCTGCCGCTGGAAGACGAGCTGATCGAGCCGCCGCCGGTCACGTCCGCGAAGATCACCGACGGCCTGTCGTACACGATTTGCATTTCCGAATGCACGGGGCGGGGAGTGAGCATCAAGGACGGCGCGATCGACGCGCTGCACGGGGCGTGGGCTTCGGGCAGCAATGTCTCGCATATCGACGGCGGCGTGAACGACTCGAAGACACCCAAAGTGTGGTACGCGGAGCAAATTCACTCCGATCACCCGGCCGGCGCCAACGTGCTCAAGTGCGATGGATCGGTGGATTTTCTGAGCGAGGACACGGAGAAGGCGGTGGTGCGGTGGATGGCATCGCGCGACGGGGGCGAGACGATACCTGGCGACGTTTTCTGAGTTTAATTGGAAGGGGACTGGGGGTTTGGGGCTCGGGACTGGGGGAGTGTGGACGGACAGACATGGGGGCGTTGGAAGTTTACCGATACGAGCGGAAGTTCGTCGTCCCAGAGTCGACGGCGATGGCGGTCCGTCGGTTCGTGGCGTCGTACCTGGTGCTCGACGAGCACATGGCCGGTGAAGGATCGGACGGGTATCGCGTGTGCAGCCTGTATCTCGACACGCCGCACTTGGGCTTGTACCACCAGTCGCGGCAGGGGATCAAGAATCGCTACAAGCTGCGGATTCGCTTCTACGACGAGTCAGTGGACAGCCCCGCGTTTCTGGAAATCAAGAAGCGAACCACCGAGACGGTCCACAAGCTGCGGGCGGTGGTGCCGAAGCCCGCGGCGGCGCGGCTGCTGCGGGGCGGCCGACTCAATCATTCGGACCTGCTTTCGAATGGCGATGCGTCGCACCGAGCGCTCGCGGAGTTTTGCGATTGCCGTGATCGACTGAACGCGGAAGGCGTGGCGTATGTGAATTATCGCCGCGAGGCCTACGTGTCGAAGTCGGCCGAGGGGGTGCGGGTGACATTCGATCGGCAGATTATGGGACACAACTACCAAACCGGCTGCGGGCTGGAAACGCCTGAGGATGGGTCGCCCGCCGTGACCAAGGGCGTGGTTCTGGAGTTGAAGTACAACGGGCGGGCACCGCGGTGGATGCACGACCTGGTGACGACGTTTAACCTGCAGCGGCTGTCGTTCCCCAAGTACGTGTACTGCGTGGATGCGCTGAAAATCGACCCGGATCTGGCCCTGCCTCTCGCCCGGAGCGTACGACGATGAATTTGCTGGAGATGCTGCGATTCGGCGATCCGAGCATTTCGCCGCCCGTCGAGACGGTGGTGCTGAGCTTGCTCTTAGCATTTGTGCTGGGGCAGATCATCGGCTGGGTGTACATGGCGACGCACACGACGCCCTCGTACTCGTCGTCGTTCGTGGCTTCGCTGGTGGTGCTGCCGGTGATCGTGGCGTTGATGATGATCTTGATGGCGGGCAGCCTGTTCATCGCGTTTGGTTTGCTGGCCGTGTTTGCCGTGGTGCGATTCCGCAATGTGCTCAAAGACACGCGAGACACCACGTACGTGTTGTGGGCGATCGTGGAAGGAATGGCGGTGGGGACTTTCCGCTATTCGACGGCGCTGGTGGGGGCGGGTTGCGTGGTGCTGGTGCTGTTGTACCTGTGGCTGACGGAGTTCGGCGTGCGGCATCGGTTCGACGCGGCGTTGTCGGTATCGGTGCCGGTGGACATGGCGGGCACGCGGGAGAAGCTCGAGCAGATTCTGCACCGCTTTTCCGACCGCACGATTTTGACGGGCGAGCGACTGAGCGCCGACGCCCGCAACATATTGAGTTATCGATTGCTGCTACGAGATCCCTCCCGGCGCGGCGAGCTCCGCGCCGAATTGGCCTCGGCCGGCGACGTTCAGGAGTTGTCCTTCTATCTGCAGGACGACGAATCGGAACTATAGCACCGGCCCAACCCCCTCCCTGACAGACTTTATCCGACCATGCAAGAGAAACGTATTCCATTGGCCTGGCCGGTGCGCTGGCGGCGGATCCGCTCGCAAGGGATACCGGCCGCGATCTTTGTGATGGCCGTTGTGGCGAGCGGTTGGCTGTGGCGGGAGCGCGGCATCGGGGTGCAAAGCGTCGGCGAAGTCGATTCGCCGCGGGTGGACGTCACCAGCCCGACGACGGGACTGATCGTCGCGCTTCCGAATCAGACGAGCGGTCACTGGTCGGTGTACGATCACATCCAGGCGGGCGACGTCATTGCCCGCATCGAGGAACAAGGGGGCGAGGCCGGCAAGACGCTGGAGATTCAAGCCCCGATCAGCGGCACGCTGGTAGACGTGCGCTCGTGGCCCGGCCAGACGGTGATCCCGGGCCAGATCATCGCCACGATCGCCGCCGACCACGGCCGGCATATCGTCGGCTTCATCCCCGAGGAGAGCTCGCTTTTGGCGAAGCGGGGGATGCAAGTGACGCTGCAGAGCCGCGCGGCGGGCTCGCCGCGGCTGACGAGCGAGGTGGAAGAGGTGGGCATGCAGATCGAAAAAATCCCGCTGCACCAGCGGACGAGCGCGACGCTACCCCAATGGGGCACGCCCGTGCGGATCAAAGTGCCCAACGACACGGCGCTGCGGCCGGGAGCGCTGGTGGACGTGCACTTCGACGGATCGGATGCGCGTTGATAGAGCGTTCACCAAACGCACGTCGCCGAGGCTATCTACCACAATCGGGCAACTCCATATGCGTCGAAGGTCGCGTCAACGCTGACGATGGCTAGCTTCTCGACCAACGCTTGAGCAATGAGCAAGCGGTCAAACGGGTCGCGATGATGAAAGGGCAATTCTGCCGCCATCGTGACATGGTCGAGACCGATCGACAACAATTCAAAACGGTTGCGAGCGATTTCTCGAGAAAGAAACGAGTGACTTGGTTCACCCAAGTCGAGCTTTCCCAAACTCGCCTTGATGGCAATTTCCCAGCAGCTGGCGACACTTACCAGCTTGCGGTTTTCGGCGTTTTCAACCAGCGCTTTCGCGTTCGCGCTGAGTTTCGTGTCGTCCCAAAGGAACCACAGGATAGCATGGGCATCGAGCAGCAGACTCGTCATTCCATGTATTCCCGAAACTCATCGAGTGGAGCATCAAAATCGGGAGCCATCCAATGCTTCGTGTCCTTCGCACTGCCCGCCGCGCAGGGCCATTGCTTGGGCGGCGTTCGCGTTAACGTCGCCAGGGGCTCACCAGCTTCGACAATGACCAGTTGCTCTCCCGGATTCAGACCGGAAATGATTTCCGGCAGATGAGCTTGAGCGTCATTTATATTTACCGTCGCCATGGTGTGTACCTTAAACCGCGTCAAATGGCGTTGCAGATGGCGGATTTTTGAGCGTGCCGAGGCAATGCAATTATAGCTGACCTCCATTATGAACGTATCCCCATCTTTGGGTTCAAAACAGCCGCAGTTGACCGGTGTTGGGTTGGGGCGGGCGGAAGGCTTCGCGGTTGAGGGGTGGAGATTCTTCGGTGTAGCCCAGCTTAGCGGACCAGAGGCGGAACGTGTCGGCGATGAGATCGGCGACGTTTCCGGTGCCGCGTTGGCGGCGGCCGAATTCGCTATCGTTGAGGCGGCCGGAGCGCGTGGAGCGGATGAGTGCGACGACGCGGGACATGCGGTCCGGATAGCTGCGCCGCAGCCAATCGAAGAATACTTCGCGGACCGTGGTCGGCAGTCTCAGCAGCACGTAGCCTGCGCCGGTGGCGCCGGCGTCGCGGGCGGCGGCGAGGATGGCGGGAATCTCGCTGTCGTTGAGGCCGGGGATCACGGGGCCTAGCATGAGGTGGGCGGGCACGCCGGCATCGTTCAGTTCGCGGATCGCGCGCAATCGTGCATCTGGCGAACTGGTGCGTGGCTCCATCGTGCGAGCAAGCTGGGCATCGAGCGTGGTGATCGAGACGCAGACGCGGACCGCGTGGTGCGCGGCGAGCTCCTGGAACAGGTCGATGTCGCGGGTGACGAGCGTGTTCTTGGTGATAATGCCGATCGGCTGGCGACAGTCGGCGGCGACGGCGACGCAATCGCGGGTGATGCGGAACTCGCGCTCGGCCGGCTGGTAGCAATCGGTGACGCCGGAGAAGGCGATCGTTTCGGGGCGCCAACTGGGCTGGGCCAGGAAGTCGCGCAGCAGCTCGCCGGCGCGATGCTTGACGAAGACTTTGGTTTCGAAGTCGAGGCCGGCCGAGAGGCCGAGGTACTCGTGCGTCGGGCGGGCGTAACAGTAGCTGCAACCGTGGGCGCAACCGCGGTAGGGATTGATGCTGTAGCGGAAGCCGACGTCGGGGCTGTTGTTTTCGGCGACGATCGACTGCGAGTCGTCGGGCAGGTATTCGGTGGGCGGGCGGCAGAGCTGGGCCAGGTACTCGTCATCGGCGGCGAGGTGCTCGAAATCGGCCTCGCGGTGGATTTTCAAGTAGGGGTTGGCCGGCTGGATGGCGGCGCCGCGGCCTTTGAGGGCGGAAATCATCGCAAGCAATTCCTAGAGGCAGCGAATAATGGTAGGGGTGAGCGGACGACATATAGTGTACATATTTACATTATCGGCGTCCAGGGCGTATGTTAGCCTTTCAAAGTGGGCAACTGCCTCCGGGTTCTGTGTCCGGCCGGAAAGCCTGACCAACGTGGCCGGCTTTTGCCCAAAACGCGCGTTGTTTCTATAATTTTCCTGTCACGACAGTTGGCGGCAATTTGCAGGCCAGCCGAGGCGGATCAAGGATTGTTGTCTTTATGGCCTCCGCACCTCATTTCTCCAGCGTTCTCACGAGTGTCGCTGGATGCGTGTTCGCGCTCGGCATCGCGATTTGGGCACCTGGCCCGGCAGCCGTGGCCCAGGAAGCCGGGAAGGAAACAAAAGCGGCAGATTCAACCGCCGCCACGGCAGCCGACGATGGCAAGGCGATCGACGAGGCGCCGGCGGCCGATCTGGGGGATGGCCGGTTGATTCGGATTCGCCTGCCGCTGGTGGGCAATGCGGACGAGCACTTCAAGAGCGTGATCCAGCGGGCAGTCAGCCAGCTCGGCAAATTGCCGCGTCGCGAAGGGCGGCGGCCCGTATTGGTTCTGGAGCTGGTGCCCGCCCGGCGCCACGCGGGCAGTGGCGAAGGGACCGACTTCGAGCGGGCGCTGTCGCTCGCGCGCTATCTCACCAGCCAGGACGTGGAAGGCGTGAAGACGGTGGCCTACATCCCGCAAACGATCAAGGGGCATGGCGTGCTGTTGGCGCTGGCATGCGAAGAGATCGTCATGGATCCCGCGGCCGAGTTGGGGGAAGCCGGGGTCGATGAAAAAGAGCACCAGGCAATCGAGCCTGGCATCGTGAGCTGGTACCAGGGCATTGCCGGCAGTCGGCGAACGGTGCCGGAGGCGATCGCGCTGGGCATGCTCGACCCGCGACTGGAAGTGCTGAAAGTAGAAACGGACGACAGCACCGAATTTGTGCTGCGTTCGGACTTGGATAAGCTGAAACAAACGCACACGATTGTTTCGGAGGAGACAATCGTGCCGGCCGGTTCGATGGGGAGTTTTTCAGGCCGGGAGGGGCGCGAATATGGGTTTGTGAAGCTGCTGGCAGCGAACCGCGAGTCGCTGGCGCGGGGGTTGGCATTGCCGGCTTCGGCCGTGTTGGAGGATCAATCGCTGGTGGGGGATTGGCGGCCGGTGATCTTGAACGTCGAGGGACCGATCACGCCCCGCAAGGTGCGTCAGTTGGAATCGCTCATCGGCAGCGAGATTCACGATCATCGCGTGAACTGGATCGGGCTGAAGATCGACAGCGCGGGCGGCGACCTGGAAGACTGCCTGCGACTGGCAAATTCGATCGCCGAACTGGACGCGAACGAGGTGCAGACCGTGGCGTACGTGCCGGTGGAGGCGAGCGACGGGGCGGCGTTGGTGGCGCTGGGGTGTCATCAATTGGTGATGCAGCCGGAAGCGCACCTGGGCGGGAAGGGGGCAATCGAGCCGGACCGACAGACGCTGGATGAGGCCGAAGTCTCGCTCCGCGATTCGCTCGGCAAGAGCACGGATTATAGCTGGTCGCTGTTGGCGGCGATGATCGACCCGGACGTCGAACTGTTTTCGTACCACAATACGAAGACGGGCGAGGTTGCTTATTTCAGCGCGGAAGAAGCGCGCGAACAGGCGGATGCCGACGATTGGCGCAAGGGCGCCGTGGTGAAGGAGGCGGGCGCGCCGTTGCGGCTGGCCGCCAACCGGGCGCAGGAATTGGGTGTCGCCTCGCACGTCGTAGATGGTTATGACGAGTTCAAGCAGTTGTATGGGTTCGTCGAGGATCCGCGGACGGCGGAGCCGAGTTGGGCGCATGAGCTGGTGGAGGCGCTGGCGTCGCCAGTGATGACGACGGTGCTGATCGCGTTGGGGATCATTGGGATTTACATCGAGCTGCACGCGCCGGGCGTGGGGATCGGCGGGTTCGTGTCGGCGGTGGCGTTTCTGCTGTTGTTCTGGAGCAAGATGCTGCACGGCACGGCCGGCTGGTTGGAGGTGCTGCTGTTTTTGGGCGGTGTGTGCTTCCTGCTGTTCGAGCTGTTGGTGCTGCCGGGGTTCGGTATCTTTGGCTTCGGCGGCGGGGCGATGATTCTGGCTTCGCTGGTGTTGGCCAGTCAGACGAGCTTTGTGCTGCCGAAGACGGAGTCGCAGTGGGCCGAGCTGCGGAGCTCGCTGACGATGGTGGCCGCGGCGCTGGTGTGCGTGGTTGCGGCGGCGCTGGTGCTGCGCCGTTACTTGCCGCAGGCACCGCTATTTCGCACGATGCTGCTGAATCCCACGCCGGAAGAGGAGCTGGCCGATCTGGATTACCGGGAGTCGCTCGCCGATTTCTCGCATCTTGTCGGCCGGCAAGGCACGGCGACGACGAATCTGATGCCGGCGGGCAAGGCCGAGTTCGACGGCCAACTGGTGGATGTGATCGCCGAGGGGATGCCGATCGACCGCGGCCGGGCAGTGGTGGTGGTGAAGGCCCGCGGGAACCGCGTGCTGGTACGGGCGGCGGAGGCGTGACGATCGGTCCGTGATTGTTCCGGCCATGAGCTAATGATAGGATCTGAGGTATGCCTCGCATCAGCGAATTCTACGGTATCATTATTGAGATGTATTGGAGCGACCACAATCCGCCACACTTTCATGCCAAGTATGGGGAGCATCGAGCGGAGATCGAGATTCGCACGCTGGGGATCATAAAGGGCCGCTTGCCGGCCAAGGCGACGGCGCTAGTGGTGGAGTGGGGCTCGTTGCACCAAGAGGAGCTGCTTGAGCGGTGGGAACGAGCGCGCGGCCACGAACCGTTGGAGAAGATCGAGCCGCTTCTTTAGCGAACGGTGATCGGGGTAAACATGCCTGAAATCAATAAAGTCACTCGTGCCCACATCTGTGGAGACCATACGGTCGAACTTCAGTTTAGCGACGGGTTTGTAGGACGAATCAATTTGCGGCCGGCGCTATGGGGCCCTGTGTTTGGGCCGTTGCAGGATCCGAATTACTTTCGACAATTGCGGATCGAGGACGAAACGATCCGCTGGCCCAACAGCGCCGATTTCTGCCCAGACGTGTTGCGCTATTGGTGTGAGGCGGGCGGCGTCCGCAGCCTGGAAGAGACGGATGCACATTTCGCTCGCCAGTTCGCTGAGCCCGCCGCTTCCTAATGGCAGATGAGTAGCGACAAGGCCGAGTTCGACGGCCAACTGGTGGATGTGATCGCCGAGGGGATGCCGATCGACCGCGGCCGGGCAGTGGTCGTGGTGAAGGCCCGCGGGAACCGCGTGCTGGTGCGGGTGGTGGAGGCGTGATATCCGGCCGTCGAGTTCCGTCAGTTCATTCCAGTCAGTACAGAGAGATTTACTTGACGCGAAGCCGCGGTGGACGTAGACTAGTCTAACACTAGTCGAAACGGGGATCGTGCGATGTCGATCGAGTCGGCCCAGAGCGTCGGCGCTTACGACGCCAAAACACACTTCTCGGAGCTTCT
>JBIOWO010000274.1:0-4295 GCA_044868555.1 Lacipirellulaceae bacterium | reverse complement strand
GACTTAGGTTGCATTTTTTGCCAGCTTTCGGGGACCTGCGGACCAAAACCTGGCGAATTTTAGCGCAACGACAACTGCAATGCACCCTCTATTCGTAGCGGCAAAGGAGTTTTTCAGGGACGACTAGCTATTAGCCGTTAGCCAGAGAACCATCCGTCTGGCCAAGAGCTAATAGCTAACAGCTAACAGCTTCTCTTACTTCTTCAACAAGCTGTTGATCGTGCCGAAGTAGAAGCCGGCCAGGCGGAAGATCATCAGCACGATTAGGCCCATCACGAAGATGCCGACCAGGAAGCCGAACACCGTGGCCAGCGTGCGGACCGCCGACTCGGCCTCCTCTTCGTAGCGTTTGGAGAGCCGCTCCATCGATTCGACCGTCTGTCCGCTCTCCTCGGCCACTTCGAGCGCGTCCAGAAATTCGGCCGGAAAGGCCCGGCTGCGGGCGAATGCCACGTGGACCGGTTGGCCGGTGGCGATATCGGCGACGATCTGGTCGGTTTGGCGAACGTAGTGGTCGTTGCCGGTGGCCCGCAGCACGAGCGGCACGACGCGGCGCAGGTCCATCGCGGTGTTCATGGTCAGGTGCAGGGCCCAAGCCAGCCGGGAGAGGGCGATCTTATCCAGGGCCGATCCGATGGCGGGCAGGCGCAATAGCCCGCGCTGGATCGACCGGGTCCAAAGCATCCCGCGCTTCATCGCCACGACCACGGCGGCCACGCACAGCCCGACGGCAATGATGAGGTTGATATAGATGATCAGGCCCTTGTTGCCGATCAGGCCGAAGCCGAGGATGTCGATCGGCTGGCCGTTGTTGCGCGCGGCCACGATGCCGAGGGCCCAGATCAACACGCCGATCACGACGATCGCAAAGCCCAGCTCAAGCATCGGCCAGGCGATGGCGGCCAGGAAGATGCGCTGGGCCTGCTGCGAGCGGCGGTAATGTGCTTCGAGATTGCGGAAGACCTTGCCGAGCGAGCCCGACTCTTCGCCGACGCGAGCCATTTCCAGAAACAACGGCGGGAACACGTGGCCGGTGCCGGCCAGCGACAGGGACACGCTCTTGCCTTGGGCGACGCCGTCGCGCACCTGGGCGACGTAGGGGCGCAGCCGGCTGGGCGCGGCGTCGGCCTCGCGCTGCCACGTGCGGCGGACGTCGATGCCGGCGTCGGTCTCGACCGCCAGGCGGTGGCAGAGCTCGGCGAGGGCTTTGTTCGAGAGTCGCGGCTCTAACAACATCGTCCGTGGTCCGTGGTCCGTGGTCCGTGGACCTTGGTTCATGGTACACTCGTGCTTCAATTCATCGTACTGGTGGTCTGTTGAAACGTCGAGTTGATTGCTTTCTGCGCTAGTATTTCTGCATGACTGCGATTCGTTGTACACAGCTGGTGAAGAAGTATGAGGGGAAGCCGCCGGTGGAGGCGGTGCGGGGACTGGATCTGACGGTGGAGGAAGGCGAGTGCTTCGGTCTGCTGGGGCCGAATGGGGCTGGAAAGACGACGACCATTGAGATCATCGAGGGGTTGTTGCCGGCCACGTCGGGCGAAGTCGAGGTGCTGGGGTATCATTGGGGCCGACAGGATGAGGAAATCCGGCAGCGGCTGGGGATCACGCTGCAGGAGACGCGGCTTTCGGAAAAGCTCACGGTGCGCGAGACGCTGACGTTGTTTCGCAGCTTCTATCGCCGCGGCATCACGCCCGACGAGGCGATGGAGCGCGTGTCGCTCGTCGAGAAGGCCGATTCGTGGATCAAGAAACTATCGGGCGGGCAGAAACAGCGGCTGGCTGTGGCCTGTGCGCTGGTAGGCGATCCGGAACTGTTGTGCCTCGATGAGCCTACGACCGGGCTGGATCCGCAGTCGCGGCGGGAAATCTGGGAGATTGTGCGCAGCTACCGGCAGAGCGGCCGGACCGTGCTCTTGACGACGCATTACATGGATGAAGCAGAGCGGCTGTGCGATCGAGTGGCGATCGTCGATCACGGGCGGATGATCGCGCTGGGCACGCCGCACGAATTGATTGCGTCGCTCGGCGGCGAGCACGTGATCGAGTTCGCCTGGGAGGGGAGCGACGGGAACGGGCGGATCGAACTGGCCGAATTCGCCGGACTGCCGGCCGTGAGCGAGGCGCGGCTGGTGGGTGACCGCGTGTCGCTGTCGGTGCGGGAGCCACACGTGGCATTGCCGGCGGTGCTCGCGACGCTGTCGTCGCTCGACGGCCAATTGACGGGGCTATCGACGCGGCATGCAAGTCTCGAGGACGTGTTCGTCAAGCTGGCGGGTCGGCAGTTGAGTGAGGATGTGCAGCAGTGACATCGCAAAAATATTGGCCGCTGGGGCAATTGGTCTTGGCGCGGGTGCGGGAGTTTGTGCGCGAGCCGGAAGCGATGTTCTGGGTGTACGGCTTTCCGATTTTGATGACGATCGGCCTCGGGATTGCATTCCGCAACAAGCCAGTGGAAAAGATCGTGGTGGCGGTCGTCGCGGGGCCTTACGCAACGGCGACGGAAGAATCGCTGCGGCCTGCGGAGGGGCCGACCCGCTTTGAGGCGGAGGTTTTTGCGGCGGACGAGGCGCGGCAGCGGCTACGGACCGGGCGGGCGGATGTTGTCGTGACGCAAGAGCGGACTGCTGGCCAGCCGGAGTTCAAGTATGCCATCGACCCGACGCGCTCGGAAAGCGTGCTGGCACGAAGTGCGGTCGACGATCAGTTGCAGCGGGCGGCCGGGCGGACGGACGTGGCCGAGGTGGAGCTGGTGGAGGTTTCGGAGCCGGGCAGTCGGTATATCGACTTTCTTGTGCCGGGGCTGTTGGGAATGAGCCTGATGGGCGGCGGCTTGTGGGGCGTCGGCTTTGTGACGGTCGACATGCGGGTCCGCAAATTGCTGAAGCGGTTTCTCGCCACGCCGATGAAGAAGCGCGATTTCATGCTGGGGATCATGATCAGCCGGATGCTGTTCATGGTGCCCGAGGTGCTCGCGCTGTTGGTCTTTGCACGCTATGCGTTTGGCGTGGTGAATCACGGCAGCGTGACGGCCGTGACGCTGCTCATCCTGCTCGGTGCCACCATGTTTTCCGGCATCGGGCTGTTGATCGCCAGCCGGGCGAAAACGATCGAAGCGATTTCCGGGATGATGAATCTCATCATGGTGCCGATGTGGATCTTTTCGGGGATCTTTTTTTCGCCGGAGCGATTTCCGACATCGCTGCAGCCGATCGTGCAGGCGTTGCCGCTGACGCCGCTCATCAGCACACTACGGGCCGTGATGCAAGAGGGGAAGTCGCTCGCGGAGCTGGCGACGCCGATCGGAGTGATGATGGCGTGGGCGGTGGTGAGCTTCGTGCTGGCGCTGAAGTGGTTCAGGTGGCGATAGACACGGGACAGGTATCAGGTCTCGGGGGGCAGAGATCAGAGGTGTGGTCGACCGCCGTCGCTTCGAGCAACGGAGCGCTCCGCTTGGCTCGTTCGGCTCGCCGGCGCGTTGCGGTTAAACGGATGCCCGTATGCGATCGGTCATTCGTCGCTCGGCGGGGAGGCGGACCAGATTCCCCGCCCTGCCCGCTTGGCTTCTTCCTGGGCGGCGGCGAGGCGGCGCTTCATCGTGGCGCTGTAGCGGTAGTCGAGGCGGGCTTCGGCCAGGCCGGCGCGGACCAGCTCTTCGTTGAGCATCGTGTCGCCGTTCCAGGCAAACGCGAGGAAACGGTCGTGGCGGTCACGGCGTTCGAGGCTGAAAGTGAGCCGCACGCGGCCGCCGGCGTCGGCGATGAATTCCTTGGTAAACTGGCTGGCTTCGGGGCCCCAGGCCTCGACGGGCTGGTCCTCCATCACCGTTTCGGGCGTGTCGATGCCCTGCAGCCGGACACGGGCGCCGGACGTCAAGAGCAGCGTGTCGCCGTCGACGACGCGCTGCACTGCGTGCACGCCTTCTTCCAGCACGTCGGGGCCCGGTTGGCCTTGCGGCGCGGCGTAGATCCGCCACAGCACGACAAGTGCGACGGCGAGCCAGAGCCAGAGGGCGTGATAGCTGCGACGGTACGCACGTTGGCGGCGGGACATGGTAGAAGTTGAGTGACCACGGAATCGACGAGGACTGTAGTCCGTGGTCTGTGGACCGTAGACCTAAGTCCAAAGACTACGGTCTACAGCCTACCGTCCCCAGATCAGCTCTTGCTGTAGTCGAGGTGGCCGGCGGTGCGGCGGCCGAACGGGTCCTGCAGATAGCGGCGGCAGCAATCGCGGCACAAATCGAAGCGAAGTTTCTGGTAGGTATCGGTGCTCAGTTGCCGGTCGTCGGGATC
>JBIOWO010000273.1:0-7279 GCA_044868555.1 Lacipirellulaceae bacterium | reverse complement strand
GACTTAGGTTGCATTTTTTGCCAGCTTTCGGGGACCTGCGGACCAAAACCTGGCGAATTTTAGCGCAACGACAACTGCAATGCACCCTCTATTCGTAGCGGCAAAGGAGTTTTTCAGGGACGACTATTTACCCAACTGGGCTGTTGGGCGCCTCAAATCAGGTTATGCGTGCGGACGTTCGCGTTGCGCGACTGGACATAGTTGAGAATCATATCGACGTGGCCCATCGTCGGCGCGTTCTGTGTATTCTCTTTCGGTTGCCACTTTCCCATGATCGACGGTACAAGGATGTTGAAATGGTCGATGATGAAATTCTCGTAGCGAGCGGCGGTGGAAGTGGTGTCGCCGGGCGCAACCGGCGCGAGAAACACATTGGCATCAAATCCCTGAACAAACGTGCCGAAGTTGAATGCGTTGCGGACCATCTTGACTTCCGCTTGTGTGCCGGGCGCGACGCCTGTGAGCGCCACATTCGCCAGCCCGCGCCGGAAGTTCTGGATGTACGTGTCTGCCGCCGCCAGGGCGTTCGCGTTGTTCCTCGAAGTGGTGGTTGTACTGATTATCGTCGTCGCGCCGCTGACGTTCGGACTGCAAATCGTGAGCTGGCGGTGGCCATCGGTACGTCGTTGTTGAACTCGGTGCGGACGTAATACGTACCCGCCGGCAGAGCGAACGCGTGCCCGTAGTTGGTGAATCCGCCGCATATGTCGAAACCGGCCTTGGTGTCGGCAACGAGGGTGTTCATGTGGGGGCTGATCGCGTCATGGGTCGAACCGGAAGCTTCGACCGTGAGCGTCACCGCGTCAGGAGCGGCGAGCGTGAAATAAGTGCCGACGTAGCCATTTTCGCTGAGCGTCCAATCGTTTACGCCGGCGCCGCTCGACCTGTACGACAGGCCTCCCCCCCGCGATCGGCTGCGGCGTGGCAGGCGACGTGATCGAGAGCAATGCCAGCCACGAAAACCAACGTGCCGACGACAGACGCACCATGGGATCAATCTCAGTCCGGCTAACGGGCGCCGATTCAATCAGTTCCGGCCGGACCGAGCGGTTGCCGTCCCTGGTTGCCTATGGATGCACCGACACTCTTACTCCGGCAGTCCCGGCTGGACGGCGTTGCAGCATCCGCCGTTTGTCGCATCTACTGCAAGCGAGCGAAATCCTTCGAAATTCAAATGATCCACATTACTTGACTCGCCGCCGACCGATCCCGTAGAGGGCCGCGGCAATCATCATCGGCAACCATGTAAAGGGCTCTGGTACGGCGGCGCCGCTGATGGCTCCACTGCCGGAGCCCATCGACATGTTGCCGAAGTTCGAGCGCCATAGGTCATAACGCTCTTCCTGCGTGGCCAGGCCGTTGTCGTTCGGCAGCGGATCGTTGGCCGCATCGTTCTCGCGCCACGCGACGTAGTCGGCCGCATCCACGATGCCGTTGTTGTTGAAGTCGCCGGGAATCCCCGCTGCGTAAAATGCCAGGGCAGCGTCGCGCCTTACATCACCACCGACAACGTCGAATCGCTCAGTACCCGGGGCGGGATTGAGGGCATAAATGTTGCCGCCCGCGTAGGGATTCTCGTCCCGCATCCAGTACATCGAACCGCTGCCGGTGTTCCGCAGATCGATTGCGTACTTGACACCCGCCTGCAACGTAATCTCGCTATTGCCCAATAGATCGAATTCGAGAAGCGTTCTATCCGTCCCCGTAGTGCCCGAGAACGTGAATGGCAGTGCACTGAGCAAACTGTTTCCAAACCCGACATTTACGAAGCCGTCAGCCTCGGTGCCGCCTACCGGCTCTTGGATTAGATACAGCTCACCAGTGGTCGGTGCGCCCGCCGCGCGAATCATGAACTTGTCGAGCTTGAAGGTCGTGTCTGGTGTAAAGGTTTGAGTGGCCGCGCCACCCGGGTCCAATGCGACTTCCGTGTTGAAGTCCGTCTGCAGATTCGTCGACCCGGTGGTCGTGTGCACTGGCGTGGGGGGCCATGCCGTACCGTCCGGTGTATTGGAGACAACCAGGGTGGGAGGGCCAGGCGAATACAGCGCCAGGCCGCCGTCGCGCTGCGGCGTGCCACCGACCTGGAAGCGCTCGCCGCGGTTGTTGGCCGGCGGCGTGCCGTTGAAGTTCATTTCGGTGGCGCCTTGATAAATATTACCGTCGGGATAGGTTCCCGCAGTACTGCGCTGCCAAGAGAACTGGCCGGTCAGGATATCGATTTCGATCGCGTACTGCGTATTGGGCGCGAGTGTGATCTCGTCGGCTCCGGTCAGGTCGAGCCGCAGGTATTGAAGGCCTGGACTGCCGTTGAATGTGAAATCAAGGCCCTGGCCGCCGTTAAGCAGATCGGTGGAAAAGCTTGTGTTGACGAAGCCATCGGTGTCGATGCCGCCAACCGGATCCGGATAGATGTTGAGCCGGGCGGTGCCGCCGCCCTTTCCGCCGGAGTAGATGTCGATTCGGTCGAGTAGAAAACCAGATGCACCAGTTTGGATCGTTTGCACAAGCGTAGTACCAGAGCTTACTTGCTGGTTGACGGTCAAGTCAATTTGCGGTGTGGCGGTCGTTTGAATGATGGGCGTGTCGTTCCACGTTGGGGCGTCCGGATACGTGGAGACGTTCAGGCCCGCAAAACTTGGAGCCGCGATTCCCAGCAAGGAAGCGATCATGACGATGTTCAAGAGACATCGTGCTTGACTAACTGGTTGAGGCGCATTCATTGTTCGTTCCATATCACGAGGTGCTAAATGATGTCGTTTTCACGTGTACGCCTCTACCATTTCTTCAAACCATGTTCCCTGACGGGACGACTTCGAAACCGCTATGACGTAACTGCGAGCCAGACCTCAAAATCATGGAGGTCGTCGATTGGCTCTTGAGCTCGATGTCGATCGTGTTCTTGCCTGGCGCGACTTCATATTCCAGGCCGGACGTCGTGCTATCCTCGTATTTTTCGGGAATGAGCAGCTTGCCCGGCGGCGGGCGATCGCCGCGTTTGACGTTTTGAGGCACTTCGCGAACCGAGACGGCAACCTGGTACTTGCCGGGGGCGAGCCCTGTCTCGCGACTCGTCATGAGCATGAAGCTACCGTCGCTCTCGATAGACCCCGTGGCTGGCTTGCCGCTGCCCAGGGGCGCAAAGACGATTATTCCGGGGCCAATGGCATTGCCGTCGAGCGTTACGACTCCGGAAACTTGCGACTCTTGAGAACTACGCGAACAACTCGTCATCGCGCTGAGCAGCAATAAACCAATGCAAACGAGGGCTCGAACGTTTACCCCCTGGCCGAAGCAGCAGAAATTCGACGGCTCGAAACTCATGACAGCTAATTGCGCGATGGAAAACTATCAGTATTCGCCAGTGGAGTCGCCGCGAGCGCGGGACGAAAGCGCTCGATACACAGGATGATCGATGCTATCCGGAATATTCCTTACGGAACCATCAGCAAACGCAAATTGGACGATGCCTGGATGCGAGCTGCGGAAACCACGCATGTTCCACCAGCAAGTAGGAACGCCACTGGCAGAGACACATGCGGCATAGTTCTGCCAATCAAAGTTGATACCAACGCCGGTGATTGCCCAATCGCCGTCAGAGTTCCAGGCAACGCTATTGCCATCGACGGGCGACGCTTCGCCGACAAGAAATGTGTGGCTAGTGCCGTCGGTGATTTCTTTCATCTTCACGCCGCCCCGCGCGTAGGTCGTCCGCCACGGGATGCCAAAGCAGTCACGCGCATAGTGACAGTCGAAATTCCTGTTCGGATAACCGTTCCAATATCCGGGCGGCTGATTGAATGGCGGTTCAGTCATAGATCTGGCGAAGGCCGTATCGCCCGCGTTGCCCTTGTAACATGTGACGGCCACCAGCCATGGCGGACTATTCACGCCGACCTGACCGCTGGAAGTGTATGGATACTGGTCATCGCGCGGACCGCGAAACGCGTCCGATGGGCAGAGCAGCACCGAGGGTTGCGTCGCCAGCGCCGTTCGCAGAGTAGGATTGTCGTTGTTCAGGCCCAGTTTCACATCGAAATATTTCTTATCCAGGTACGGCTTGAACTGATCAAAGAGCGGCTGCTCTGCGAGCTGTGGCAAGACCATGACAATCCATCCCGCTCCGCTCAATAGGCCATTCTGGAAATAGGGATCGGGCTCACCCAGGTTGCGCCACGTGCCGGTTTTAAGGTCAATTTCGTCCGGCGCGTCGTTGTAGATGTTCTCGTCGACAGGAAAATGCTTAGTGGCTTGCTCATGAAGGAGCGCCGCTAAGGCGAGGTTTTTAATGCTGTTGGAGCACTGGGACCGCCGCGCCGCCTCACGCGCCGCCTGGATGGCCGGCAGCAAAAGCGCGACCAGGATGCCGATGATCGCGATCACGACCAGGAGCTCGACCAGCGTGAAGCCGCGCAGAGGACAGCAGCCACGTTTGCGGGTTGAATCCTTCGGCTGAGTCATTTCCAAGTTCCTGTTCACGCCTCAGCCGATTCGCCGCGGCATTGCAACCACGGACGGTGCTGGATCCATTGGCTCCAACGTCACCCTGTGGCGACGATTCGCTCGATCAGTGCGCGCGAGGCGGAGGGCCATAGATACCACCTGTTGCCCCAATTTCCAAATTCGCGAACGGCATGACGCGCGCCGGTGACTCACGGCACAACGTCCACAACCGACTCGCCTGCGTGGACCGGCGTCATTTGAATGAGCTCGCGGTGCGCAATTGCTACCCTCAGCCGAATACGCCGTAGGTACGATCGCAAGTTCGGTCGCCGCGACTCTTCCTATCCACGCGAAAAACCGGGCCGCCTGCGCTGGGGACTGCCACTCTTCGGACAACGCACACGCCGCAGCTTCCGATCGGTTTTCCCTAATTCTATCCTACTAGTGACCTGAAAATCTGGATATGAGCGGATGCGAAAACAAATGCAGGTTTTGCGAAATAGCGTTGCGCCACGGCCGAAATACGCGAAATGATTCGACGCACCCAAAAAGCATGATCTAATTCAGGTCTTCAGGTCCACCCGATACCTGCGTGGCGTTTTCCCGACGTGCCGTTGGAAGAACTGGATGAAATATCCCGCTGAGCCGAAGCCCGCGATCTCAGCCACCTTGGAGATCGGGTGAGTCGTTTCCATCAGCAGCCGCTTCGCCCGCTCCAGGCGGGTTAGTTGGATTTCTTCGAGAATCGTGCGACCAATGGTATCGCGAAAGCGTTTTTCGAGACTGCGGCGCGACATCGCCACTTCCTCGGCGACTTGATCGACGGAGATGCCGCTTCCCATCTGTCGACGAATGAATTGCAGCGCGCTGGCAACGTCGTCGTCCTCGACGGCCACGATGTCCGTCGAGCGCCGGGTAATCACGCCGAGCGCTTCGACGACAATCTTCTGCCGCTTTCGGACCCGGCCGTGCATCATCGCGTCGAGTAGCTCCGCCGCGCGGTAGCCGGCCGTTTCGGCGTTCAGCGCGACGCTGGAGAGCGGCGGATCGGCCAGCTCGCAGAAGACTTCGTCGTTGTCGACACCGACGACGGCGACGTCCTCGGGCACATTGAATGCCGCGAGCTTGCACGCTTCGAGCACTTCGCGTCCGCGGTCGTCGTCGCAGGCGAACAGGCCGATTGGCGAAGGGAGCTTGCTGATCCAGCGGGCCAACAGCGCCTGTTCGCGCTCCCATACGCGGTCCTGCGGCCGCCGGGGCGTCGGATAGACGAAGGGCTCAAATCCGCGCTCGGCCAGGTAATCGCAATAGGCCTTTTCCCGCCGCTTCGACCAGCCGCGATCGTCGCTACCGACGTAGGCGAAACGAGTAAAGCGCCGCTCCAGCAAGTGCTCGGCCGCCAGGCGCGCCACCTCCACGGGTCCCGAGCTGATCTCCGAGATCTTCGAGAGCGGGTTGTCCGGGCGCAATTGCTCGTCGGTCAGCCCCAGCGCGATGGTGGGCACGTTGGCATCGATCACGGCTTGGGCGATGCGTTGGTCGGCGATCCGGGCAATGATTCCCGTACCGCCCCACTGCTTCATTTTCGGCACCACCTGTTTGTAGTCGCCGGGAGTGATATGGAAACTCCACGGGCCGTGCAGGCGCGAATACCGCGCGATGCCGAGGAGGAAATCACGGCCGAAGCCGCGCGATGTTTCGATCAACAACGCTACTTTCGGTACTTCTCGCATGGCATTCCGCAGCGGTCGTCGCTGAGTTTTGGGTCCGCCGTCAATCGTAGCAGACGCGGCGCATTTACGACATTAATTTTCGTAAAATCTGCTCGCAGGTTTGCGACGGAAGATTAGGATAGTTTTAGTTTCGAGTTATCAGCTTTCCTTGGATTGTCACCATTAGGCGGAGGGGATAATGAAACTAGTCCTGGTGTGCAGTGCGGTTGTTGCTTCCCTGGTCGTCACGAACTCGATCGCACGCGCCGCCCTCGTGGTCAGCACCTATCCCGACCAGGCAACGTGGAATGGTACCCCGACGATTCAGACGACCGCCACGCCGCAGGCAGTTTTGACGGTTAACCAGCAGCCAGGCGCGGGTACCTCACTCACCCAAACGTTTCGAACCGGCGCATCTGGATTCAAGCTCGACAAGATCGATATTTACTCCGGGGGCAAGGGTGGTGGCACTGCTCGACTCAATATTTATCCCGATCCCGTCGGCGGCGAAGACGCTGATGGCTTCGTTAACACTAGCTTTTCGACCGACCTGCTCAACGGCGGCGCCGGGATCGAATTCACTTTTAACGGCAGCCCGGGCGCTCAGTACCTGCGGCTCGACCTGACCGGCGCAGACGAGATCACACTTTCGCCCAATCAGCAGTATGCGGTTGAATTCGACGTCCTGACTGGTCAATTCTCTTGGTTGCGCAGCGTCGCGGGAACCTATCCGGACGGTAATCTCTACTCCGGCGCGACCGAGCTAAACTTCAATGGTACGCCGCCGGCCAACAACCGCGGTCAGCGCAACCAAGTGGGCGGCACGCCGCAACGCGATGCCGGCATGGCGTTGTTCGCCCCGGTGCCCGAGCCGGCCTCCTTTGCCCTATTGGGTCTCGCGGGACTAATCGCGTTCGCTAGCGCAAACTTCCGACGCAGCCGTTAGATTGTGGTCCGATCGGTCAAGCCAATGCGGGGCGCCAAGCGATCGACTATTCAGTAGCTGTGGAGTTGTGCCGAGTTCCTGAATGAACTCGGCACATTTCATTTATTGATAACTGCGCGGGAAATGGGCCGCCTACGAATAAGCACGGAGCCGGGAGCGAGGAGCAGGGAGCCAGAATTCC
>JBIOWO010000272.1:0-5382 GCA_044868555.1 Lacipirellulaceae bacterium | reverse complement strand
GTCGTTTCTGGCGCTGTACAACCTTCGCAAGCGGTTGCCGTACTTGCCGCTGGGCAGCTCGGCGGCGTGGCTGCAGTGGCATTTGTACGTGGGCTTGGGAACGGTCGGCGTGTTTGCACTGCACGTCGGACCGCGGTGGCCGAGCGGCGTACTGGATACGGCGCTGGCGGCGGTGTACCTGCTCACGGTGACGAGCGGACTCATCGGGCTGTATTTCACGCGGACGATTCCCGTCCAACTGGCCCGCGTGGGTGAAGAGGTGATTTTTGAGCGAATTCCCGCTTTTCGGCGGCAAATGTGCCAGCAGGCGGGAGGCGTCGTGCTGGATGCGGTCGTGGCGTCCGGAACGACGACGCTGGCCGACTTTTACGTTCAGCGGTTGTACGACTTCTTCGAGCGCGGCCGTGGCGCGACGTATCTGCTGCGGCCGACGACGGCGCGCCGCAAGTCGCTGATGCATGAAATGCAGGACCTGCGGCGGTACCTGTCGGATCAGGAACAAGGGGCGTGCGAGAAGCTGTTTGGGTTGGTGCGGCGGAAGGATGATCTCGATTTTCAGGAAGCGCGACAGCGGCTGTTGAAAAGTTGGCTGTTTGTGCACATCGGGCTGACTTACGCGCTGGTGGTGCTGGCGCTGCTGCACGGATTGTTGGCGCACGCCTTCGCGGGAGGTGCCGCGTGAGGGAGCCGGCGCCCAATTATTCGAGCCAGCAATACGAGCGGCCGAACCAGCCGTGGGTGTGCGGACTGGCGGACGCCGGGCACGCCTGCGCGGCCGGGCCGACCGCCGGCGGCGGGTGTCCTGCTCTCGGCGAATGTGCACCCGTGCGGGACGGCGACCGATGGCGATGCAATCGGTCGGCGCTGCGCGGCGGCGCGTGCGACGAAGGGCCCACGCCGGACGGCGGATGCGGGCGGGTGCTGCGGTGCCAGCCTGTGCGCAGCTTGCGGGCGAAGCGGGGGCGATTTGTGGCGGCCGCGACGGTTTTCGCCGCCGGCATGTTAATGATTCTGCTGTCTGCCGATTGGCGTGACGCGGCCATTGCGCCGGGGCCGTTGTCGCAACAGCACGCGCAGCTCATGGAGCGCGGCGGTGCGGCGGCCAACTGTGCGGCCTGCCACTCGGCGGCCGAGCGGAGCGTGGGCGGCTGGGCGGCGGCGTTGGTGGTTGGCCACGGGGCCGGGGCGACGCAACCGGAACTTTGCCTGAAGTGTCACGATCAGTCGATTTCACGCGAACTGGCGCTAGCGGCCCACAATGTACCGGTGCAAATATTGCGTGGCGTGGCACGCTCAGAGCTTCCAGCGATGGGCGTGGTGCCTTCGAATCACGAAGACCACGCCCTTCGCCGGGGGCTCAGGGACGTGCCACCCGGCGCTGACAATCTGGCATGTGCGACTTGTCATCGTGAACATCATGGGGCCGAGTTCAATTTGACCGCACTCGACAACGCGGCGTGCCAGGCCTGCCACCAGCAGCGCTACCACAGTTTTGCGGATGATCACCCCGATTTTGGCGTCTGGCCGTATGAACGGCGGACGCGGATTGCCTTCAATCATGCGTCGCATCAAGCGAAGCATTTTGCTGAAAAGAAGCAGGCGTTCGATTGCCGGCAATGTCATGTTGCGGACTCTTCGCGGCAGGTAGAGCTGCTAGCCGGCTACGAGGCGGCGTGCGCGACGTGTCATGATGAGAAGATCGCCACGAGCGTGGTGCGGGGCGTGCCAATGTTGGTGCTGCCGACCCTGGACGTGGCGGCGCTCAAGGCGGCCGGAAACGACATTGGGCCTTGGCCGACGGCGGCGACGGGCGATTTCGACGGCCGATTACCGCCGATGATGAAGCTGCTACTGGCGGCCGACCCGGCGGCCGCGAAGGCGATGGCCACGCTCGGTGCGGACTTTGAGTTTCTGGACGTTGATCCGGCGGATACGAAGCAGCTCGCGGCGTGTGCCGATTTGGCGGCGGCGATCAAGGTGCTGTTGGCCGATGTGAGTCGACGCGGACCGGTTGCGGTGCGGGAGCGGTTGTCGGCGGCACTGGGACGAGAGATTTCGGACGCGCGGCTGGATGCACTCGTGGCTGGGATGTCGGTGGATACGGTGCGCGGAGCGATTGCGGCTTGGTTGCCTGGTGTGGATGCGGGTGACGCCGCGTGGACAGAGGGAGCCATGCTCTCGCCGCACGGCGTGAGCATGCTGGAACGCAAGAGGGACATGCCTACGCCTCTGCGCGGCGAAGGCATGGCACCCAATCCAGCGTTTGGTCCTGCCGGTGCTTGGACGCGCGATGATGCGACGCTGTCGGTCCGCTACCGGCCGGTGGCGCATGCGGATCCGGTGTTGGCGGCTTGGCTGGCGCTGTTGGCGGAGACGCCTGAGTTGAAGTCGCGGCCGTTGGAGCTGGCGATGTTCAAGGAGCTGACGAAGCCGACGGCGGCCGGGCTGTGTGCTTCGTGCCACAGCGTGGAGGAAGTGGGGTCGGGACGATTGGTGATTAATTGGAGGGCGTTTGATGAAGGGGCGGCGCGAAATGATGTCGTTGCGCGAGGGGGTCGGGACTCTTTTGCGACTGGAGAGTCTGACGAATCGCAGAGTTTTTCAGTCGCAAAAGACTCCCGACCCCGGGGGTTTACTAAGTTCTCGCATGGGCCGCATTTGTTGTTGCCGCAGTTGGCGGATTGCTCACAGTGTCATGCGATCGAGGCGACCGCGGCGACGGCGACGGCGTATGCGGATTGGAATCCGCGCAGTTTTGTGAGGGAATTTCGATCGCTTTCGAAGCGGCAATGTGCGGAGTGTCACACCGCAACTGCGGCGGGCGACCACTGTCAGTCGTGCCATCACTATCATGTGAATTTGGTGAAATGACACCGATCGAGTCGGGCAACGAACGGCAACGCACCGGCGCTGGCTCGAAATGTGTTGACAATGTCCACACAATAATGTATACTCATTGTATGTCAGGAGAAATGACGTATGTCCGCTAAAGCTGGTCGACAAAAAACGCGTAGTGCAACCGTCAATCTTCGCTTGTATTCCTCCGCACGTGAATTGATCGACCGGGCAGCTGAGGTGACGGGCAAGAGCCGCACCGAGTTCATGGTTGAGGCCGCACGCCGGGAGGCCGAGTCGGTGTTACTTGATCGATGCTTCTTTGCGCTGGGCGATAAGGCATTTGCCGCGTTTGCGGCAGCCATGGAGCAGCGTCCGGCCGACAACCCGCGTTTACGGCGACTCTTACGCACCGCAGCTCCGTGGGAGTAAGAACCGGTGCCAACCAAAAGAAAGGTTGCCGCTGGCGCTCTGCGGGCACCGGAACCGATATCCGAGGCGCATGACCTCAGTGCCTTCGACAGCGGAGAGCCTTCGCTGGACGATTGGCTGCGTCGCCGCGCACTGCGAAACGAGCGCAGTGGTGGCTCGCGGACGTACGTCGTCTGTGTCGAACCCGGAGAACAGGTCGTCGCGTACTATTGCCTTGCGGCGGGAGCCGTTGCCCATGCGGGAGCGCCCGGTCGCGTCCGGCGCAATATGCCCGATCCTCTTCCGGTGATGGTCATTGGTCGGCTGGCTGTGGACCGCGCGTTTCAAGGTCGAGGACTTGGTCGGGGAATATTGCGAGACGCGATCCTGCGGACAATCCAGGCGTCGAGCATTGCTGGAATCCGTGCCATCCTCATTCACGCCGTTTCGGACGAAGCGCGACAATTCTACGAACGGTGCGGATTCCGCGCGTCCCCGGTCGACCCGATGACGCTGATGATCACTGTCGCCGAAGCGAAAAGGACACTTACGGGCCGAAAATAGGGCGCGACTCGCGTTGTTCCAAGCACGGGTTCGGGACTTTTTGCGACTGGCGAGCTAAACCGCATGCGATGGTTTGCGGTCGCAAAAGCGTCCCGACCCCGGCCAAGATGGCCGGGCTATATTGTTAGAACTTCCAGCGGAATTCGGCGCGGGCTCCCGATGCGTCGTCGGTGTTTTCGAACCAGCCGTGCATGACGTCGAATCGCAATAGCGTCGCGTTCGAGATGGGCACCTGGTAGCGCATGCCGAAGCCGTATTGGTCGCCCGGGGCGATGCGATCGGCCGGGTCGCCGAAGACTTGCAGCACGGCCGCTTCGACGATGAGCTGGTGCGTGAACTCGGGAGCCAGCAGGTCGAGGCCGATCGCAGCGCCGTAGGTGTCGTTGCCGGTGGCGTCGAGCGTCGGGAAGCCGGTAAGGTTGTCGGTCTCGAACAGGATGCCCTCGTTGCGCAGCACACCGCCGGCCGCGCCGGCGCGGGCGACCGATTGCGGGTCGTCGAAGCCGGCCCACAGGTTGAGGTACGGAATCACGTTGTACGGCCAGGGCGTGAGGAACGAGTTTTCGGCGATGACGAGGAGGCCTTGAGCCGTGCGGTCGTCGACCGGTCCGTCCTGGCCGGCGTTGACGATCACGCGCATCGAGTTCGAGACGAGGTTCAGGTAGCGACGGGTATAGGAGACGCCGACGTTGTTGTAGCTGCGGCCGGCGTTGTCGTGGTCGTCGAGGAAGGCGTAACCGGACTCGATGTAGCCGCCCTTGGCCTCGATGAACGTCGTCGTGCCGAACACCTGCGTGCCGGACTGCTGGTTGTCGAACGCCGGGCTGGTGACCTGGTCGAAGCCGGTGAAAAATGTGACGTCGAAGTTCGACCAGTCGAGCCAGGCGCTATTGCGGGCCGGGATGGTGGCGGCGGCGCCGACGATGGCATCCTCCATCCACACGCCGTTCTGGAACAACAGCGGGATCAGGCCGGCGGTGATCGGCATGTCGAACGGCGCGTACTGGCCGGTCCAGCCGCCGATCATGTAGCCCAGGTCGCCTTCGAAGAAGGCCGTGTCGGTGTCGGTGTCGAACAGGTCAAGCTCGTCGAAGAATTCGCCGCGGCCGTCATCAAACACGACGCGCTGGAAATCGTTGTCGCGCTGGAGCGGGCCGGTGAACACGTGGAAGCGCTCGGTGGCGGTGAGCCACAGGTCCCATTCAAGGTTGATGCGGTGGGCGAGCACGCCCTGGTCGGCGCCGTTCTGGGCGTTGTAGGCGACGGCCGCGCGGTAGTCGCCGTAAAGGTACATCCGCGGCAGCGAAGGATTGTACGCGCCGCAAGTGTCCGACGGCGGCGGCACCGGACCGCCCAGGTACAGCGGCATGCCCCACTCGATGAGCGGTCGCTGCACGGGGTTGAGATACTTGCCGCCGTAGACGTCCAGTTCGGTGCAGGCGTCGTACGGCAGGTGGTCGTAGAACGGGTCGGGCGAGAAGTCGGTGGTGCTGTAAGGGGCGGGCTGAGCGCAGGGGTCCGTGCAAGGCGCTTCGTGTTCACCGGGGTGGCTGGGGCAACGCCCCAGATCGC
>JBIOWO010000271.1:0-9894 GCA_044868555.1 Lacipirellulaceae bacterium | reverse complement strand
TCCGCTGCGGAAAGATTACGAGATGCCCCTGGAATACCATGGGATGAGGGGACGATAGCGTATGGCGACTGCTTTGGATGACCCCCGCATAGTCGAATTCGACGTTCGCACGGACGAGATGCTCGTGAACATGGGCCCGCAGCATCCGAGCACGCATGGCGTGCTGCGGCTCGTGCTGCGAACCGATGGCGAGGTCGTCTCCGAGGTAATTCCGCACATCGGCTATTTGCATCGCTGCGCCGAGAAGATCGGCGAGAATCTTACGCCGCGGCAGTGGATTCCCTATACCGACCGCATGGACTACCTGGCCGGGATGAACATGAATCTCGGCTGGTCGATGTGCGTGGAAAAGCTGATGGGCTATCGCGTGCCGGAGCGTGGCCGGCACCTGCGGGTGCTGATCTGCGAGCTGGGCCGGATCGCCAGCCACCTGGTGGGCATGGGCGCGTACGGCCTCGATCTGGGCACGTTCAGTCCGTTCCTGTACGCGTTTCGCGAGCGGGAGAAGATTCTCGACTTGTTCGAGGCGGCGTGCGGCGCCCGGCTGACGTACAGCTACCTCACGCCCGGCGGGGCGACCGCCGACCTGCCGCGGGGCTGGCTGCAGAAGTGCGAATCGTTTCTCGATCAGTTCGGGCCGATCATCGACGAGTATCACGCGCTACTCACGACGAACGCGATCTTCGTCAAGCGGACGGCCGGCATCGGGTACTTGTCGCCCGAGACGGCGATCGATTTCGGCACCAGTGGCCCCGTGCTGCGTGGCAGCGGCGTCAATCACGACATGCGCCGCGACGGCGAGGAGATCTACACGTCGATGTATGAAGGGTACGCGTTTGAGGTGGTCTGCCAGCGCAACGGCCATTACCCGCGCGACCACGACTATCCGCCTGTGCCGCACGAGGCCCAGCTCGGCGATTGTTGGCACCGGTTCTACGTGCGGATGCTGGAGGTGGTGCAGAGCGTCGATCTGTGCCGGCAGGCGATTGATCGCTACAGCACGTCGACCGGCAGCTTTGGCGAGCCGATGAAGCTCACGCAGAAACTGCCCAAGGGCGAGTGTTATCTCGAAACCGAGGCGCCCAAGGGGCAGATGGGCTTCTATCTGGTGTCGAGCGGCGAGTCGATCCCTTGGCGGGCGCGGGCCAGGAGCAGCAGCTTCTGCAACTTGTCGGTCACCAACGCGCTGTGTAAGGGCTGCCTCATCGCCGACGTGCCGGCGATCGTGGGGTCGCTGGACATCGTGATGGGGGAGATTGATCGGTAGGTGAGGGGGGAGGTTCGAGACGGATCGCGAAGACGCAAGCGGTAGTAGCGCCGGGGAGCAATGTAATCGCTTGCGTCTTCGCAAAATGTGGTAAAAGCGATGTCAAATCGACGTCCGATGATCATCGCGCATCACCTGATCTTGACGCTCTACGGGCACTGGTTGGCGAACGACTTGCGTGGGAGTGGGTCGAAAGAATTCTATGACGAAAAGTTTGCGCCCCTAGGCCCGATTCACTTCGGACGTAAGCCTGCGCGGTTGCAGCCGAGCCGGAAAGAGTTGCGGGAGTTTCACAGGCGGGCGGAGCCGCTGCTGAATTTTTCGCGGTTTTGGATTGATGACGCGAAGAGGCAAGCCTTGGGTGACGCGATTGCTGGGGTCATCGCCGAGCGGAAGTATACGGTTTGGGCGTGTGCGATTCTTTCAAATCACATGCATCTGGTGATTCGAGTTCATCGGGATGACGCGCTCACGATGTGGGGGGCGTTCGCAGGCGCCACGCGGTTCGCGTTGCGCGAATTTGGTGACGTGGGTCCCACTCATCCGGTCTGGTCGACTCGACCTTACAAGGTGTTTCTGCGAACGCCTGGCGAGGTTCGAGGCAGAATCGATTACGTCGAGTGCAATCCCGAGAAGGAGCGACTGCCTCGACAGTCCTATGGTTTTGTGCAGCCCTACAACAATTGGCCACTCCACAAAATCGGCGCTGTCCGCAAGGCTTAGCAAGTTGCCCAAAAATTGCCTCACAGCCCTATACAGCCCGGCACTCTTGTGCGATATTTCACGATCTCACGGCAAGGCCCAACATGCTTTGGGGTAAGCAGTTGCGTGGCGGACTGTGGGCACTAGCTGAGGGGAATTGGAGGGTCATTCGCGGCCCTCACGTTTGCTGAAGGACGGACCGCACGTGGCCGAGTTTCTAATCGCGAAAGGGATGTGGGCCTGGCTGGCTTTCACGATAGCCGCCGGCGTTCACATTTTCCTGCTCTTGAATCTGGTCGCGGTCGGCGCGCTGGTGTTCATCTGGCTCGAGCGCAAGGTGTCGGGGCGGATTCAGGATCGGTTGGGGCCGACGCGCGTCGGCGGCAAATTTGGCTGGCTGCAGACGCTGGCCGACGGCATCAAGCTGTTGACGAAAGAAGACTTGATGCCCGAAGGGGCGGATGGATTTCTTTTTCGGCTTGCTCCGTACATCAGCTTTTGCGCGTCGCTGACTGCCTTTATGGCGATTCCGTTTGCCGGCGGCGCGTATCCGTTTGTTGCGCTGCATTTGAATGTGGCTGTGTTCTTCATCCTGGCCGTGCTGGGGCTGGAGGTGTTTGGCGTAATCCTGGCCGGGTATTCGTCGGCCTCGAAGTGGTCGCTGTTCGGGGCGATGCGCGAGGCGGCGCAGGTGGTGAGTTACGAAGTGCCGCTGGGGATGTGTGCGGTGGTGCCGGTGCTGCTGGCCGGGTCGATGGACCTGGTGGTGATTGGCGACAAGCAGGCGGGCGGCTTCTGGAACTGGTACATCTTCCACGATCCGTTCACCTTCGTCACGTTCTGGGTGTACTTCACTTGCGCGACTGCCAGCGTCAACCGCGCTCCGTTCGACCTGGCCGAGGCGGAGAGCGAGCTGGTGGCCGGGTTCCATACCGAATACTCCGGATTGCGGTGGAGCTTCTTTTTCATGGCCGAGTACGGGTCGATGCTGGCCGTGAGCCTGTTGGCGTCGATCTTGTTCCTGGGCGGGTGGAACGGGCCGGTGCCGGTGGCCAGCATGCTTGGGTTGACGTTTGAAAATGGCTTCTGGTGGGGTTTCGCGGGCAATGTGCTGGGTGCGGCGAACATCATTCTGAAGGGGTGCGTCGGTGTGACGGTGATGATGTGGGTTCGCTGGACGTTGCCGCGGCTGCGGATCGACCAGGTGATTACCACGTGCTTGAAGTATTGCGTGCCGATCGCGGCCGTGGCGTTTTTGGGCGCGACGGTGTGGCAGTACCTTTGGCCGGACGGGATGATTTTACCCGCGAGCCGATCGTCGATGATGGTCAGCGAACAGTGGCCT
This sequence comes from Lacipirellulaceae bacterium, assembly GCA_044868555.1. Classification (GTDB taxonomy): domain Bacteria; phylum Planctomycetota; class Planctomycetia; order Pirellulales; family Lacipirellulaceae; genus JABDGM01. The sequence goes on along the minus strand of JBIOWO010000271.1, from coordinate 6,580 downwards.
GAGGCAAACGCCGCTAAGCCGCAAGCGGCGAAACAGTCGGCGCACGATTCCTCGCGAGCGGGGCAGGGGGCGTCGTGATGGACATCTATTGGCCGTCATTCTTCTTTTACTTATTCAGCGTGGTCGCCTGCGCGTTTGCGGTCGCGGTGGTCGTCAGTCCGAACATTGTGCGGATGGCGTTCTACCTGGTGATGTCTCTCGCCGGCACGGCGGGGCTGTTCTTCGTGGCCGGCGCCGACTTCGTCGGCTCGATGCAGATTCTCATTTACGTGGGCGGGACGCTCGTGCTGCTCGTGTTCGGCGTGATGCTCACTTCGCAGGACCGTTTCATTTCGATGCAGACGAGCAAGTTCGAGCTGCGGATGGCGGCGGCCATCGGCACCGGGCTGTTCTTCATCCTGGCGTGGGCGGCGATGAGCGTTCCCGAATGGCGCGGGCTGGATCGCGCCGCCGCCGAAGCGATCCCGCTCGAGCCGACGGCCACGCCGATCGGTGTGGCATTGCTCTCGAACTACCTCTTAATTTTCGAAATCATTTCCGTTCATTTGCTGGTCGTGCTGATCGGCGCCGCCTACCTGGCCCGGGCCAAACGCAAGAGGAGCTTAGCCGTCGAATGATGCCGTTTCCGCTAGCCAGTTTGCTGACCGAGCCGGTCGGGGTGAACCAATACCTGATCGTCGGGGCGGTGCTGTTCGTGTGTGGTGCGTTGTGCATGGCGACGAAGCGGAATGCGCTCGGCGTGTTGATGGGGATCGAGCTCGTCTTGAATGGGGCCAATCTCAACTTCATCGCGTTTGGCAGCCCGTACCTGCGCGGCACGGAAAGCGCGAACACGCTGGGGCTCGATGGGCAGTTGATGTCGCTATTCGTGATCGTGCTGGCCGCGGCCGAGGCGGCGGTGGCCCTGGCGATCGCGCTCAATTTCTACAACAGTTTTGATTCGATCGACGTCGACCGGGCTGACCAACTGCAGGGATAGGAATTCACCACAGAGTACACAGAGTTCACAGAGGAAAGAATTGGATCTGCAAATCTGTCTCTGTGAACTCTGTGCACTCTGTGGTGAAGTAAATGATTTGAATTGGTTATGGAAACGTTGCCGAAACTTTTGCTGATCGCCTGGCTGTTGCCGTTGGCGTCGTTCACGGTGATCGTGATCGGCTATTCGGTGCCGCAGCTGCTGGGCCTGCGTGTGCGGTACGAAACGCAGAAGTACGCGGCCTACATCGCGATCGGGGCGATTGTCACCGGCTTCGTGTTGAGCGCCATCGCGATGTTCGGCTATTGGCTGCCGGCACATTCGCTCGCCGAGGTCGGCCAGCATGAGGCGGAGGCGCATGCGGAGGAAGGGGCCGCGGCCGAACCGGCCGCCGGCGAAGAAACGCACGCGGCCGAGCACAACAACGAAGCGCCGCCCTACGTTAACGGCGAATTCTATACATTAGGGTCGTGGGGCAGCTTGAAGCTCACCATTGGCTACTACATCGATACGCTCACCGTGACGATGTTCTGCATGGTGACGCTGATCGCATCGTGCATCCACATCTATGCATTCGGCTACATGCACGACGAGCTGCACGACTACACGGATCATGAGGTGAAGCTCGAGGATGGGCACCACCTGCACCGCCGCGGCCGGTTCCATCGGTTCTTTCAGTACTTTTCGCTGTTTTCGTTTTCGATGCTGGGCATCTGCATCGCGGGCAACCTGGCGATGGTGTTCGTGTTCTGGGAACTGGTCGGTATCTGCTCGTATTTCCTGATTGGCTTTTACATCGAGCGGCACAGCGCGAGCACGGCCGCCAACAAGGCGTTCATTGTCAACCGCGTGGGCGACTTCGGCATGTTGATCGGGATGATGGCCCTGTGGAGCAGCCTGGGCACGTTCACGTTCGGCGACACGAAGAACGCCGACGGCACGGTGGCGGAGCGGGGCATTTTCAGTCTGCTCCACGCCGAGGAAAACGGCTACAAAATCGCGCCGGCGGACGGCATGATCGCGAGCGCAGCCCCAGAACAAATCGCTGCCGCGGTGCGCGGCGCGAACAGCACCGAGCCGGCGGCGATCAACGCGGCCATCGCGGCGGAAGTCGGTCGCTTGAAGGCCGATCCGGATAGCAAATGGGGTCACTGGTTGTTGTTCGTTGCGGGCGTGGGGATCTTTTGCGGCTGTGTCGGCAAGAGCGCGCAGTTCCCGCTCCACACGTGGCTTCCGGACGCGATGGAAGGCCCCACGCCGGTCTCTGCGCTCGTGCATTCGGCGACGATGGTCGCGGCCGGCGTGTATTTGGTCGGCCGCGTGTATCCGATTTTCACGGCCGAAGCGCTGCTGGTGATCGCGGTGGTCGGCTGCATCACGCTGTTCCTGGCGGCGACGATCGCGGTGACGGCCGTCGACATCAAGCGCGTGCTGGCCTACTCGACGATCAGTCAGTTGGGCTTCATGATGCTCGCGCTGGGGCTGGGCGGCTGGGTGGCCGGCTTGTTTCATCTCATCACGCACGCATTCTTCAAGAGCCTGTTGTTCCTGTGCTCGGGCTCGGTGATCCACGCCGTGCACACGAACGACATGCGCGAGATGGGCGGGCTGCGGAAGAAGATGCCGATCACCGCGACCACGATGCTCGTCGGTTGCCTGGCGATTGCGGGCGTCGGCGTGCCGTTCCTGGCCGGCTTCAGCGGTTTCCACTCGAAAGATGCGATCGTCGAGCAGGCGCTGAGCCATTGGCACCATAATGGGAAGTCGATCTTCACTTCGTTGTTATTCATCGTGCCCGTGTTCAGCGCAGCCCTGACGGCGTTCTACATGTTCCGGTTGTGGTACATGACGTTTGCCGGCGAGCCGCGCGATCACCATCGGTACGATCATGCCCACGAATCACCGCGGGTGATGACCGGGCCGCTGGTGGTGCTGGCCGTGTTTGCCGTGTGTGCCGGTTGGAACTTGCCGTCGTGGGCGCCGGAGCCGCTGACGAAGTTCGGCGTGTCGAATCTATTGGAGAGCGCGCGGCCGATCGGCACGTTGGCGTCCAAAGGGGGCGTCTTCCTGTCCGACCTGTTGATTCCGAACGAACACATTGCACACGCCGACGAAATGTATTCGGCGATCAAGGTGCCGGCGGGCCTGGCGGCGATCGGGGCCGCGATCCTGGGCATCTGGCTGGCGACGGAGGTTTATCTGTGGCGGCGCGTGAGCGCCGATCAATTAGCTCAGACGCTGCGGCCGCTGTACGACCTGTCGTGGCACAAGTGGTGGTTCGACGAGCTGTACGATCGGGTGTTCGTCCGGCCGACACTGGCGATCAGCAACTTCATTGCCAAGACGCTCGACCGCGGCCTGATCGATTCGATCCTGCACGGCTTCGCGGCGTTGTATCGCTTGCTGTCGCTGGTGGTGGCCTACTTCGGCGACCAGTTTCTGATCGACGGCACAGTCGATAACTTCGCTGAGCGGACGTGGAACCTGGGCCTGTCGATGCGCGCCGTGCAGACCGGCCGGCTGAGGCAGTACGTGATGTTTATTGTCGTGGGCACGATTGTGTTTTTCGTCGTTGCCAGTTTGTGGTGGAGATATGCGGTCGCGGGATGAAGTTTGTTAGTGGTTAGTTGTCAGTTGTTAGTTGTAGCACCCGACAACGGACAACTCACCACTAACGACTAACAACAAACAACTAACAAGCCATTTGCCATGTTCGATTTTTCCTTTGCACCGGTGTTCTTGAGTTGGCTGATCTTCCTGCCGGCGGTGGTGGCGCTCGTCATCGCGGTGTTGCCGCTATCCGGCGAAACGATTAAGCGGATATCGCTGGCCACGACGGCCGTCGTGTTCGCAATGACGCTGTCGATGATCTTCGGCTGGGGCCAGGTGAAGTTCGAAACCGGGCCGCAGGCCGCCGACATGCAGCACTTATTTAGCTACCCGTGGATACCGTCGTTCCAGATTCAATACCTGATGGGCACGGACGGGATCAGCTTTCCGCTCGTGGTGCTGACGGCGTTCATCAGCATGCTCGCGATGGCCGCCAGCTGGCCGATCACGAAGCACGTAAAAGCCTATTGCGTGCTGTACCTGCTGCTGGTGACGGGCATGCTGGGCGTGTTCTGTGCGCTCGATTTCTTCCTGTTTTATGTGTTTTGGGAAGTGATGTTGTTGCCGATGTACTTCCTGATCGGCATCTGGGGCGGGCCGCGGAAGGAATACGCGGCGATCAAATTCTTCCTGTACACGCTATTCGGCAGCGTGCTGATGTTGATTGCCATTCTAATGCTGTACTTCAACAGCGACCTGCGCAAGTTGCCGGCCGACCAACTCGTGGCGACCGGCGTGGTCAGCCCGCAGCTCGAGGAATCGGTGCGGCAGGCGAAGATTCAGGAAATTGTCGGCTCACGGACGCCCGTCAACACGTTCAATATCCTGGCCATGCAATGGATGGGCCAGAACACCGATCTGTTCATCACGCCGTCGTGGGGCGGTCATTCGCTGCAGTGGTGGGCGTTCGTGCTGCTGTTCATCGGCTTTGCGATCAAGGTGCCCAGCGTGCCGCTGCACACGTGGTTGCCCGATGCGCACGTCGAAGCGCCGACGCCGATCTCGATGATTCTGGCCGGCATCCTCTTGAAGATGGGTGGCTACGGCATCCTGCGGATTTGCTACCCGATTTGTCCGCAGGCGGGCCTCGACCTGGCGTATGTGGTTTGCCTGATCGGCGTGGTGAGCATGGTTTATGGGGCGTTCGCGGCGATGGCTCAAACCGACTTCAAGCGGCTGGTCGCCTACAGCTCGGTCAGTCACATGGGCTACGTCGTGCTGGGCCTGGGTGTGTGGAGCGCCGTGGCGCGCAATGGCTTCAACCCCGAATACTGGAAGATGGGCATGAACGGGGCCATGTTCCAGATGATCGCCCACGGCATCGTCTCGCCCGGCATGTTCTTCCTGGTCGGCGTGGTGTACGACCGCGTTCACCATCGCAGCCTGAATGAGTTTGGCGGACTGTTTGCCAAGATGCCGGTCTACAGTGGCCTGGCGATCGGCATCTTCTTCGCCGGCCTGGGCCTGCCCGGCCTGTGCGGGTTTATCGGCGAGGTGCTGGTCGTGCTGAGCGTGTGGAAATACAGTGTGGCCCTGGCGGTGATTTCGGCGGCCGTGGTGATCCTGACGGCCGGCTACATCCTGTGGGCCGTTCAGCGCGTGTACCTGGGCCCTGAATACAAAGGCCCGCACCCGGAAGCGCTGACGCCGATGACATTTCGCGAGTTCTCGATTGCGGCGCCGCTGCTGGCAATTGCCATCTGGCTCGGCGTGTATCCGCAGGCGCTGTTCAACTACCAGCAGCCGTCGGTGGACAAGACGGTTATGGAATTAACCCGTTGGACCGAAGAGAACCAACCCGCGCCAGCCCAGCCGCCGGGCAACGCGGCGATTGATGGCCGTGAGAACGCACAAGCAAAATTATGACGAATTGAATTCACCACAGAGAAAGCAGAGAGAAGAAATTGCAAAATGCAAAATGCAAAATGCAAATTGCAAATTGCAAATTGCGGATTCCGAAATTGAAAATTCGCATTTTGCAATTTCTTCTCTGTGTCCTCTGTGCCCTCTGTGGTGAAAAATTGCCTTTTGAATCGAGATGACGTGTGAGCCTGCAAGTGCTGGTTGACAATTTGAGTGCCGATACTTGGGAGAGCCTTGCGCGGTTCCGGCCTGAGCTGATCCTGTGCGCGACGATCGTCGTGTTGCTCTTGGTGCAGTTGTTCCGCTGGACGGCGAAGATCGATCCGTTTTTCATCGCGCTCGTCGGCTCGCTGGCCGGGCTGTGGTACGCATTGCCGGAAGGCGGCGTGACGGCGCTGGGCGAGGTCGCACGGCAGGAAATCTTCAGCGGTATGCTGGTCTACGATTCGATGACTGTGTTTTTCCGGATGTTCCTGCTGGCGTTCGCGATCGGGTTCGTCATCTTGGTGCGAATGACCGGGCTGGCGGACCGCCAGGACGGGCAGGATTTTTACTCGCTGCTGTTGGGCGCGACGCTGGGCATGTGTTTGATGGCGTCGGCCAATCATTTGATGACGGTCTTCCTGGCCGTCGAGATGGCCAGCGTGCCGTCGTACGTGATGGCCGGCATCATCAAGGGCCGCCGCCGGGCGAGTGAAGCTGCCCTTAAATACGCCGTTTACGGCGCGGGCGCCGCCGGCGTCATGCTGTACGGCATCAGCCTGTTGGCCGGCCTGTTGAACACGGCCCACCTGCCGACGATTGCCACGCGGCTCGCCGCGCTCGACATCCCCGCGATGGTCACGAGCGGCGAGAACTGGGGCACGTTGATGGTGCTGGCTTTGGCAGCCCTGATGATCATGGTCGGGCTGGCGTTCAAGCTCTCGGCCGTGCCGTTTCATTTCTGGTGCCCGGACGTATTCGAGGGCGCCTCGGCCGAGGTCGACGCGTTCCTGTCGGTGGCATCCAAGGCGGCGGCGATGGCGCTATTGGTTCGCGTGGCACTGGGCGTGAGCGCAGTGAGCGCACCGGCCACGGCGGCTGGAGGAAATGGTGTGCCACTGGCTCCGCCAGTGCTCGCTGCCTCAA